>JBBQLH010000048.1:0-32738 GCA_038327685.1 Solirubrobacterales bacterium
ACGCGCTCGAATACGCCTCAAGCGAGGCCCGTCGCGCATCGTTGCCACACTGGGTGCGCCACTACAACGAGCGGCGCACCCACAGCGCCCTCGGCAACCGCCCCCCGCTCACCCGCGTTCGGGAGGTCACCGGGCTCAACATCTAGCCCTGCCGTGGCGGATCTCTTGGTGTCGCGAAGCTGACCCACCGCCACTCGGTGCCCCAACCCTGCAACCCCGGGTCGTTCTACTGAACGGGATGGGGGCCCTGGTTCCGAGCGGTCACAGACGATTACGGCTCTCCGGCGTCGCCGACGAGCGACCGTCGTCCATCGGCCGAGCTTCACCTCGCACTTGCCCGCCTCTTACAGCATCAAGGTCCGAATCCCGCGCGACAGCGCGACCTCCTGTCGGCTCCTCGGCGCGTTAGGTGACCGGGCTGAGCTGCTGGAGGAACGCCGGTCGTGCCGAGGTCGTGATCAGCGCGCGCGAGCGTTCGCCCTCAACAGCATGCGGCGCCTGCTCGACACATCGCCGACGAGCACGCTGTCGAGGACTGGAGCGAGCACCTGAAGGTTCACTGAGCGGGCGCCAGTCGCCACCCGAAATCTGCACGCGGATCAGTAATCGTGACGTCAGCGCTTCGGGCGCACGGTGATGGTGGCCGGCACGCTCGTGGTGATCGCGCCCGCGTTGCCGGTCGCGGCGCGCGCCGCGACGGGAGGTGCTGCCGTGCTTGGCGCCGGGCTGGCGGTTCCTGCGCACGCCTGGTCATAAACGTTGTGGTGCGGGTCGGGCGAGGTTAGGATCGCCTCTCGGCTGTTCGATCCGAGGAGGAGTTCGTGAGGGCACTGATCTTTGCGGGCGCACTCATTGCCGCGCTCGCGTGGCCCGCCGCCGGCGCGGCGGCCGGCTGGGGGACTCCGGTGGGCTCGAACGTCGTGGCGGGTCAGGTCATCCCAGGTGGCGGCTACCCGGACCCGCCTGGCTCGACGAAGCCGGAGCCTGGCAGCTGCCGTGCCGGGCTCTACAACTCCAATCGCTCGGAGTCCTGGATCGCGGTCAAGCCCGGGACCGAGGCGCTGGTCGGCGTCTCGAAGCTGTTCTTCGAGAACTTCAGCACCTTCTACAACTTCCATCTCGGCGCGTACGCGATCAACAACGGGGCGGTGACGGGGGCGAGCCAGGTGCAGGGCTATGACTGCGTGTCCACCGGCACCCAGGCGATGCCGCCGAGCTGGACCAACAACACCGACCCGAACGTCGACTTCGACACCCGGGGCCGGGCGTACCAGACGACGCTGCCGTTCAACGCGTTCTGGGAGGGCGGGCTGCACCCCAACGGGGCGATCGACGCCTCCTACTCCGACGACCTCGGCCTGCACTGGATCAAGGGCAACGGTGGCCGGGACCTCGAGCCCAACAACAACCAGACGAGCCTCTCGCTCGGGCATGTTGAGGATAAGCAGTGGATCGCCGTCAACCACATCGCGGGCAACCGCTACCAGGACCACGTCTACGCGATGTGGACGACGTTTAACGGCTCGGCCGGCAACGGCAAGATCCGCCTCGCCGTCTCGCGTGACCGCGGACAGACCTTCTCAAAGGCGGTCACCATCACGTCGCCCGGTGTGACGACGCCCGCCACGACCTACGTCTATCCGTCGGTCGGTAGCGACGGGGCGCTCTACGTCGCCTTCGTGGGCGGCTTCGACAGCACGAACAAGAACCGCGTCGGCCATGTCTACGTCACGCGCTCAAACGACGACGGCGCCACGTTCGGACCATTCGTCGAGGCCGCGACGCCTCGCGAGAACCCGGACGGCTTCCTGCCCAACACCAACTTCCGCGACGGCATCATCGAGAGCTTCGCGGCGAGTCCCACCTATCTCGGCCACCTCTATCTCACCTACGAGGACTGGGACCCCGACGCGGGGCAGTTCGACGTGCGCTTCCGGCAGTCCACGAACGGCGGGCTCAACTGGGGATCGGTGCAGACCGTGAACGACGCGTCCAACTCCGGGGCGACCGACCAGTTCCAGCCGTCGGTGGCCGCCGGGCCGGACGGCGCGGTCGCCGTCGCGTTCTACGACCGCCGCGCCAACTGCCCCGGCGACGCGAGCATCCTGCCCGCCCACCGCGGCGCCCCCAACACCTGCATCGACGTCTCCCTCCAGGCATACAAGGACCGCGGCACCGCCGCCGGGGCCGTCCCTGTGGGCGGCAACGTCCGCTCCTCGCAGTTCAGCTGGGATCCCGACCAGCCACAGCAGAAGGTCGGCGGGCTCACGCAGTACCCGTGCGCCGGCCACACCGACCCGTGCCCGCACGGGCGAGGCTTCATCGGCGACTACTTCGGCCTCGCGATCTCAAGCGGCAACATCTACACGTTCGGCGTCTCGACGCACTACCCATCGAGCACCGTCACCGCCGACGGCGGCGGTCCCGTCTACTACCAAAACCAGGTCGTCGGAATCGTCCCCAGGTCCACATTCGGAGCTGGTTACTAACGCGCCGCCACCGCGGGGCCGGGCGTGGTCCCGGCCCCGGGTGGCCAGCCGCGCAGGACCTTGATCTCGAACACGGAGTGGACCTTCCGCCGCCATCGACCATTGTGCGGGAAGTCCCGATCGAGAACTTCCTGCGCTCAGGGTTGCTCAGCGCCTGCCCCGCGGGCCAGGCGCTGGATTACCCTGGCGCTTGCTCGGCTTTGAGCCAAGCGCCGGGGAGCGCATCGTCGAGCTGGCCGGCGACGGGACTGAAGTCTGGGACCGTCCCGGTCCATCGGTGGGAACGTTTCGGCGCTCGATTTGGTCACGGCGACGGGTCGATGCCTCGCTCCTCGCCCGGCGCGCGGGTTGTAGACGATGGCTGATGGGTGTATAGAAGCGGGCATGATCCGCACAACTTCCATGCGGCCGGTCGCGTTGTTCTGCGCGCTCGCGGCCGCCGCCCTGCTCGCCCTGGCCGCACCGGCCCGGGCCAACGTCGCGTTGACCCGGGTGAGCGCGGACCCGTTCACCAACGCGACAAGTCAGCATGCGACGGAGGTCGAGCCTGACACCTTCGCGTTGGGTTCGACGGTGCTCGCGACTTACCAGGTCGGGCGGTTCTTCAACGGGGGCGCGTCTGACATCGGCTTCGCACGCTCCACGGACGGCGGAGCGACGTGGGGCACCTCGAGCTTCCTGCCCGGACTCACCTTCAACGCGGGAGCGTTCTCCGGAGCGGGCAGCCCGTATGAGCGCGTGAGCGACCCGAGCGTCGCCTATGACGCCAAGCACGACACGTGGATGATCTCCTCGATCCCGCTGACGCCGACCCTGGACGTCCCGACGATCTTCGTCAGCCTCTCGAGCGACAGCGGCGCGAGTTTTGGCAATCCAGTGCAGATCCCGCCGCCAGCCCGCAAGGTCAACCTCGATAAGAACTGGACGGTCTGCGACAACCACCCGGGCAGCCCGTTCTACGGCAACTGCTACACGGAGTTCGACAACTTCGGCGAGGGCGACCTGGAGTACATGAGCACGTCCTCGGACGGAGGCCGTACCTGGAGCGTGCCGGTCTCGCCGGCGGGCAAGGCCAAGGGGCTGGGCGGTCAGCCGGTCGTGCGGCCCAACGGCACGGTGATCGTGCCCTTCGAGAGCCTGAGGGGCACGATTGCCGCGTTTCGGTCCACCGACGGCGGCGCGACGTGGTCCAGAGAGGTCCCGATCTCGCGGATCAGCTTCCATCCGAACTCCGGCGGCCTGCGGACGAGCCCGCTGCCGAGCGCCGAGATCGACGCGGCCGGCACCACGTTTGTGGCGTGGGAGGACTGCCGCTTCGAGCCCAAGTGCGCGGCGAACGACATCGTCTTCAGCAGCTCCGCCGACGGCCTGCATTGGAGTGCTGTCAGCCGGGTCCCGATCGATGCGGTCGGCAGCGCGGTCGACCACTTCATTCCGGGAGTGGCCGTCGATCCGGCCACCTCGGGAGCGAGCGCGAACCTGGCGCTGACGTACTACTACTACCCCAACGCCGCGTGCACGGCGGCCACGTGCCAGCTCGACGTCGGCTTTATCTCCTCGCCCGACGCAGGCGTAACCTGGAGCGCGCCGACCGCGCTGGCCGGCCCGATGTCGCTGGCCGACGTGGCGGCCACCTCGCAGGGACGGATGGTCGGCGACTACATCTCGACGTCGTTTAACGCCGCGGGCACGGCGGCGACCGTGTTTGCGATCGGCAACCCCCACACCGGCAACGTGTTCGATGAGGGGATGTGGGCACCGACCGCGCCGCTGGCGGTGACCAGCGCCGCTGGGGCCACACGCCGTGCGAGCAGCGCGGGAGCCGCGAGCGGTCAGGGCGTGGGAGCCGCCCAGCAGGCCATCGAGCGCCACTAGCATCAAGCCGGCATCGCGCCCGCCCACAGCGGGCGCGATTGAGCCGACAGCCCGGGTGTGAAGGCGCGCTCGAGCTCCGCGACGGTGATGGCGTCGCGCCGCGATCGGATAAGCAAGGGGCTGCCTCCGCAGCTCACGGGATGGACACCCGAAACCCGCGGGCTGGTCGGCCAACGTCGCGCCGGCTCGACTGCTCCCTGTCGACCGAACCAGCGTCTGCGTCGCGTGGCCGAACGCGATCGCCGGCGCCGACCGGGAGAGCAACGGCGCGACGACAACGCACGCCACCCGGATCCGGGCTCGGCCGCCGCAGCAGGTCAGAACGCCGGCACCCGGCCTGGTAAAAGCCAACGAGCCCGTCCGGGCGGTTGGGGCGATCGATGAACCGGCGCTCGGTGGACGCGCCGACGGCCAGCCCGCCGTCTGATCGATCCTGACTCGTGCCCCAGCGCGCGAGCGAGCGTTTCCCATCCTCGACGACTACGTGGGCCCCCGATCCTGTTGTTCCCGCGCGAGGCCGGTGAGCGGCGGCACCCGACTCGAGAGTCGGGTGCCGCAGCCTGCGGCGTTAGGAGGTTCCATCCACCGCGCGGACGCCGGACGCGCTCGGCGGAACAAGGGATTGCGCTACCCGCCGACGGTGGAGGAGACCATCGCCGTGATGCGGTGGCTGCCGACGATCGCCACGGCTGGCGGCTGCGTGCCGTGGTCGTCGTGCTCTGGCGCGGCGGGCTGTGCATCCGAGAGGCCCTCAAGCTCAGTGAAGCCGACCTCGACAGTCGGCGCGGCTCGCTCCTCGAGCGCGACGGCAAGGCGGCAGGCGCCGTGAGATCGGCATGGACGCCTGGGGCTCGGAGCAGACTGCGGCCCTGGCTCTCCGCGCGCGTGGAGCTACGGGTCGGCCCGCTGTTCTGCATCAGCGACGGCCCGACCGCGGACGGCCCTGGTAGCGCGCCGGTGTCCGGGTCGAGTTTCGCCGCTCGCCGTCCGAGCCGGGATCCGGCGCCGGTTCAGCACCTGAACCGCAGCGCGCCGCGCTCAGGGACTTGTCGCTTGCGGCAACGCGCCAACGCACGGGGGGTCGCATGCAGCGCGCGTTCGCGTCCACGGAGTGCGCGATTCGCGATCCGTCCTGTGAATACGCAGCTCGTGTGCGCCGAGCCGGGACCGAAGTCGGGGCGGCGGGAGCGGCGGGCGCTTCCAGATCGTCGTTCAGGTGTTGAGGCCGACGCGGATGTCGCCGGTGCGCTCGATCGTGCGCCATTGGGCGCGGATGCCGACGAGTGCGCTGATGGTGGACTCGATGATGACGAGGTACATCATCTGGCGGTAGACGAACTGCTGGAGCGGCAGCGCCCAGAGCGGCCGCAGGCTCTCGCGGTCGAGCCTGAACGCGAATGCGGCGAGCGCCAGCTGCAGGGCGTTGAAGCCCAGCCACGCGGCCGCGACGGGCGCGGGGTCGGTGAAGATCAGTCCGTAGAGCGCGAGCAGGTCGATCAGCGGCGCGATCATGGGCAGCAGGATCTGAAAGCAGACCATGTAGGGGATCGCGCGGCGGCCGATGCGGGCCTGGCGTGGGTCGCGGGAGACGACCGCGCCGCGGTGTTTCCAGACCGCCTGCATGGTCCCGTAGGACCAGCGGTAGCGCTGGCGCCAGAGGCCGCCCAGAGTGGATGGCGCCTCGGTCCAGGCGCGTGCCTGCTCGGCGTACATCACGCGGCGGCCGGTGCGGCCGATGGCGAGCGTGACGTCGGTGTCCTCGGCGAGCGTCTCGCCCGACATGCCGCCGACCTCTTCAAGCGCGTCGCGGCGGAAGGCGCCGATCGCTCCGGGGACGGTTGGCGTGAACTGGAGGACTTCGTACATGCGGCGGTCGAGGTTGAAGCCGGTGACGTACTCGATGTGCTGCCAGCGGCCGAGCAAGCCGCGGCGGTTGCCGACCTTCGTGTTGCCGGAGACGGCGCCGACCTCCGGATCGGCGAGCGGGCGCACAAGGTTGCGGATCGTGTCGGCTTCGAAGACGGTGTCGCCGTCCACCATCACCAGCACCTCGCCGTCGCCGAACTGCATGCCGATGTTCAGCGCCGATGCCTTGCCGCCGTTGTCCTGGCGGATGAGGCGGAGCCGGTCGAGCCTGAGCGACGCGACGATCTCCGCGGTGCGATCGGTGGAGCCGTCGTCGACGACCAGGATCTCGAGCTGCGGGTAGTCGGAATCGGCGAGCGAGCGGATTGCGCGCTCGATGCCGACTTCCTCGTTGTAGGCTGGGACCAGGATGGAGACGCTCGGCGTGTAGTCGACGACCTGTTCGGCCCGGCGGGTGAGCCTGGTGTGGTGGCTGGCGAGGACGAACAGCAGGGCGACGCGCGTCGTTACAAGGATCCCGACGCCGAGGACGAGCCAGTGCAGCAGCCCGACGAGGAAGAACGCGAAGCGCACGCTCCACATGAAGAGCTCGCCGCGGCGCCGCTCGGCAGCGGAGGCGGGCGGCGACATCGCCGCTTCGGGCACGCCCGCGAGCTGAGCCAGCGACACGAACTGATAGCCCTGGGCCTTGAGCCGCGGAAGCAGCACCGTGAGCGCGGCCACGGTCTGTGAGCGGTTGCCGCCGCCGTCGTGGAACATCACGACGCCGCCTCGGCCCTCGCGCGGCGATGCGCTCGCCACCGTCTTCGCGACACCCCGACGCTGCCAGTCCTTGGAGTCGATGTCAGCGAGCGCGATCACATAGCGGCTGCCCGCGGCCTCGACGAGCTTGTGCTCCTGGGCGCGCGTGACGGCATCCGGCGTCGCCGAGTAGGGCGGCCGCACGAGCCGGCTGAAGCGCCCGGTCAGCCCGACCAGGACCGCCTCGGTGAGGTCGAGCTGTGACCGCCGCATCCAGCCCGCACCGGTCGACAGGGCGGCGTGGGTGAAGGTGTGGTTGCCGAGCTCGTGGCCATCACGCGCGAGCATCTGGACGACGTCGGGATGGCGCGCGGCCTCGCTGCCGACGACGAAAAACGCGCCCGGTACGTGCTCCCGGCGCAGGACCGCGGCGACTCGCGGCGTCCACTTCGGATCCGGTCCGTCATCGAACGTCAGCGCGATCCGCTTGCCCGGCGCCGGCTGGGCGCTGCGCAGACGGCCGCCACGGGCGGTCACCAGCGCGCGGCTGCCGACGAGCGGCGCGGCGGCGTTCGCGCCCGTGTGCGGCTCCGAGCTCCGCCCGATGGTGTGCGTGACGAAGCCCTCGAAGCCGATCAGGATCAACACCACGGCCAGGCAGAACGCGAGCAACCGCCAGTGTGCGGGCGGGCTCCACAGACGTCGTCGCGCCGCCACGACGCGCCGCCGCGAGCGGCGTCCTCGAACGACGAAGCGGCGCACGGTCAGTGGCTGCTGCGGCCCGGCGCGCTGCCGGACTTGCCATCGGACGGCGCGGAGGTCGCAGCTGGGGCGGGCGTCGGCTTCGCCCGCGGCGTCGGATGCGGGCGGGGTGTCTTCGCCCGGCGGATCTGGCCGGGCGTCGTGCCCGAGCGTCCCGGCGACGCCACGATGCGGCCCGGCGCGAGAGCGGAGCGGAGCGGAGCGGGCGTGGCGACGGCGGGAGCGATGGCGGCGGTCGGCCGCCGGCCGCGGGCGACGCCGCGTCGGCGTGCGACCGCTCGGCGCAGTGAGCGGGCCGGTCCCGCGGACCTGGGGACCGGCGCGGCGCGCGGGGTCGCGGCGGGCTTGGCCAGCGCTGGCCGCGCGCCCTTCACGGCGACGAGCGCACTGCGCGCGTCCAGTGGCGGCGGCGCGCTGCCGACGCCGGCGCGCGAGACCAACGGGATACCCACACCGGGCAGCAGCCCGAGGCCGGCGAGAGCGAGCGCCGCGAGCCATCCAGCGAACAGGACCGCGACGGCCCGGCCAACCCGCCGAAGGCTGCGGCCACGACGGCCCGTCGGGTCCGCGAGCACACCGAATCCGGCCCCTCCGGGGGAGGAGGCGGACCCGCGGAGATCGATGATCGTCGTCTGTCGCTCCATGACATGTCGGCCGGCGTCACGCCGCCCAGCCGGATCTAGGACTGCGGGGCCGCCTCGTCGTGCGCCTTCTTGTCCCTGAGCAGCTTCGCGCCGGCTTTCACGCACACGCTGAACGGAGTGCCCCTCTGGCCCTTGACGTGCTTTTTGGATTCGGCCTTGCACGCCGAGCGCGGGGAATCCGTGGTGCCCTCGCGGAGCTTGGCCTGCGCTGTCACGCACACGCTGAACGGTGTGCCCTTCTGGTCGTTGACGTGCTTCTTGGATTCGGCCTTGCAGTACTGGCCCGGCGCGGCGAGCTTGTGCGCGCTGCCGGGGTTGTCGTCCATGGTGGGCGTATGCCCGGACTGGCCCTGCGCAAAGGCGGGCACCGCGGTGAGCGCGAGGATGGCGGCGCTCGTAGCCGCGTAGGTCATGATCTTCAAGGCTGCCTCCTGGGCAACTGGGCCACCTGCGTCCGAGCAGGCCCCTGGTTTTGCGCCCCCGCCTCACGACGGGTTTGCCGGTTGAGGCGATTGCCTCGACTCCTATAACGCCGGACGCGGCCGCTGGTTGGCCAGTGAGGAGAGCGGCAGTGTCGCCGACGAGGCTTCGTGCAACCTGTCGGACGTCAGAGAAGTCCTGCAAACGGACGGGCTACGGACCCTGCCGGACACGACCAGCGTGATGGTGTCGACGATGACTTCGGCCTGCGCGCGCTCGAGCCACTTCCGTCGTGGAACCCCCGGTTTCCCTGGCAGGGCGGAGTTAGTTTGCGAGTCTGGACGGCGAGGAGGAATGGCTGAGCACCGAAGAACGCGCCTGGTCGATCTCCACAAGCCAGGCATGCGCGTCAAACCTCCTCGTCATCGCTCGCGCGCTGCAAACGTCGCCGATCCCGCCCCCACCGGGGGGCTAGACCCCAGCTGGGCGCCAGGCTGCCGGCGTTGGCGTCCGCGCCGCGCGCGGTCGTGACGCGGTCGTCTCCGGCGCGGCCCCCCGCGAAGGACGACGAGCGGGCGCCGCGGCTGACGCCGATGTCGCTTCCGCAGATCGCGCGCGATGCGGGAGTGAGTTCGCCGAGACGCGGGCTCTCGCTCGGCCACGGCTGCGCGTCGGGAAGGTCCGCGGCGGTTGCGCGTCTTAGACGCTCTTCGCTGGAGACGCCTCACCAGCCAAGCGTTTCCGGTGGTCCTTTGAACGGTCCGACGAGGTCGGCGGTGATCCAGCCGCCGTAGAAGTCGCTCGCTTGCGCTTGCGCCCGCTCGTCGCCCATCCATGCGACATCCACGCGGCCGGGATAGAACGCGACGTGATCGCGGAGCGCTTCATAGGCCGGCGTCGGGTCGCGATAGGTCCACGCGACCGCGTGAACGCGGCGGCCGTCGACGATCGCGTCGAGGTAGTGCGCGGCGCCTTTGAATTCACACCAGGTCGATCGCGCGCCACTGGCGGCGAGCAGGTCGCCGCGCACGTCGTCGGGCGGGACGTACACGGTCGGTGGGTGGCTGGTCTCGAGCACGCGGAGTGCACGGGTCGAGTCGGCCAGCGCCTCACCGGCCAGTTCCAAGCGGATGCGGCGTCGGCATGACGTCACAGCCGGCGGGCGGGGATAGTCCCAGACACGCTCCACGTGTGATCCGCTCACGCTCGGAGTGCCGCGGCGACCCTGTCCACGACGTAGATGAGCCCACCGGCACCGAGTGCGCGGCGCACCCAGTTCACGCCGCTGACGAGTTCCTCCCATGCCCATGCGGCGAGCCCGGCGTAGAACGCGGCGCGTGCGTAGGCGTGCACCGAGCCGTCGGTCATCATGGCGATCGCTCGGCCGCCGAGTGCGACCCACAGCGGCGCGTTGGGCAACTGGGCGACCGGGAACCTCGTGGGCCAGCCACGCTGTCCGCGACGCCGGCAGTCCCTAATCATGGCTCTGGCGCTCACTCGGCCGGCCCGACTCTCCGACGGCGCGCGGCCGTGTCGGCGGGGTCGATCGCATTGGCTCGGCTCAGCTCCGCACCCTGCGGATCGGTCACGTCGTCGAAGGCATCGACCGCGCCACGCGGAGTGATGAGGATCATCCCGGCCACGACGAGAACCGTCACCACGAGCCCTGCGACGGCGAGCAGTACGTCGAGACCGGTCATCTTGTCCTCACGGCGGCCATCCAGAAGCCGCCGGCCGCGAGGATCGACGGCACCCATAGCCCCACAAACACGCCCTCGTCCTGGTTGTCGGTGAACCAGAGCACGATCGAGAGCAGGAACGAGGCGACAGCAGCGATCAGGAACAGCGTCACGCCCAAGCGTTCTCTGGTCATGGCGCCTCGGCCTTCGGACAGCGGACGGCTGACCATCCGTCGATCGTGCGCACTCTTCGCCATGTCGGCCCCCAGATCGTTGAAGTCGACATTCGTACGGCGCAGACTGGCCCCGGGATCGCGACGCGGGACGTCGCCGGCGTGACGACTCTCGCCGGTCAGGCTGCCTCTGCCACTCGGCGAGCCTCGAGCGCGGCCTCCGTCAGCCGGCGGACTCTCCGGCAGATCTGGCGGTAGAAGCGCAGCTGGTTCGTGCGGCCGAGCAGCCGGAAGCCGGTTCGCAGCAGCCGTGGGCCGGTGTCCGCCGCCTTGGAGACAGCGTGCAGGCGGAACTCGACATCGCCCGAGTCGATCCATTTCCACACCTGGTAATGCATCTCACCTTGCTCGAAATGGCCGTCCAGCGTCTGATAGGCCCAGCCGGTCACGCGTGCGCGGGATCCGCCGACCACACGCTCGTTCTCATAGACCTCGCTGACCCGTACGCCGACGGCGAACCGCACCGACAGGAAACGGATCTGGAGGAGCATGTCACGACCTTGGAGCGGGGTCGCCGGGTCGTAGACCGCGCGGACCGTGCCCGGATTAGCGAGTCGGTAATCGACCATGAGCCGGCGGGCCAGCTCCCAGGTACCGTCATGCTCGGGGGGTCCGGGAGCCTCATGTGGCAGCGGCTGGACCAGATCGTCGACGTGCCAGCCGGTCGAGCTCGTGTGGTCCGCGGTCCTCGAGGCATCGAAGTTCACGCTGCGTTGCGAGAGCTCGGCCAGTCGATGGCGCGCCCGCCGGTTCGCGGTGGTCACCACGCTGTCAATGCCTCGACGGCCGCCCTCGACCCGGCGGGTGGTGATGACAACCCCGCCGTCCATCCTGCCTCGTGCGAGCTTGATCACGCGCTCGAGCACCGAGGTCCACATGTGCAATTGGACCTCCTTGGCCAGCCGCAGGCGCGAGTACATGAGGTCCGACAACCAGTCGCCGCTGCGAGCCCACGATTCGATCGTGAACTCGAGGCCGCGACGATCGGTGCGCGCACGGAACTCGATCTGGCCGGCCTCGAGATGGCCAGTCAGCGTCGCGAGGCGGAAGCCGCGGGGCCAGCGGCCCACCACCCGTACCGGCCCGTCCCAGGGTCCGGGCATCCGCACGACGTACTCGTCGCCCACCGCGAGTGGTCCGTCGCCGTCGAGCTTCTGGAACGTGGCGAACTCGGAAGGCGCGATGGCATCGAGATCTGCGGTGATCCGGTCCATGAGGTCCTCCGGTCCGAGCTCACCGCCGACGATCCGTGTGCGGTAGATGCGGTGCAGGAGCGGCCCGGTTCCGTCGCCGGTCTCCTGCACATCGTCGCGGTCGACATCCGCAGGAAGGTCGGGCGCCGCGTCCTCTGAGTGGGAGCCCGTCATCTCCCACCGGTGGACCGCGGTGGTGCGCCAGAAGTAGCTCCAAGCCGTGAGGGCCATGCCACCCGGCCAGCGCGCGGCGGTCCTGAGGCGCAATGTGAAGGATTGCCTCCGCGGCACGCCTCGAGGCTTACCCATCGCGACGTCCACCATGCGCTTGCGTCAAACTGCCGCGACCCATGACGCCGAACCTCGCTCAAACCGTGCCGCTTCGCAGCGAGCATCTCTACGCCACTTCACTCGCTTCGATCGGGCTGTGCATCACGCTCTGGATCCGCGCCAAGACCATCGGCGAGGACGAGCGTGGCAACGCTGAACGGCGTGCGATCTTCGTCGGGCTCTGGCCCCCGATGTTCTGGCTCATCGGCGACACGGTCCGCCGCCGGCAGGAGCGACTCGCGCGCGCGAGCGGGCTTTTGCGAGCGTTCCGCCGGTAGTGCCCCACATCGCTATCGCGTGAGACGAGCGCTCGGGCCGAAAGTGCTCCTCTCGCATGGTGGGTGGTTGTCGTGAGTGGCCGGGGCGGCAAGGCACGCGGGCCGGGCATCAGGAGCATGGACGCGCTGCGCTGGCTCTCGGCGGGTGGAGGTTGCGGGCATCGAGCCGTTGGGCCGCGCGCTGGGGTTCGGGTGGCGCGCGACGTACTCACATGTCGAGCGCCTCGCTAAGGCCGGCCTGCTCGAGCGCGTCCACGATCGCGAGGGCAGCGTCGTCGCGATCACGCGCGAGGGCCGCCGCGCCGTCGGCGCCGACAGCGGCGACGTACGGGTCGCTGCGACTCAGACCGCCCGGACGTGCTCGCGGCCGTCGAGCGTGCCGCCGCGCGCACGAGGGTGCCAGCCGATCGGTTCCGCACTCGTGCGCTGGGCGACATGCACGTCGACGTGCGGCGCCTCGCCGGGGGCGTCGAATCGAGTCCAGCGCGGGTACACGATCCATGACCGTTCGCACGGCTGCACCGTGGGTGCTCGTGATTACTGCGAGCGGCTGCTTCGCGCTGGGACTGCCGGTGTTGAGCGACCGGGGCCGAGGCTCGCGCCATGCAGCTAGCGAGCGTCTCGATCGCTTCGCAGTGATCCAGCCGCCAAGGCGAGCAGCGCGGCGGCCATGAGTGTTGTGGCGAAGAGCAGCCCTGCGGTTGGTGAGACGAGCGTCCACAGCGCGCCGGCGGTCGCGCTGGCCACGACGTTGCCAAGACTCTGCACGGCCGCCAGCAGCCCGAAGGCGGAGCCACGGAGGTCGGTCGGCGCGAGCGCGGCCACGGCGGCGTGTTCGGCCGTCTCCACGCAGCCGATGGCGATTCCGGCGGCGGCGAAGCAGAAGGCGAGGACGAGGATCGTGTCGTCAGTCGCGGCGAAGCCGGCGTAGGCCAGCGCGAAGCACGCCACGCCCGCGGTCAACACCCGGACCGGTCCGTGGCGGTCCGAGAGCCGTCCGGCCGGGACGCTGGCGAGCGCGCGGCGAGGTTGTAGAGCGTGTAGAGCAGCAGCGCGATCTTCACTGCGGTCTCGTGGCCGTGCGCGGACTCGAGCAGGTCGGTGGCGCGCAGGATGAGCAGGGTGGCGGCGATGTGGCCGAGCTCGAACACGCCGATGCCGCCCATCAAACGCGCCGCCGGCGAACCGGGCTGCTCCGGCCAGACCGTCTGACACCCCCTCGATAGCTCCCAGCGCAGCCGCGGGTGCGCCCAGCGTGGAGGTCAGAAAGGCCGGCAGCAGCGATGTCGGAACCTCATGGCCGAGATCGGCGAGCAGGCTGGCGGCGCCGATGCCGCGCACGCCCGGAGTGAGCCAAGGAGACGCGGGGTCTGCGGTCGCTGCGCTGGTGTCGATGGTCTCCATGGCGCCGCGGACGCTAGTGAGCACGACAGCGACCGACGGCGGCCCTCGTCAAGCCACGCCGCTGATTGACGATTTCTGTTCTCGTCCGTCGTCGCGGCGATCAGGACCAGGTCAGTCCTCGGGCGAGCGGTCGACGCTGACTTGCTCGTCTTCGATCTGGGCGATCATGAGGATGTAGCCGTCGGGGTCTTCGAGTCGCATCTCGAGCTTGGGGCCTGGTGTGCCGTCTCGGATCTCGCCGGCGTCGGCGCCGGCCTGCAGCAGTCGTTCGCGTAGGCCGACGAGGTCGCGGGCGTACAGGTAGAAGAGCACTGCCTGCTCACGCGCTGCGATCGGCGCGTCGGCGTGTTCGAGCATCAGGCGCGCCTGGCCGGCCTGCAAGAAGGCCCAGTTCAGGCGCTCGCCGGTCCGGTAGGTGTCGCGAACCTCAAACCCAAGCCGCTGGTAGAACGCGACCGACGCGTCGATGTCGGCGGCGTGCGCGAACGGGACGAGGTCGCTGACCTCATCCCACCCGGGCTGCGTGTCGGCTCGCGGCGCCGGCGGCTTGGGCGCAGGCTTGGGCGCGAAGCCGGCGCCCGCGAGGGCGTCCTCGCGGCTGCGGTAGTCCTGCATGCGCACGATCCGCCCGTCGCGGACGGTGACCACCATGCAGGCTCGGCCGTCGGGCAAGTCCGATTCCTGGAGGCGCGGGCCGGTGACCTCGACGAAGACCGTGTGGCCGCCGTCCACGACGTTATCCAGATTCGTGATGACGCCCTCCCGCTGGCGTTCGCGCAGGGTGGCGAGCACCTTCTCGCGATCGTGGCAGTCCCACTCGCCGGCCTCAAACCACAGCCACTGCACCGCCGGGTCCATGATCTCGCTGAGGGTGTCGAAGTCGCCGCGCAGGAACGCTTGGAAGCCCTCGCGCACCAGCTCGGCGTTCCGTCCGTTCGACACCCAGCCAGTATCGCGCCGGTTGCCGCGGCTGTCGACTCGCCGGTCGGCCACGCCACCAGCAGGAGGCGTAGCGGACCTGGAAGGTGGCGCTCGCACGCCGCCGCCGAGCCAGGCAGGCGTGAGGCGGGCAGATGACCTCGGGGCGCGGTCGTGTCGGCGCGCGGATGAGCTGCGCGGTGGTGGAGTCGCGTTCTAGCGTCAGCCGGGCACGAGCCCGATCGTGACGTCTCTGGCAACAGATCAGCGGCGGGCGCGTGATCGCCCCAGTCGCCGGCGCGAGGGGGTGCGCACCTTGGCCGCGATCTCGGGCGCCTCGCCTCCGAGCAGCTCGGCGAGCTGGGCGCGCACGTCGCCGGGCTCGGTGCCGATCGCGCGGAGGATCTGCTCCGCCGCGCCTTCGTGCTCGCTGACCGCCAGCAGCAGGTGCTCGGTGTCGGCGCAGCGGTGGCCGAGGCGCGCGCCCTCTTTGCGCGCCGCCTCGAGGACGCGCTTGGTGCGTGGCGTGACGCCGAGCGTCGCGCTGTCTGAGGAGTGTCCCGGCCCGACGATGCGCTGGATCTGGTCCGAGACGTCCTCGCGCGAAACGCCGAGGCGGCGCAACGTCGCTCCGGCGAGGCCGGCGTCCGAGGCCAGCGCCAGGAGTAGATGCTCGGTCCCGAGGTAGCGGTGGTGCAGCGTGCGCGCCGCGTCCACCGCTCGGCCGAGGACGTCGGAGGCGGCCTCGCTCATCCCGGGCCATGAGGCGGCGTGCGCCGGTTGGGCGACGAAGCGCTGCTGAGCGGCCTGCTTGCTCACCCCGAGCACCTCGCCGATCTGCGCCCACGATTGGCCGTCGGCGCGCGCGGCCTCCACGTAACGGTCCACGACCCGATCGCCGAGCTCACGTAAGTCGCCCGCGATTGCGACGGCGGCGTCGAGGCGCCCGAGCGAGGAGCCGTCGGCCAGCTCGATGCTCGCGGCGATCGTCTCGACGGTCGGTAGGTCTTGCACTGCCGTCAATCTACCGTTGACGGTGGGCAGCGTCAAGTTTACGTTGACGAGCCGAGCTCCTGCTCGAGGTCGTCGCGCCGCACAACCCCAAGGAGCACGCCCTCTGGCGTCGTGACTGGCAGGCTCGTGAGGTCGTTCTCTCGCATGCGCTTAGCCAGCCCCTCCAGCGCCGTGTCCGCGCGGATCGTTGATGGCCCGGGCTCCATGAGCGCCTCGGCGGCCGCGTCGCCGCCCGTCTTGAGTGCGGCGCGGCGCAGCCGGCCGAGCAGGGTTCGCCCGGGCGCTACGACGAACGCGAAGCCGTAGCGGGAGGAGGCGACTCGTTCAGCGACGTCGCCGACCCGATCCGTCAGCTCGCAGGTGACGACGTCGTCGAAGGCGAGGTCGAGAGCGCGGCGCTCGTCGGCCTTCTCACCTTCGCGTGGCAAGCCGCGCGCGAGCCAGTCGGCCTTGCCGCCGACGTAGTCGTATACCACTGAGAATCCGAGCGTTTCGAGCCGGCACGCGGCTCGTGGGCTCATGTCTCAGAGGGCATCCCAGCAGTAGACGACGATCGCTCGACTCTTGTCGAGCTGGGCGGTGGAGTCGGCGTCGAGCGTCTTGAGCGGGATGTTGACCGCGCGCGGGAGACGCTCCTCCTCGTATTCCTCCGGCGGGAGCACTTCGACCAGTTGGGAGCCGTCCTCGAGCAGTTCGCGCAAGCGGGGATAGTCGATCGGGGTCGGCATGTTCAGTGGGCCGCGAGCTCGGCGAGGCGGTCGAGGAGGTCGCCGAACAGCCGGCGGCCGGCATGGGTCGCTTCTGGGACGGTGAGGAGCGTCCCATCCAGCTCTGGTTGGTCGAGGTAGCGGCGCGCCGCTTCCCTCGAGGCGAACAGGTTGATGTGCGGGCACGCGCGGGCCGACGAGCACCCGGCGCCAGAGGACGCGGCGACCACGGCAGCGTCCGCCGGCGACCATCTGGGCGCTTCGGCGGCGGGATCGACGCTCACCGAGATCGTGCGATCGGCACCCGGCTCCCGCGACTCCACCTCGGCCGACTCATGGACGAGGAACGGGATGCCAAGCGCGTCGACGGCGCACATCGCCCAATAGAGGCGGCCGTCGTGAAGACGAACCTGGTGGCGCGTCGGCCGGGCGGAGAACGGATACGCAAGGGCGACCTCACCGTCGTCGGCGAGCTGAACGAGGTCGCGTTCGACCAGCGTGCGGAGGCTGTCGCCTCTACCACCGAGGTCCACGAGCTCTTGCGCTGAAGGAACCCGCCCCTGGGTGAACCCGCTCAGAACGGCCTCGTACACCAGGCGCTCGGGATGCCCCAGCCCTGCAAGCCGGTTCGCGGGCCACCGATCGGGCGATCCGAGCGCGCCCCCAAGATCCTCTGGCCCCGCACCGGGATCGTCCGTCCCGGTGCCGCCGGTGATCGCGTCCGACATCCAGGTCTCGGTGGGGAGGCCCGACAGCCCGTCAGGCGTTCTGTAGAGACGGCACTTGAGCCCGTAATCAGTACGCGTCGCGGCGCCGGGTTCGACATCGACTCCGTTCACCCTGACAGTCGGCGAGCCGAGGAAGGCGGTGGCGGCAGCTTCTTCCGTTGTCTCGACGCGGCGAAGAGCGACTTCGGCGCCGACCCGCCCGGCCAGGATCCGTACGGTCGGCAGCACCCGCTCGTGACCGGGGCAGCCATCGAAGTACAGGACCTCAACCAGCATCGGCCTGCTCTCTCCGCGGCGATTCGGATCCACCGCGCTGCCGCCGCCGGCGGCGCGACCCGATTGCGAGCGCCGCCAAGGTGACGAGCACGACCAGCCCCGCGACCAAACCTCCGACAAGGCCAGCGCTCAACCCGCCCCCGATGGCGAGAAGTGCAGGGCCGCCCAAGCAGCACACCAGTGCGGCGGCGGGGATGCCCAGGAAGGCCAGATCGGAACCTCGGCGCGGCGAGGCCATCAGCAGCCGCCTCCGTCGACGCGCCGGCAGGCGGCGACGTGCTCCGCATTGTCGTTGAGCAGCGCGCTGCCCAGCGAGAGCAACTCCGCGACGCGCTCGTCAGCGACCCGGTAGTAGACGGCCGGGTGCTCCCGGCGGGTGAGCACGAAGCCGCACCAGCGCAGACACGCCAGGTGGTTCGAGATCTTGGGCTGCGACACGCCGAGCCGCGCCACGAGCTCGCCGACAGGCAGCTCGCCGTGCTCCTGGAGCAGCTCGAGGATCCGCACCCGGGTCGGGTCGCCCAACGCCCGGAAGTACTTGGCCACGAGCTCCGGGGGCGAGGGACGGTCGGGCAGCGCAAATGGAGCCGTGGACAGGGTGGCACCGGAAGCAGCCATCTCCCGTCAGCGTATCAGCCATCGCTGATATTGGAGCGTGGCCTTCACGACGCCCGCGACCGAGGCGCCCGTCTGTGTGCGGTCATCGGCTTCACCGCCGAACCGCCGACCGCAAACCTCGAGGACCCGGTCCCCGACTCGCAGTTCCCTCCGAGGTAACGACTCGACGTTCTCGCGCGCGGGGGGAGCGACCATCGCCCCCGGGTGGCGGGAGCAGCACCCGCATACCCAAATCCCCTCTTGACGCCCGGAGGCCGGTGCGGCTCGTGGCTGGACACACAGGTTGCGAGACGGGTCGGGAGGGCACCGCTTGTCGAATCAGGCGAGCTGGTACCGGTCTGAGGGCGGCCGAGGGGATGGTGGGCCAGCGCCTACGCGCCACGTCGCCTGCCCCGATGATCCGTTGTGGCCTTGCTTACGCAGCGAGCGACCGACAACCCACGGGGGGCGGCGCAGGTGCCGCCAAGGAGGGAATATGTCGGACGGATTTCAGCCTGTCTATCAGACGATGGAGGCTGAGCTGCATGACCAGCCGGCGAGCACGCGGCGGCGCTTCATCGCCGGCACGGCGGCTGCGGTGGCAGGTGCCGGGGTGATGGGAGCGCTGCCGACGCGAGCGTTGGCGGCGGACAATGACGTGCAGACGGTGCTGAACGTCGCGGCGAGCGCGGAGGTGCTGGCCACGATCGTCAACACGGTCGGCTGGCGGCGCGGGCTTGGCGGCGATGACGTCACCCAGCGCAATATCGCCGCCGCGGCGCAGGAGGAGTTGCGCCATTACGACGTGCTCGCAGGCCTTGGCGGGGTGCCGGCCTCGACGAAGATCTGGATCCCGAGAGCTGTGTTCGAGAGCCGCTCGAACTTCCTCGAGACGCTCGTCGTCGGCGATCAGATCTTCGTCAACGCCTACCTCATCGGCGTCGCCTGCTTCGCGGCGAAGGCGCCGGCGAAGCTGGCACCCGTGCCGGCGGAGTTCATGGGCGCCGAAGCGGTCCATCGCGCGTTGGCGCTGCAGTCGCTCGGGCGGCTGGGCAACGACCGCATCTTCATGCGCGTCGAATTCACTGACATCCTCGAGGCGGTGAACCAGCTCAAGGCGGCCGGCTTCGGCTTCGGCGAGAAGGGGGACAGGCCGGGCCGGTTCTTCGACTTCGAGCGGGTCCGGGGCCGGACGCCCACGGTGGAAGGCGTCAATACGCCGGACATCACGCCGATCGACTGCTGAGAAACCCCGCGGTGGCTCCGCCCACGAAGGGCGGAGCCGCCGCGCCGCTTCCATCGCGACGCTCGGTCGCCGCTAGCTTTCCGCTGAGGAGTCAAGGACTCGGTGGTGGCAGGGGTGGTTGCCGCGCTGTGTGCTCGCGGTGCTCGCGGCGATCGGTGTGCGGCGCGCGGGGCGGGTGCCGGTCAGGTCGGCAGGCTGATGAGGCGCCGTCGTGCGGCAGGCTTTCGTTTGCGCCGTGAGGTCCGGCGAGCGCGGGCGGGCGGCAAGCTTTCACCGACCGACGGGTACGCCCGAATTGCCGCAACGCGAACGTACCCGGGCGTGCCGCTGGCGGCTCGGCCTCCTGCTCGTAGTCCGGAACGGGCGCCGGTAGCCCGGCGTCGAGACGCTCGCCCCGCGGGCGTCTCGGGTTCGGCAACGTAGACGCACGCACCGGGGGCGCAAGCGGGAGCGAGCGCTCGACGGCTTCGGCGCCGCTTCGCGGACAAGCACGGGAGCGCGATACCGCCCGTCCTACGGACGTGACCTGTCAGTGGCCCTGAATCACGAGGTCGATGGTGGTCCTGCGGCACGACGGGCCTCTCCCAACTCGGCGGCGAGCCGCGCGATCAAGTCGTACGGGATCGGCCGGGAGTAGAAGAACCTCACTGAGTCCTTGCGGTTGCGGTAGCGCGGCTCAACCATCGTCGTTGGCCTCTGGCGCGCTGAGCGGCAGCTCGAACCACACGTGCGCGTCGTCGCCGCGCACCCCCCAGCGGGCGGCGAGTGCGTCGATGATCCGCTGGCTCCAGTCCTCCGGCGGTCGGCGGCCGCCTGGATCGCCGGCGTCTGTGACCTCGACCCGCACGCGCGCGCCGCGCTGTTCAACCGACAGCTCGATCGGCGGCCCACCCTGCCGCACGGCGACGCTCACAAGTTCCGAGACGATGATGCGAGCGTCCTGGCGTGTATCGGGCTCGGCGTCGCGCAGCCACTCGTCCAGCGCCTCGCGTGCGACACGCGCCGCTGACGCACCCGCCGGTAGCCGAACCGTCCAAGGCGGCAGTTGAACGCGGGCGACGTCCGACGGCGATCGCTGAGTCATGCGTTGGCTCTACCCGCGTAGTGGCGCCTATCGACGACGCCCGACCCCTCGCGTCATCGACGCGACAACGCAGTCCTGCCCAAGAACGGCCAACGCGGCCTTCGCGTACGAGTACGACCCTGGCGACCTATCGACTCTGGCGACGGGAATCGAGCTGAGCGGAAGCGCCCGTCTCGCGCACGTGCGCGCGCGTGCGCGCGCACGTGAGTGACGCGAAGTCGCGCACCGCGGGCGATTGGTCGTCGGCACGCCAGGCCAGTGCGAGGGGCATTGTCTCGTCCTCGATGGGGACGGCGATGACGCCCTCGCGGGGCAGTGTGTGTGTTGTGGCCGACATGACCGAGACGCCGCTGCCGGCGGCGACGAGGCCGACGATCGCGGGCAGGCTGGAGGCTTCGGCGTCGGCGTAGCGAGGAGTGAAGCCGTGGCGGTCGCAGATGATGGCGAGGTATGACATCCAGGGTTGCAGCACGGTGCTGGCATTGGGGCGGATGAACTGTTCGCCGGCGAGTGCGGCCAGCGGCAGGGCGGTCGCGTCGGTGAGCGGGTGGCCTTCGGGGAGCACGGCGACGAGGCCGTCGCCTGGGAGCGGTTCGACGGTCAGCGCGGGGTCGTTTTCGATCGGGCGGATGAAGGCGAGGTCGACGGTGCCGTCGCGGATCGCGCGGTTGGTGTCGGGCAGGGTCAGCTCGCGGATCTCGATGGTGACCGCGGGGTGTCCGTTGCGAAACGCGCGCACGACCGGGGGGAGGTGGTGCCGGCCGGCTGAGCCCATGAACCCGACGACGACCGAGCCCGCGAAGCCGTGCCCTGCTGCGCGTGCCGCGTCTTGTGCGCGTTGGGCTTGGGTCAGCGCGCGGCGGCCCTCGCGCAGCAGCGCGGCGCCCGCCCGGGTGAGTTCGACGCTGCGGTGGTCGCGCCGCAGCAGCTCGACGCCGAGCTCTTTCTCGAGCGCGCGGATCTGTTGGCTGAGCGATGGCTGCGCGACGTGCAGGCGGGCCGCGGCGCGACCGAAGTGCAGTTCCTCGGCGACGGCGATGAAGTAGCTCAGGCGCCGGAGGTCCAGCACGATAGGACGAACCTATCGCGCGGTCGGGCACGTGTCTTGGACGGCTGACGCGGCGCGCCGTAGCGTCGCGCCATGGCTTCGCCGCCCACCTCTTCCCATCGTGTCGAGGCGGGGTGCGTGCTTGTGGTGGGCGCTACCGGCCTGCTGGGCGAGCCGGTCGCTCGGCGATTGCGCGAGGAAGGGCACCGCGTGCGCCTCCTCGTTCGCGATCCAGACCGCGCCCGCGTGCGCCTCCGGGATGGGTTCGAGTACGTCGGCGGCTCGGTCACCGACGCCGCAGCGGTCGAGCGGGCGGTCGACGGCTGCGTCGCCGTTCACGTCAGCCTCGGCGCCGGCCGCGGCGAGCTCGACGCCGTCGAGCATCGCGGCACCGCCATGCTTGCCGCGGCCGCCGCCCGCCACGGGGTGCGCCGGATCAGCTACCTGACCGGCAGCCTGGTAGGCGAATCCTACGGCGAACCGATCGCCGAGCACCGCGCCAAGCGAGCCGCCGAAGACGCCATCAAGAGCAGCGGCGTGCCCTATACGTTCTTTCGCCCGACGTACTTCATGGACACGCTGCCGCGCCACGTCCGGGGCCGCGTCGCCGTGCTCTTCGGCCGCCAGAAGCGCCTCCTGCACCCGGTCGCCGCGCGCGACTACGCGGCCATGGTCGCCCGCGCGTTGCAGACACCGGCCGCGGCCTTCCGCGAATTCTGCGTTCACGGGCCCGAGCCGATGACGCTCGCCGAAGCGCTGCGCCTCTACTGCGCCTCCGTCGCACCCGGCACGCGCGTGATCACGGTGCCCCACGGCGTCATGTCGGTGATCGACCGGACCGTCATGGGCGGCAGGCTGCAAGGAAGCCTTGAGATCATGGCGCTGCTCGCCCGGCTCGGGGAGCGCGGCGACCCCGAGCCCGCCAACGCGCTGCTCGGCGCTCCCACCACCACGCTGCGCGAATGGTGCCAGACCGCTGGCGCCCAGCGAGGAGCGGACACGTGAAGGTGCTGGTCCTCGGCTCGACCGGAGCGAGCGGCCGGCGCATTCTCGAGCGCGCGTTGGCGTGCGGGCACGCCGCGACCGCGTTCGCGCGCGACCTCGGCAAGGTCGCGGTCGAGCACCCCCGTCTCTCGCTTGCCGCCGGAGACGTCACGGTCGCCTCGACCGTCCAACGCGCCGTCGCTGGCCATGACGCTGTCGTGTGGGCCATCGGCGGCCGCGACCGCCTCCGCAATCCGCGGCGCGCTGCCGGGAGCAGCAACGTGTGCGCGGTCGGTACGGCGAACGTCCTGGATGCGATGCGCCGCGCCGGCGCGCGGCGGCTGATCTGCCAATCCTCGTGGGGCGTCGGCGACAGCTACCGGCGATCGCCGCTGCTGTACCGCCGCGTCATCTTCCCGCTGCTGCTCGGCGACGAGCTCGCCGACAAGTCAGAGCAGGAGCGCCTCATCCGCGCCAGCGAGCTCGACTGGACGATCGTGCGTCCGGCACGCCTTACCGAAGCGCCCGGCACCGGCCGCTACCGCGCCGGACCCGCCCTGCGATTCACCGCCCGCGCCCACGTGCCACGCGCGGACGTGGCCGAGCTGATCGTGCGCGAGCTCGATCAGCCCCGCTTCCTCAGGCAGACGATCGAGATCAGCGCATGAAAGGACAGCCCGTGCACGACGCCCTCCGGTTCTCCAGCACCCTGCTGGCCGGCTCGCTGGCGGGTATGGAGCTCGCCTCGTGGGCCGTTGTGCACCCCGCAGTGGCACGCCTCAGCCATCTCGAGCAGGTCCATGCCGAGAAGGCCCTCTATCGCCGCTTCGCCCAGATCCAGGCCCCGCAGATGGCCCTCACCATCATCATTACCGGCGTGACCGCCGCCGCGTCGGAGGGCGTCGCGCGAACGCTCTCCGGCGTCGCCACCGGCTGCTTCGCTGGCATGCTCGCGCTCACCTTCGCCGGCAACATGCCCATCAATCTCGCCATCCTGCGCTGGGAGGAGCCCGGCGATCCCGCCCGCTGGCGGCAACTCCGCGACCGCTGGGACCGCATCCACACGCTCAGGATCCTCCTCGACACCAGCGGCTTCGCGCTGCTCGTCGCCGCCTGCCTCGAACCATGACCCCCACATCGGAGGCCAACATGAACCGATGGCGCTTGACCTACACCTCAGCGCTTGAGCGCTGGGACCGCGACGTCATCCTGAAAGCCCTCACCGAAGACGTCGTCATCCACGTCGCCGTCCACGACGCACCGATGGCCGGCACGGACATCGCCCACTTCCTCTTCGGCGTCCTCGCCGAAGAGCTCGGGCCTGTGCAGATCACCGATGAGATCATCGAAGCCCGCAAAGCCGTCGTCCTGTTCGAGACCTCCATCGGCGACCTCGACGCCCAGGGCCTCAATGTCATCACGCTCGACCCGGCTGGCGCCATCACCGAGCTGACCGTCTTCTTCCGCCCCCTCGAATCACTTCAGCGCATTGCCGACGTCATCGGCGCACGCATGGCCGCCCGGTTCGGGCCACCCCCCCAGTAACACGCGCGCCGCGCGTAGCGGCCGACCGCGCGTACGCCCAACGTCTCGCCATCATCCCCTCGCCCGGACAGGACAGAAGCGTGGCGCGCTCCCAGCCGAACGGCCAGCTCGCGATAGCGCCGGCGGTGCGGTCACCGAGTCGTCGACAACGCGGACGCTCGCGGTGCGACTATCGGGTGATGCCGCCGTCGGGCTCCGGACAGGGGCGCGAAGCAGGAGCGCTGCTCGCTGGTTGTGACCGTCGGCTACATGCGAACGTCTGCTCGACCTCGTAGACGTCGACCGACGTGCGCTTCCCCGTCCCTTCGGCGCGCTCATCTCCTCGAGCGCGGACTCGCTCGCGCGCAGGTCCTCTTCGCTGGCGAACAGGCCGATCATCATCACGCGGCCACCGTCGGGATCGATGAGCACGGTCAAACCGTTGCTCTTGATTCCCGGCGGCGGGCCCTGCGGAAGGCTGGATCGCAGCTGCTCGACTGCGGCGCGGATGCCGGCGGCGGTCCCGCCCTCAAACGTCGTCACTCGCGCAAGCATCGCCGGGTGCTGCCCTCGATTGTTGTTGAAGCGTGCCAGTGGGCAACCCTAGCTCGCCCCGCCCTGTCGACGACGGTATTCGGCCGCGTGCCCACGACGCTCCGGTTCCTCTTTCGCACCTGGACGCGAGCGTCTCCATAGGCGAATTCGAGACAGCGCTCCGGACGCGGAGCGAGCGTCCCAAAGCCGCGTCGGCCCGCGCCCGCCTGGGGCGAGTGGCAGATAACCCCGGCACGACTGCGCGCACGACTGCGCCGACCCCACGGAGCACCAGGTCGGCGTGGGGCGATCGCTCCTACTCGCTGATCTGCCGACCGCGATTGGAGAACTACAGGCGACGATCGCCGAGCCAGTGGTCCTGCGGCGCGCAGCTCAACCGGATACGGCGCTTGATTGCGCGCATGTCCGGGAAAGGCCATTCTCGGACGTAAGGTGGTGGGCGTGAGGTTGGCGTGTACTGGGCCTGAACGGCCGAGCCTGCGGCTGCGCGCTACGAGTCCCCGGGCTCCGTGGGCGGTGGATCAGGGTTTGGGGTGGGCGATGCCTTCGATGGTGACGTCGATGGAGGTGATGCTGGCGCCGGTAAGGCGCGGCACGTGTTGGAGGATGGTGGCGCGGGGCAGCGTTGGCGAACGGGTCGGCGGCGGGCCCGAAGGCGATGACGAGCCGCACGGCGAGGGTGAGGTGCGTGGGGTCTGGGAGGAACGGGCACGGGCGCGCTGGCGAGCGCCCGCAGGTCATCCCATGAGTGGCCGAGGGCGCCCAGCGCGGTTTGGCAGTAGGGGCAGCGGGCCTGGTGGGCGGGGTCGGTGGGCGACGTGCCGTCCGCGATCTGGGTGGCGAGCGCGTCGAGCTCGGTGCCGCAGGGCAGCTGATCTTCGGCTGAGCTCATTGCCATGCCGCGGTCTGTTTGAGGACGGTGAGGCGAGCGCGGTGGATGCGGCCTTTGATGGCCGGGACGGTGGTGTCGAGCGTGAATACTCGCCGGGTGGATGAAGGGTCTATTGCCGGGCCGCGGCGCCGGCTCGGCTCCGGAACCGGCGCGTTCGCTCCCCGGCTCAGCTCGTCGACCGTCGAGTTCGTGTATCGGCGGACCCGCCGCTGCGCCTGAGCCGCTTCGGTCGTCCTGTCTCGCGATACCCAATCGGCGCCCCGTGGCGAGTTCGACCCCTTGTTGGCGACGAGCTTCGGGCGCCGCACCTCCCGCTGCCGCACTCACGGCCATGTCCTCACACGCGTTCGGCGTGGGGCGAAGTCGCGGCGCACCGGGCGCCCGCGGGATCAATGGTCATAAGGACTCTATTGAGCACAGAGTGCGCCGGGCGGAGCACGCGGCCAACGATCGGACGCAGCGTGGACACGACACGCTCACCCAACCCGTCCCGCTGCACGGTCCTCTACTGGGTCACCTCGGTCGCGGTCTTCGCACCTCGGGCGCGAAGCCACTGAACGAGCTCGTTGGCGTTGTCACGCGCCGCAGCGTCCAGGGGTGTGACGTTCTCCCACAGCGGGATCCAGTTCAGGTCGGCGCCACGGTCGAGCAGGAACTCGGCCACCTGTTTCCGGCCCCCGTGACATGCACCCCAGAAGGCGCGGCTGACCTCATCCGGCACCGGGGGCGTGTTGCCGGCGAAGCACTGCTCGACGCGATCGGCCAGCCCGAGCGTCGCTGCATCGACCAGGGTGGTCCGGGCGCCGCGCTCGACCAGGCGGAACGCCGCATGCCATTGCTTGAAGCCGCGCGCATCCGCCAACGGGGGGCCGTCACCGAGCACTGCACCAGGCGCCTCGATGTCAGCGCCCGCGTCCAGCAGCGCGTCAAGGCCCTCCACGTCGTCGCTGCTTGCCGCCCAGTGCAACGGCGTCTCCTCATGAGGTCCGCGAAACCGAGCGTTGACGTCCGCGCCCGCCTGGATCAACTCCGCCACGGTACTCGCGACGTTCGGGAAGTGCCCTGGCCAGTCGGTGGCGACGTGGAGCAGAGTGCGCGACATGCCCTGCGGATCGTCGTC
This sequence comes from Solirubrobacterales bacterium, assembly GCA_038327685.1. Classification (GTDB taxonomy): domain Bacteria; phylum Actinomycetota; class Thermoleophilia; order Solirubrobacterales; family Solirubrobacteraceae; genus DASQFQ01. Next base: position 26,608 of record JBBQLH010000048.1, read on the forward strand.
GCCGAGCCGCACCGAAGGGAGCCACGGATGCTCGGCGAGCAGACGCCTCAGCGCCGCAAGATCACCAGCATGAATGGCGGTGACGGCCGCCGCGGCGACCGGATCCTCGGTACTGACGGTCATCAGGAGCACGCTACTGGTCCGACGAAGCGGTTGGCGCGGACTCTCAGTCGTGCCGCTCACGGATCCGCTTACGAGACGGTCGGTAGTCAGCCGCCGGAATCAAGTCGCGGAGACGTGATGTGAGCCGTAAGCCGTTCCGCTTGCGGGCTTCAGACGTTGGCGATGAATATCCGTGCGTGCGGCGGTCTTTCACGACGAACGCGTGTTGCGGCCGCGGCCGCCATACGTGGCAGCGCTTTCGACTTACCGAGTTCCGACCCGAGGAAGTGATCGATGCCCCGGATGAGCGAAGTGACGGCCGAGATCCATGGCTTCAGCGAGGCTGGCGCAACATCGACGCCGTGGAAGACCGCGCTCGAGCAGGTCAGCGAAGCGGACACGTTCTGGATTTCGCCTGTGCGACCGGACGGCCGGCCTCACGTCACACCGCTGATCGCGGTGTGGCATGACGACGCGATCTGGTTCACGTCGTGATGGCCCTGCAGGAGCCGGTGCAGGCGGCGATCGGCGCGCTCATCGCCTCAGGAGAGGAGACCGGGCTGCAGGTCGCCGTCCTCCACGCGGGGCACGTCGTCGCCGACGCAGTGGCCGGGATCGCCGATGAGCGCACCGGGGCGCCAGTGGAGCCGGGAACCCTCTTCTTCGCCACATCGGCGGGCAAGGGCGTCGCTGCGTCGGTCGCGCATGTGCTGGTCGAACACGGCGAGCTGGACTACGAGCAGCGTGTGGCCGACGTCTGGCCCGAGTTCGGCGCGCATGGCAAGGACCGGGTGACGCTGCGCGACGTCCTCGTCCACGCCGCGGGCGTGCCCGGTCTGTGGCCAAACATCACGCCCGCCGACCTCGGTGATTGGGAGCGCGTGTGCGCCTTCCCTCGCCGACCAGCGGCCGTGGTGGGAACCGGGCACCAAGACCGGCTACCACGCTCTGACCTTCGGCTACGTGCTCGGCGAGGTCGTCCGGCGCACGACCGGCCGCACGCTGGCGGGCGCGTTGCGCGACGAGATCGCTGGCCCGCTCGGCATCGAGGACGAGCTGCACTTCGGCGTTCCCGCCCCGTTCGTTCCGCGCGTCGCCCAGCAGGGTCCCGAGGGCGCGGCCCCGCCACGGCCCGAGCGGGGATCGCCCCAGGATCGCGCCGTGCCGCCGGGGGTGCAGCCGACCGCCGCGTTCGCCAACCGGGCTGACGTCCTGCGCGCCGACATCCCCGCGCAGGGCACGATGACCGCCCGCGCGGTCGCGCGATTGTACGCCGCCCTGCTGGGGTACCTCGACGGCGTCCGGCTCGTCTCACCGGAGCGGCTGCACGTGATGGCCGCGACGGCGTTCTCCGGCGTCGACCAGGTGATGGGCTTCCCGACGTCGTGGGCGCTGGGCTATAGCCAGGCGCGTCTCGGAGCCGAGTCGCGCCCGGGCTCGACGTTCGGCATGGTCGGCTCCAATGGCAGCGCTGCCTACGCGGACATCGACTCCGGCGTCGCGGTCGGCGTCATGCGCAACCGCATCGTCGGCGACTTCACCGCGGTCAAGGCCATCGACGCCATCGTCGCCGGCCACCATGGTTGAATCCCGTGCACCAACCGAGGATGGCCCGTCGGTCATCGTCTCCGGACACCTCGACGCAGAGCCGCGGAGCGCAATGCCTTTCTCCACGCACGGCTGGCCGTGATGGAGCACCCGCGCCGCCGACGGCTGTCTCGACTGGACGCTATGGGCCGATCCGCTCGACTCCGGCAGGATCAACGTTTACGAGGCGCGTCGTCCAACGAGGCTCTTGATACCTGCCGCGCTGGCCACGGCCTGCCCTCGGCAGCCACCGTTGAGCCGCTCCGCGCCGACGTCCACCGCCACCAGGTGGCGTGGACTGTTCCACCCTGACACCAACCACCTCACAAGGTGACCGCGCCTACGTCGCCGCGCGCCGTCAGCGGATTGCTCTGCCGGTAGAGCGCAGTCCGCCGCCGTCCCGCAGAGCGATGGCTCTCCGGGACGCGTGCGAGCGCATTACCCCGGAAAGCGCCGCTTCCGTCGGGTGGTCTAGAAGCTGCGGGCATCCGAGCGACGGCGAGCGGGTCGCGTCGTTCTGTCGGGCACGCACGAGAAGCGGCGACCCATAGCGTGTCTGCAACGCTCCCCGCGCCACCGGTCCACGACGCTGTCCTGGAGGTTGACGATGTATCCGACGGTCCAGTCGTTCCACGCGCCCAGCGGCGTCATCGCGACGGCGGAGGCGTGATGACGACGGTCGAGGCGGACGGTGTCACGCTCGGGGTCGAGCACTTCGGCGACGCGGCGGCGCCGCTCGTTCTGCTCGCGGGCGGCACGACCATGCTCTCCTGGCCCGACGCGCTCTGCGCGGCGCTCGCGCGCGGCGGGCGCCACGTCGTGCGGTACGACCTGCGCGATTCCGGCGCGTCGACCACCGTCGATCCCGAGGCTCCGGCGTACACGCTGCGCGATCTTGCAGCCGACGCCGCGGCGCTCGCCCGCGGACTCGACGACCGGCCGGCGCACTTGGCGGGCATCGGCGTCGGCGGCATGGTCGCCCAGGTCGCCGCGCTCGAGCACCCGGACGCGTTCTCGGCGCTCACCCTCGCAGGGACGCGGCCCGTCGCTCCAGGCCCGCTCGACGACGACCTGCCTGACCATGACGCGGCGACGATGGACCGGCTGTTCTCGCGCTCGATGCCCGACTGGGCCGACCGCGCTGCCGTGGCGGAGTCCGCCGCCGGTGGCGCGGAGATCCTCGGCGACGACCCCGCCGTCGCACGCGCGACCGCCGAGCGCATCTGGGACTGCACGCCGGGCACGGAGCCCGCGGTGCAGATGGCCAACCAGCTGGGCATGGTGTTCTCCAAGCTCGACTGCAAGCCGCGCTGGCGCGAGCGCCTGCCCGAGCTCGCGATCCCGGCGCTCGTGGTGCACGGTCGCCGTGACCCGTTCTTCCCTGTCGGCAACGGTGAAGCGCTTGCGCGTGATATTCCCGGTGCGCGACTGCTCGTACTCGAACGCGCCGCGACCGCGATTCCCGACGCGGTCGCCGGTGAGGTCGCCGCGGCGATGCTCGAGCTCTAGGTGACGTGCCTCGAAGTGTTCCGGCCGGCTGAGTTGCTCCCCGACGTCTGGGCTTCCGTGCGGTAGGCGCGCACACACCGTCGCAGAGCATCATCGGCTATCGGAGCTGGGGCGTTATCGATTCGTGGCGCTCAACGAAGGTCTTCTGGCTTCGCTGGTCGCGTTGGATGGCGCGGTACACGGTCGAGCGCGCGACGCCGAAGAGGTCGCCGAGCTCGGCGGTGCTGTGCTCGCCGGCGCGGTGCAGGGCGACGAGGTGCGCTTCCTGGCGAGGGTTGAGCTTGGGCTGCTTGCCGCGCAGGTGACCCTTGGCCTTGGCGACGCGCATTCCTTCGCGGGTGCGTAGCCGGATGAGGTCAGCTTCGAATTCGGCGACCATGGCTAACACGTTGAACAGGAGGCGGCCGACGGGGTCGTTGGGGTCGTGCAGTGAGCCGCCGAGGCTGAGCTTGACGTGTCGGCGCGTGAGGTCTCGAGGATCTCGCGAGCGTCGGGCAGTGAGCGTGCGAGCCGGTCGAGCTTGGTAAGGACGAGCGTGTCGCCGTCGCGGCATGCAGCCAGTTGCCTCGCGCAGCCCGGGTCGATCGCGGTTGGTGCCCGTGAGGCCGTGGTCGACGTAGATGCGCTCGGCGCTGACTCCGAGTGCCGCCAGCGCCTCGCGCTGCGCGGTGACGTCCTGCTCGTCGGTGGACACGCGGGCATAGCCGATCAACAGTGGCGCCATGACGTACTCCTCGCGTAGGGCCAGGCGCGCCACGCAGACCTCGACGGATCCCTCGGCCGGAAGTCCAGTGCGGGCGGCGCACGCCGGCAGTGTTTCGGCGAGGCTCTCGTGCACCACGCCACGATGCGCCATCGCCTCTGCCTGATCCGCAAGACGTTCCGCTTCCGAGACGTCGGTGCGGCGCCGGCAATGGCCATACGATCGATTGGAGCGCCCACGACGATGAGTTCTCGTCTCGCGATCCGTCGCTAACGGCGAAGCACACCGCAGAAGGGAGGGACAAGCCGATGTCGAGCCTAAGGGTGGACCTCATCATCGATCACCGCCGGTCGCTCCGGCCCGACGGTCTGAAGTCATGCTGATCTACTCGATGAGCGTTTCGGTGGACGGCTTCATCGCCGACCGCGAGGGCGCGTTCGGGTGGACGGTCCCTAGCGACGAGCTGTTTCGCTTTCACACTGCGCAGGTACGCGAGCTCGGCGGGTATCTCCTCGGCCGCAGGCTCTTCGAGACGATGCAGGTGTGGGAGACGGATCCGTCGCTGCGCGACAACGAGCCCGGGGCCGCGTTCGCCGACGTCTGGTGCGCGATCCCGAAGATCGTCTTCAGTCGTACGCTCGATAGCGTTCAGGGCAATGCCCGGCTCGCCGAGGCCTCGGTGGCCGAGGAGGCCGCTGCGGCGCTCGACGCGACCGACAAGGACGTCTCGATCGGCGGCGCCCGCCTGGCCGCGGCGGCTATCGAGCTCGGCCTCGTCGACGAGCTGCGTATGTTCCGCCATCCGGTCGTCATCGGTGGCGGCACGCCGTTCCTGCCGCCGGTCACCGAAGACCTCCTGCTCGACCTGATCGAGACCAGGACGTTCGGCTCGCGCGTGATCTACGAGCGCTACCGGCGCGTCCGCGATGACTCGGACTGACACCTCCAACGGCGCGCTCACCCGATCCGCCGGCGTGTGCCGCAAGCGGATCCTCTAACGGGACACGCGCCGCTTCCGGCCGTCGGACAAATGCGGGCGTCCGTCGCGCTCCCGGCAGGCTCTCGCTCGGGACGAGGAGCAGCCGTCGCGAGTGACGCCGCCACCGCTCCTGCGTTTTCGCGCGAAGCGACACTCGCGCGCCGGTAAGGCGCAGTGTCGGTGGCAGCGAGAGCGCGCTCGCAGGCCGGGGCCGGCAAGACGTGCGTTGCTCCTCCTAAATCGACCTGGTCAGGCCGGCCTACGGAGGCGAGAGCCGCGTCGTCTCCTGGTGTACGGCACTCCGGTTTGGCTGCCCGGCGACGATGGCGGCCTCCATCGTTTCGAGCGGACGGCCTGCCTTCAGGATCTTCGAGACGCGCGTGACGTTCTGCTTGAACGATGGGTCGCCGAGCAGGCGCTTGACTCCGGCGGCGATCTGATCGGGCTTGGGGCGCTCGGTCTTGAGGTCAAGGCCGAAGCCGCGGTACGCAAGGCGGGCGTTGATGTCGTTCTTGGCCTCGAGCTTGCCGGCCGACAGGATCGGCACCTCGTTCATGAGCGCGTGCATGATGCTGCCGTAGCCGCCGTTGCAGACGAAGAGGTTCGCGCGGGGGAGGAGCGTGTCGAAGTCGACCCAGTCCTCGACGACGACGTTGTCGTGTGGGAAGCGCGCCCGCAGCGTCTCGGTGTGGCGTCGACCGGTGCATGCGACGACGAGGTGGTCGGCTCCGGCGAGGGCGGTGAGCGCGGGCACGAGAAGCTTCTCGGGTCGCGATTGTCGACGGTGCCCTGCGAGACCACGACGACCGACGCGAACCGGTCGAGCTTGTCGGCGAACGGGAGCTCCGTGGCCACCGTGGTGCGTGGCGGCAGGAGCGCGCCGACGAAGTGGTGGTTGGCGGGCCAGTCGCTGCGGGGGAAGTCCATCTCCGCAACACCGGTCTGGAAGAACACGAACACGGTCGATGCGTCCCACGGGAGGTCGAACACGCTGCGCTCGTAGGCCGCGAGTCCCTCGTCCGCGAGCAGTTGGTTGAACGAGCGCATGCCGGGCTTCGTGGTGCGCTCGACCATCGCTCGAACGGCGCGGTGTCTGAGCCTGCCGATCGGGTTGCCCGCTGGCGTCAGCCCGAAGAACGGCGGTGGCGCGGTCGGGGAGGTCGGCGCGGGCGTCGGACCGGGACCGACGCCGAAGACGGGAACGCCGAGCTTCTCTGCGACGAGGTAGGCCGCATAGAACGCCCCATCGGC
>JBBQLH010000049.1:0-32634 GCA_038327685.1 Solirubrobacterales bacterium
CGGCTACTTCGGTCAGGAGCTCGTGAACTACATGTCGCGCGACGACGTGGCGGCGAGCCGCTGGTACCTCGATCACGCCGAGCCTCGGGCGAGCCTGACCTCGATCGCCCCGAACTTCCCCGAGCGTCTCAACGCCCGCTATGCGTCCCACCTGGAGACGCCGCCCGCTTTCGTGACCGAACCGGGTTACCGGCCGCACCTTCTCGGCGCCGCCGATGTGCCGTCGCTCGAGGCGCTCTTGCGGCGCGACAACTCCCCGCAGCGCTTCGTCGCGATCAGCCCGAGCCAGGAGCGCTACGTGCGCTTCCACGGGCTCGCGCCGCCCGGCTCGCTCGCGCGCATCGCAGATGCGCTGCGCGCGTCGCACGACTTCGAGTTGGTCTACGAGCGGGGATCGGCGGCCATCTTCCTGTACAGGCCACGCTGATGCGCCGGGTCCTGCTCATCGTCGCCGCCGGCGCGTGCCTCCTCGCGCCGGCGACCGTGCTCCTCGAGGTGCTGCTCGAACCCCTGCGCGTGAGCGCGACGCTGATCCTCTTCTGCCTCGGGCCCGGCGCGGCCGTGTTGCCGCTCCTCGCGCCGCGGCGTCAAAGCGCCGAACTGGGCCTGGTCCTCGCCACGAGCCTCGCAATCGCGACCGTCCTCGCGCTGGTGATGCTCCTGCTGCGCGCTTGGGCTCCCGGCGCAATGACGTTCCTGCTCGCGGCGGCCTGCCTCCCGGCGGTCGCCGCGCAGCTCCGGACGCGCACGTGACCTAGAGCGCTACGTGCGCGTCAGCCCGTCGTCGGCTCGCCGCGGCCGTGGCAGAGCTCGGTCAGGGCACGGCCCGCCACACCGGTCAGGCCAGGCTCCGCTCGGACGCTCACGGTCCGGCCGCAGCGACGGCAAACGGCTGTGCGCGCCAACGCCTTCTCGCCGCGTGGCGCGACCCAGTCCTCCATCACATGCCCACGCTCCTGCACCGCCGCGACAGCGATCCGGCACATTTCGCCGAGGCCGTTCGTATCCTGCCCAGCCATGTCCCAGGCACTCTAGCCAATGAGAGTTAGACTGTTCAGGGTTTGTTGAGTAGATTGATCAAGGTTTGTCGAGCGCTACTACTGCTACTGGCTGTTCGCCGTTTGCTTCTGCTGTCGTTGTCGCCGCGATCACGACGGAGCGCTCCCGCAGGATCGCCCGCAGCACTCGCCAGCCGTCCCGCATCGGTTTGAGGTTGCTCTGACCGTGTAGGCGGGCCAGCTCGAAGCTGGGCACTTCGGTGACCCGGAGCCCGGTCTTGGCCGAGCGGATGCTGAAGATGGTTTCCACCTCGAACCCGGCGCAGTCGAGCGACAGGCTCGCCAAACTCCCTCGCCAGCCGGCGTTAAACCCGTAGCACAGGTCGCTGTACCGGGTGCCGTAGATGCGGTTGACTAGAACGCAGAATCCTCGGTTGCCGGCGCGCCGGAAAGGGCTGATGTCGGCGCTGCCTCCGCCGTGGAGAAACCGTGACCCCTTGACGAAGGCGGCCCCCTCCATCAAGGCGTCGACGAAGCGAGGGATCTCGCGTCCGTCGGTCGAGCCGTCGGCGTCGATCATCACGACGGCGTCGCCCGTGCAGGCCGCGAGCCCAGCGACCAGCGCATCGCCCTTGCCCTTCCCGGGCTGGCGCACGATCCGGATGTCCGGGCGGGCGCCGCGGGCGACATCAACCGTCCCGTCCGTCGAGCCACCGTCCACGACGACGACCTCGAACATGTCATCGGGCAGCGTCGAGAGGACGTGCTTGATGTTCTTCGCCTCGTTGAGCGTTGGAATGACTACGCTCACGCGCGGACGCCCCGCGCCGGAGCTTCCGTCCATGGTTCTGCCCCCTCAATGTTCCGCGACCGCTGAGGACCGTAGACCTATCTTCAATGCACAGCAAGCCGCCGAACGCAGCGGGCTCGCGGCCCCAGCCACTCCAAAATAGACCGGTTGCTGGTTGGTCACCACGCGGACCAGCGGCGATGCCTGAGTGGTTACGGCTCAGCGATGCGGCCGCCGCTGAACGCGACGGCGGTCAGGAACGCGAGCCTCGTCGGCTAGGATCAGTGCCGGCTCGATCCGGGCCGGGTCGGGAAAAATTGGCGCGGTGCGCTTCGTCGCCCCCGGCTAGAGTCGGCGCCTGACATGACGACCTCGGTCGTGATCTGCGCGTACGCAGACGAGCGCTGGGATGACTTGGTGGGCGCCGTCGAGTCCGTCCGCCGCCAATCCGCCGCTCCGCTTGAGGTGATCGTCGCGGTCGACCACAATCCGCGCCTGTTCGAGCGCGCCCGCGCCAGCCTGGCGGGGGTCAAGGTGGTCGAGAACCGAGAGGCGCGGGGCCTTTCGGGTGCTCGCAACAGCGGAATCGCCGCGACGCGAGGAGACGTGGTGGCGTTCCTCGACGACGATGCGGCGGCCGAGCCCGAGTGGCTCGCCCGCCTCGGAGCGCTCTACCACGATCCGCACGTGCTCGGGGTCGGCGGCGCGATCGACCCGCGTTGGCTTGCCGGGCGGCCCAGCGGCTTCCCACGCGCGTTCGACTGGGTCGTGGGGTGCACCTACGAGGGCATGCCGAGCGTCCTGAGTCCGGTGCGCAACCTCATCGGCGCCAACATGTCGATACGGCGCGAGGTGTTCGAGCGTGTGGGCGGTTTCCGCTCCGGGATCGGCCGCGTCGGCCGGCTTCCGGTCGGTTGCGAGGAGACCGAGCTGTGCATCCGCGCGCAGCAGAAGCTGCCCGGCGGAGTGTTCATCTACGAACCACGCGCGCGGGTCGAGCACTCCGTGCCCGCCGGCCGTGCGACCTGGGGCTACTTCTGCCGCCGCTGCTTCGCGGAGGGCCTCTCCAAGGCGCAGGTGACGGCCTGGACCGGACGCCACGACGCCCTTGCCTCGGAGCGGTCCTATGTCCGGCGCACTATTCCGGCGGCGGTGCGGCGCGGCCTGGGCGACGCCCTGCGAGGAGACGCGAGCGGCTTGATCCGCGCTGCGGCGCTCGTCGCCGGGCTCGCGATCACGTCGTCGGGCTACCTCACAGGAGAGGTGAGGCGACGTGCAGGGCGATGACGCCGTGGCTCGCACGCCGCTGGGCCCGCGGGACGCCGGCCGCCGGCTGCTCGAGCACGTCCAGACGCCTCTCCATCGGGACGGGTACGCGCTCGCGGCAAACGCGGCCTTCACCGCGGCTACTGGCTTTGTCTACTGGATCGTGGCCGCGCGGACCTACAGCGCGCACGCGGTGGGGGTCAACTCCGCGCTGATCTCGAGCATGATGTTCGTCGCCGGCATCGCGAGCCTGAATCTCCCCAACCTCGTGGTCCGCTTCCTGCCGCAGGCCGGCAGCCGCACGCCCTGGCTCATCGGGTGGTCCTACGCGGCGTCGGCAACGGTCGCCGCCGCCGCGGTCGCCATCTTCCTCGTCGGCGTCGGGGGATGGGCCCCGAAGCTGAGCTTCCTGCACTCCGACGCCGCTCTGCAGGCCTGGTTTCTCTTCTCCACGCTGGCCTGGTGCCTGTTCGTGATCCAGGACAGCGTCCTCACCGCGCTCGGCAAGGCGATCTGGGTTCCGATCGAAAACGCGGTCTTCTCGCTCCTGAAGCTGGGGCTGCTGGCGGCCCTGGTCACGCTCGTACCGACGTACGGGATCTTCGTCTCGTGGACGGTCGCGATGCTGGTCTCGGTCGTAGGCGTGAACCTGGTGATCTTCGCGCGGCTTACCAGGCCGGCGTCGCGGCGGCCCGCGCACGCCGACCTCGCGTTCCGGGATCGTGCGTTCGCACGCTACTTCGCGGCCGACTACGTCTGCTCGATCGCGTGGCTCTCGGCCGCCAACCTGATGCCGGTCATCGTCACCGCAGTCGCGGGGGCGACCGTCAACGCCTACTACGCGCTCGCGTGGGCCGTATCGGTGCCGATGTACGCCTTCGTGGCGAGCATCGGAACGTCGCTCGTCCTCCATGGCACCAACGACCCCGAGTCTCTGCCCGAACTGACGCGCAAGGCGGCCAGGCAAGGGGTCGCGGTGCTCGTTCCGGGCGTAACGCTCGTCCTCGTCCTCGCCGGCCTCGCGCTGTCTCTCTTCGGCGAGGCGTACGAGCGTGAGGGCACGACGCTGCTCCGGCTGCTCGCCCTCGGGTCCATCCCGTACCTCGTGATCGCGCTCTCGGTCAGCGTTGCCCGCGTCCGACGGTCGATGCGCCGGGCGGTCATCGCGCTCGCCGCACAGGCGATGCTGACGCTTAGCCTGAGCGCACCGCTGATCCACGCGCTCGACGTCACGGGAGCGGGCGTCGCGTGGCTGGCGAGCCAGTGCGTGGTCGCGGCGGGACTGCTGGCGACACGCAGATGAGAAGAGTCGACGCGGGCGTGCGCTTTCCGCTCCGCGTGCTCGAGCTCGAGCTGAGCGAGCCGGTGGCCGCAATCGCCGCGACCGCTGGCGGACGCTCCTACCGGGGCGTCCAGCTGCTGGTGCGCCGGCACGGACAGCCCCTCGGCACGGTGCAGATCGACTTCGATGGCGACGGCGTGGCCGCCGACGTCGTCGCCGATGTCGTGCGCAGAGAGCTCGCCGGCGCGCTCGCCGCGGCACCAGAGCCCCCCGCCCGGCCCACCGGCGTCGCGGCGCGGCCGGTGACCGTCGTCATCGCGACCCGCGACCGCCCGGACCTGCTGCGCCCCTGCCTCGACTCGGTCCTGGCTTCCGAGTACCCCGACTACGAGGTCATCGTGGTCGACAACGCGCCCGAGCGGGGGGGAACCGCTGCGCTGCTCTCCCAGCGCTACGGCGACGAGGCGCGGGTGCGCATCCTTGCCGAGCCGCGCGCCGGCGCGGGCCGGGCGCGGGCGTCCGGCCTCGCGGCGGCGGCAGGGGAGATCGTCGCGTTCGTCGACGATGACGTGGTAGTCGACCCGCTGTGGCTGAGCGCGATCGCCGGCGCCTTCATCGCCACCGACCGTGTCGCCGCGGTGACGACGCTCATCCTGCCCAGGGAGCTCGAGACGCCGGCCCAGGTGTGGCTGGAGCAGTTCGGGGGTTTCGGCAAGGGGTTCCGCCGGCAGGTGTTCGATCTTGACGAGCATCGACCGCCGGACGCGCTCTATCCCTATTCGCCTGGGGTCTATGGCTCAGGGGCGAGCATGGCCTTTCGCACGGAGGTGCTGCGACAGCTGGGCGGCTTCGATCCGCGGCTGACCTTCGGAGGCGAGGATCTGGACCTCTTCCTGAAGATCGTCCTGGCCGGGCGCCGCCTTGTCTACGAGCCCAACGCCATCGCCTGGCACCGGCACCCATGCGAGTACGCGTCGTTGCGGCGGACGATGTTCTCCTACGGCGCGGGGCTCACCGCCCTGATGACGAAATGGTCGGTCAGCGATCCGGCCATAGCGCGCGACATCGCCAGGCGACTGCCCGGTGCGCTGAGGCTTGCGCTCGATCCCGGCAGCCGCAAGAACGCGGACAAGCTCAGAGACTATCCGCGTGAGCTGACGCGGATCGAATGCGCCGGGATGCTCGCCGGTCCCTTCCTACTCGCTCGGTCCGCGCAGAGGGCAAGGTCGCAGGGTGCACGCTGATTGCCTGCCCATCCTCGTCTACCACGGCGTCGCGCCCTCGCCGCGGGCGGCCGCCGAGCGGTTCACCGTCAGCCTCGACGGCTTCACCCGCCATATGGATGCTCTGGCCGCGAGCCCCCGCGCGGCGCTGAGGATCAGCGAGCTCTCGGCACCACTGTCGCGAGGAGAGCCCATGTCCGCCTCCGCGGCTGCCGTGACGTTCGACGACGGCACGGCCGACTTCTACGAACACGCCTGGCCGGTCCTGCGCGAGCGCGGGCTCACGGCGACTCTCTACGTGACGAGCGGTCTGGTCGGCGGACGCTTCGACGGCCGCCAGATGCTCACCTGGGAGCAGCTCGAGGAGCTGCGCGACGGCGGCGTCGAGATCGGCGCGCACAGCCAGCAGCACATCGCGCTCGACGTCGTGTCCGTGGATCGGGCCGCGGGGCAACTCGTCAACAGCAAGCTCGAGCTCGAGCAGCGGCTCCATGTCGTGGTGAACAGTTTCGCGTACCCGTTCGGCTACCACACGCCGGAGCTCAAGCGGCTCGTCGCGCGCGCCGGCTACACCTCGGCCTGCGCCGTCAAGAATGCCCTCAGCCATCCGCGCGACGATCGCTTTGCCCTGGCGCGGTTCATGCTCACGGCGGACACGACGTGCGCTCAGGTCGAGCGGCTGCTGAGCGGGGAGGGCGCACCGATGGCCTGGACAGGAGAGCGACTCCGGACGCGACTGTGGCGCGCGTATCGACGCGCGCGCGTCCTCAGTCGCGAAACCGCAGCACGCGTTTGACCTGGTGGCGCACGAACGCGTCCGCAGCGGTCAGCGGCAAGCGCTCGAAACGGTAGCCGGAGTGCTGCTCCTCAACGGCGCCGAAGCCGAGTTTGAAGTGGGCAAGCGAAGAGGACGGTGCGGCCTCGCCCATGTGGTAGAAGAGCGCACCCGACCCGCAGGCGTCCTCGATTGCGCGCCGGTGCAGGAGCTCGTTGGCGCCGGTGCCCGCCACCACGTTCTTGTCCATCGCTCCCCTCCAATACGTGCGGTGGGCGCCGTGGGAGAGGACGACGTTGGCGGCCGCCGCCTCGCCGGCCCGCCATGCCACCCACACCCGGCAGGCCGGGCCGAGACGTCGCGCCACCGTCTCGAACTTGTGCCGCGGGTCGCGGACACGTGCCCGCCACTGCGCGAGGCGCAGGGGTTCGTTCTGCTGCTCGGCCCACCGGGCGACCGACATGCGATACAGGGCGTCGAAGACGCCGATCAGCCGCCCAGTGTCATCGGACTCGACGCTCACCTGCAGTCGCTCCGCCTTTCGGCACGCCCGGCGGACACGGCTTGAGAACAAGTGCGCCGACACGTGCTCGAATCCACCGGATAGGTCGACGGTCTGGCTCGTCTGCGGAACCCGCACCACGTGTCCCGGAACGCCCGCCCGCCACGCGCTTTCGGCTGCCGGGCTCGGCCGCACCGCCACCCGAAGAGCGCGCCGCACGGAGAGCTCAGCCGAGACGGCCGCGACGTCCGCCGCGGTCAGGGAGCCTCCGGAGCAGACGATGCCCCCCGTGCCCCATCCGTGAGGCATCGATCCCTCGATCGAAGCCGTGTCCGGAATGCGGGGCCACCGCGCGAGCGGCAGGACGAGCTGACGACCGTCGCGCGTGCGGTAGGCGCGCGTAGCGTCCTCGTAGCGCCCGGCCGCACAGACGCAATCGAGCCAGGCCGGCGTCTGCGAGACGAGCGCGGTCGGGTCGGTCGCCAACGCCTCGCGCCACGCCTCGCGCGCCCCCGGCCCGACCGCGATCAGCTCCACGCCGCCCCCAGCACGCTGTGGACGTTCCTCCACTCCCAGAGGCGATACCGCGGCCCCGGCCGGTCGCGCTGCTGGCGCGCGTGGAGGGCCACGTGGCGCAGCCAGTACAGCAGCACCCCGTGGCGATCAGACAGCGCGCCGCCATGGCACCAGGAGCCGTAGCGGTCGAGCAGTCGGCGCTCGCTCCCCGACCATTCGCCGCGCGTCAGCTGCCGGCTGACGATCTCGCCGAGCTCCTGGCCAGTGAGCAGGCGGCGCGTGTAGAGCAGCAGGTGCAGCACGTCGTGTAAGGGCAGCTCGCCGGAAGCCGCATCGTCCCAATCCACGATCCCAATCGGCTTTGGGGACGCCTCCTCGACGAGCACGTTGCCGAGCCAATAGTCCCCGTGAATCCATGCCGCGGAAAACGTCCGGCCAATGACCGCGCGGTGCAGTTCGTCCCGGAGGCGCCCCAAACGCCAGCCGCGGCGCCGACGGACACCGGCGTGGCGGCTCAGGTCGTTTAGCTGCCCATCGACCCAGCGCTCGGCGAGGCTTCGGTCCACCGCCACGGATGTCGCGGTGGACCGGTGGAGGACGTGGATGCTCTCCGCGGCCGCCTCCTGAAGGCGGACCGCGGCCGCCGCCCCGTCGACCCGCTCGGCGGCCGGCCGCCCGGGCAGAGCCGCGTCGGCTCGGAACGGCTGGTCGAGCGCCGTCCCGGACGCGCACGGCCACGGGACCCGTGCGCGCCAGTCGCCAAGGCGCTCGTCGGCGTGGAGCGTCCCGAGCGCGGCGCTCTCGCGCTCGAGGCCTGCAAGCGCCGCCGCCGTCGTCGGTACCTTGACGACCAGGCACGGCGGCTGGTCGACCGGCGCGAGCTTGATGACCGCGACGCCGGTCGACGTCAGTTCCGCGTCGGCGATGACGGAAGCGCGGGCGCAACTGGGGAGTGACTTGGCTTGGCCGGACAGGATCCGCGGCACCAGCACGCACGCGTCCGCCAGCCGTCGCCGGTCGCCCCCTGGCGTCACGATCCGCGAGGTCCTTGCCAGCGCCGGATGAGCGTGCGCCATACGATCGCCGTGATGTCGGCGCGGACCGTTTCCGGATCGCTCGAGCCGTCGACCACCTCCAGCCCCGGGATCCGCTCCGCGAGCCCCGCGTAGACGCGGCGCTCCGACTCCAGCTCATGGGGCAGGTTCTCCTGTTTGCGCGCGTAGGCGACATCGCCCGGAACGTCCAGGGCGACGCCGATGTGCGCGAGCGGAACCGCGTGACCGAGAAACCAGAAGTACGCCCGCTTGAGCGTGAGCCACGGCGGCTGTGCGGGCAGCCACGCCTCGTAGACGTAGCGGTCGAAGATCACGAGCCGCCCCCGCAGCTGGTGGTACTGCGCCAGCGCGTAGCCGCGCCAGATGCGGAGCGGCCGCCCCAGAATCTCGGCGAGCCGCCACGGTCGGCTGCCGCTGGCGCCTTTCCACAGGCCCATGTAGATGACGCGGGACTCGAACGGGAACGACCGCTGGAGCCCCGCCGCCACGGTCGACTTACCGACGCCATTGGGGCCGAGCAGCGCGAGGTTGACTCCCCGTCGGCGCCGGAGCAGGAGCGGCTTGCGGGCCGTGAGGCGCGCGACCGCGACCGCCGCCCGAAGCCGCTCGGAGCGGGGCCTGCCACGGCCGAGCGCGGCGGCCAGTGGCGCGGCAAGCTGCTCGAGCGCGTGCCACTCGCCGGCACGCACGAGGTCGATGAAGCGCCCGGCGGGCCAGGAGGCGCCGGCCGTGGCGAGAGCGATGTGGGCGACGGGCGAGTCGTCAGCGGACGGCGCCAGCGCCTGCAAGCGGGCGCGGTAGTGGGGCGCGACGGCGTGCTTGGTGAGCAGGCAGTGGAGCAGCAGCAGCCAGAACGCATCGGCGTCGGCGGGTACCGCCATCGCGTCGTGCAGTTGGCGGCGGGCGAGCACCCGCTCGGCAACACCGGCCGGCCGCCACCCGTGGGGGTGTCGAAAGGCGACCGCGGTGACAACGTCGAGGAGCAGCCAGCGGTCGCTAGGCCGGTCGTAGCTGACGAGGAGCAGGTTGGGCGCCGCGGCCCAGCCGGGGAGCGCGACGAAGCCGCACTCCTCGGCCACCTCCCGAAGGGCCACGGCGTGCGCCGGTGTGACCAGGACATCGACGTCGCCGGCCGGCGCCACGGGATCGGACGGGACCCTCAGCAACGACCACAACAGCCCGCGCTCCTGGAGCGCGCCGAACAGCCGCCGCAGCATCGGGTGCATCACGCGCTCTCTCAGGCCCATTGGGAATTCCATCGTGTCGGGCTACCGTAAGCGATGCCGCCGGTTCCTGGGCGCGTTCGTAACGCTGTGAGAGCCATGACCCGATCGATGCCCCGGACACGACGCGCCGCAGCCGTCGCGGTCCTCGCGCTCGCGGTAGCGGGCGGTGCGCTGACGGCGGCGTCCTGCGAAGGCCGGCCCGACATCAAGCGATCGCCCTGGAAGCGGGTGTTCGTCGATGACTTCACGCGTGGCTTGGACCTCTCGGCGTGGGGCCGCTACTCCGGCCGGCCGGGCGGCGATCCGGGCGGCTGGTGGGCGCCTTCCCACGTCGTCGTGAAGAGCGGAATCCTTCGCCTCGAGACCTATCGCGATCCGCGCTACGGCGGGCGCTGGGTGTCAGGCGGCCTCTCCAGCGCGCGCGCGCTGAAGCAGACGTACGGCAAGTACGAGGTCCGGTTTCGCATGGACCACGGCAAGGGTGTCGCGGGAATCCTTCTGTTGTGGCCGGTCCGCGACGTGTGGCCTCCCGAGATCGACTTCGCCGAGAACGGGGGATTGACGAGCACCCGTCGCAGCATGACCGCGTCGTTTCACTACGGCGCGGACAACCGGCAGATCCAGCGCACGGTCCACGCCGATTTCACGCGCTGGCACACGATCGGCATGGAGTGGACCCCCGGCCGGCTCGTCTACACCCTCGACGGCCGCCGCTGGGGGGTAGTGCGAAGCCGCCGCGTCCCCGCTCAACCGATGGAGCTTGACCTGCAGACCCAGGCGGGGACGTGCGGGGACCGATACGCGCCATGTCCCGATTCGACCACCCCGGCGCGCGTAACCATGCAGATCGACCGAGTCGTCGCGTACACCGACAGTCGTGCCCGCACGACGGGGTCGGCACCCTGACCGCGGGGGCCATGACCCAACTCTGGCCGAGCGAGTGCGTTCATACCTAGGTGGGAGAGGCGCCGCGGTCCCGGGATGGTCACGGACACCGGATCCGCTCTGCGCCCCTCCCATGCATAGCGTAATACCCCACGCATAGCGTAATACCAATTAATGGCTAAGGCTCGCGGCGTCGTCATTCGTGGTGCTGCCCGTCGCTGGTCGGCTATCTCGGACTCGGCCGCTCACCGCCTGGTGCTGAGGACCAAGTCCTGGCTGAGGCCCGACCTTCGAGCGTGCTCTCGCCCGGACCACGTCCCGTAGTAGATGCCGCCCTCGGTCGAGAGCCCGCGCCGCTCGTAGACCTCGCGCACGTAATCCTCGTCATACCCGACCGCCAGCTCGGGGACCTTCGTGTCCACGACCGCGCACGGCCCCATCGGATGCTTGAATCGCATATCGCTCGCGCCGGCCTCCATGAGGCGCCGCGATTCCGGGTTGAGCAGCGAGTAGGTCGCGAAGCACCGGCCGCCGGGCTTGAGCGCCCGCGCGATCTCGTCCACATAGTGCTCCTTCTCGGCGGGGAGCATGTGGGTGAAGACGGAGGTCAGGACGACGAGGTCGAACGTGGCGTCCGGGTACGGCAGCCGGTAGTCCGTGGGACGGACGCGACCGCCGGGGTTGTACTCCCCGTTGACGACGTCCGCGAGCGTGAAGCGGAAGTTCGGATAACGGGGCGTGATGTTCTTCGCGCACCACTCGATGCCGGACGGCACGATGTCCAGGCCCTCGTAGCGCCCCTCCCGGCCCAGCTGGGACGTGAGCGCGACGGCGAGGCGTCCGATCCCGCAGCCGATGTCGAGTACGCACGAGGCGGGCGTGAGCCCGGCGACCTCGATCAGCCGCCGGACAAGCAGCTCGCCGCTGCTCTCGAAGTCCTCCACCGAGCCGACGAACATCTTCGACCGCGGAGGCACCATGGCGCGGCGCCGACCGACGGCCGTGTCGATGAGGTCCGCCGGGTACAGGTAGGCCGTCCGCAGCGCCCACCGTACGGGCCGGGGGATGGTAGGAAGGATGGTGCTCGTGAAGAGCGGCTGGTCGAGGAGATACCTCCTGACCGCATACAGGGAGTCCACGACCCGCCGCAGCGCGCCCGCGAGGATGCCGGTGCCGAGCATGCGGAAGGCAACGTCGCAGGCTCGGGCGGGCGGGTCAAGGGGAGCGCGCGCTGGGCGGCGACCGCGGCGGCGCTGCCCTGCCCTCGTCGGCGTGGCGAGTTCCTCGCCGGCCTGCTAGTGGAGGCGCGGGCCGCGTGACGCTGGGGGTGGACCGAGTGATCGCATACGCGTAGCGGCCCCGCGGCGGCTACGTACAGCGCCGAGGCAAGGAAGGCGACGGTGACGAGGAAATTGATCACTGCGCCGCGATCGTCGCCGCCCGGCGCGAGCGTCGCCCAGGGGGTAACCCTCGCTTCGCTCCCGGGATCGCCCTGATGCGCAGGCTCGGCGGGCTAAGGAGTGACGGCCGGCGTCGATGACTGTCCGACTCGCGGCTGCGCAAGACCATGGCTCGGCCCTCATCACACCCGCAGCGCGATGCGTGGTCGTCCAGGCGGGTCGGTAGCTTCACCGAGGCGCCGTCGCCGAGCCGCGACGCACACGTCGACGGCGGGAACAAGCAGGGAACAAGCAACCATGGAACTCAACCGCCCTGAACGACCTTCAGCGACCACCGGATTCACGGGAGGAGCGGTCAACCGCTTGCAGTGACGCTCAACCACGCGATCCGCGGACGGGGCCGGCCCCTGTCGCCTGCGTCGCGCGCCGTGTCCGAGTGCCGCTGCGCCAGGTCCCCGGTCGCACGACCGGCGCTTGGGCGGTTGAGCTTCGGGGCCGATGAGCAGATCATGGCCTTCTTCCTCCTGCGCTGGTGGTCGCCCTTCGTCGTGACGACCGGGGGAGCCTTGGCGGTCTTGTCGTTGGGCCCGGCGCGCGGCGTGGCTTGGGATGATCCGGAGTTGGCGTTCGTGATGGTGGTCGTGCTCACCGCGGCCTGCGCGGTGGGCGCCGCGCTGGTGCTCGCCGTCGGCTTGGTCCGGCGCCTACCCGAAGTGGCGCTGTTGGGGAGCTCCCTGTGGGTTGTGTCCCTGCTGCCGATGGCTCATGGGCTGTTGCTGCCCGGCCACCTGTACGGCCCGAACCCGGGCACCGTGGTCGCGGTGATGTTCGCGGTCCCCGCCGCGCTGCTCGCTGCCCTGCCGATCTTGCTCGACGGAACCACCGCGGGCGTGTGGCTGGCCCGCCGATGGCGCGGATGGGCGGGCGCTTGGGCGGCGCTGGCCGTGGCGGGCGTCGCCGCGCTGCTGGTCTGGCCCGACCTGATCGCCGCGCCCGCGGGCGCGTGGACGACGGCGATCGTCACCGTGAGCCTCGGCGGGACCGCCGTGCTTTCGCTGCGCCACCTTCGCTTGTTCGCGATCGGGCGGCGGGCGGGCTCGCTGCTTGCCTCACTGGGCTTCATCGCCCCGGGCCTTGCCACGATCGCGTTCCTCGGCGCGGTGCCGCTGTCGCCCGGCTGGTGGCTGGCGCACCTCATCGATGGTGTCGGCGTGCTGTTCGCCGCCGGTGGGCTGCTCTGGGCGCATTGGCGCGACCGGTCGCTCGCTTTCGTCCTGCACCCGGTGCTGACACGAGAGCCGCTGGCCGCCCTCGAGCTCGGGCTGACGCCTCTGGTGCATGACTTCGTCGCCGCGCTCGAGCGCAAGGACGCGGTCACCCGCGAGCACGTCGTCCGCGTCGGCGAACTGGCGATGCGCGCCGGGCAGCGCGCCGGACTGGACGCCGTGGGACTGCGCGCGGTAGGCCTGGGCGGCCTGCTCCACGACGTCGGCAAACTCGTGACCCCCGAGGCGATCCTGACCAAGCCCGGCGCACTCACCGAGCAGGAGCGCGTGGTGATCGAGCGTCACCCGGTCGACGGCGCGGCCATGCTCGCTCCCTACGCCCACCTCGCCGAGGTCGCGCCCGTCGTTCGCTCGCATCACGAGCGGCCCGACGGACGTGGCTATCCCGACGGGCTGGCAGGCGCCGAGATCCCGTTGGCCGCCTCGATCGTCAGCGTCGTCGATGCGTGGGACGCGATGGTCAGCGACCGGCCCTACCGCGCCGGCATGCCGCTCGATCGTGCCCAAGCGATCCTCCGCGACGGCGCTGGAGCACAGTGGACCTCCTCCGCCGTGGACGCCGTGCTCTCCGAGCTGCGTGCCGGCGGGCCGGTCGTCCTGCCTCGCCTCGGGGCGGTCGGACGCGCGGTTAGCGCCGAAACGGCTGGACCCGCCGAGGACCTCGTCGACGCCTGCCTGCCCGTGCGCGCCGCCTAGCGTGCTCGCGGGCGTCCCGGCAGGAGTACGCTGCTGTCATGGCTGAAGCACCGGCGTACGTGTCGCGGGTACGGATCGAGCGGCTCGGCGGGCCTCAGCGGCTCGCTTACCTTCCGGCGGAGCAAGAGCCGGTGGCGTTTGGCGTGCACTCCGAGGTGGCCGAGCACTACGGCGTCACCCCTGAGCAATACCCGCCGCACGCGACGACGCTTGATTACGTGGTCGCCGCCGCCGGCGGCTGACTGGCCGGCACGTTCGCCGGCGCGCTGGAAGCGCGTCACATCGACGTCGATCCCCAGCGCTACTCGGTCGAGGCGATCGGCGAGATCGTGCTGGACGAGAAGGTCCTGGTCATCCGACGCATCACCGTCCGCTACCGGCTCGCCGTCGCGGAGGACCGCCACGAGGAGGTCAAACGCGTGCACGGCTTCCACGCACGCTTCTGCCCGGTTGCCCGCAGCATCGAAGGCGCCATCGACGTACAGACCGAGCTCGAGCTGATCTGAGCGGTCATCGCCGCTCGACTCCGAGCCGGAACTGTTGGCCGAGCGGTAGCCGCGCTGAACGCCGCGGGACGCGCGATCGGGGGGGACCGCCGGCGCGCTCTCTCCGAACCCTGTAACGCACGGTGGGCCGGGGAGACTCGGACCCTATGGCGACCGACCCGATGCAGACGACGGCTGCTCGCCGACCCGGCGGGATGACCGCCCTGAGGGCGGCACGGCTCGCGGCCGGGGCTGTCTTCGTGATCTTCGGGCTCGGCAAGTTCATCAACCATGCGGCCGAGCTCGCCTCGTTCAGGGTCTACGGGATCCCGTCAGCCGAGGTGATGGTCTACGCCATCGGGGTGCTCGAGGTTGCGGGAGGCCTTGCCTTGCTCGCGGGCGTGGCCATCGCTCCGGTGGCGCTCCTGATGGCGGGCAACATGGCGGTTGCGATTGTCGTGTCTGGCCTCGGCGAGGGCGAGGTCGTGCCGAGCCTGACGCTGGCGCCGGTGCTCCTGATCGTGATGGGCTTCCTGCTGTGGACGGAAACGCGTCGTGTGGGACGGCCGGGCTGACGGTGAGGCGCGACGCTGATCCTGGCGCCGCAGCCGGCTTGAACCGCCGCGAGGCGAGAGCGGGTGGGGCGAGCGTCCCGGCCGTCATCGCCGCTACGCCGGTGGCCAGCTCACCCACCCGGCCTCAGCCATGCTTTGGAAAGGTCGGCGTCGGCCCGGGACTCGGCGAATCCACCGAAGCGTTCCGAAGGCGCTGAGGGGCGTTTGCTGCTGCTGGTCGAATCGCGGCGGGCCAGGCGATCATCCAAGCGTGCCTGCGCCGGGATCAGACCGGCCTTTACCAGCTGCAGGCCGCGATCAACGCGGTGCATGCGGACGCCTCGACGCTCGGGCAGACCGACGAGCCGCAGATCGTCGCCCTCTACGACCAACTGCTCGCGATCGCGCCCACGCCGGTCGTGGCCCTTAACCGCGCGATCGCCGTCGGCGAGGTCAAGGGGCCTGCCGCCGTGCTTGCGCTGGTCGACGAGCTGGACCTGGAGAGCTACCACCCGTTTCACGCCGCCCGGGCCGACCTGCTCCGGCGGCTCGGACGGCGAGACGACGCGGCGGTCGCATACCGGCCCGCGGCCGAGCTGGCGCCAACCGGCGCCGAACGCGAGTTCTTGCGGCTCGGCGGTCGAGCCGCCCGCTGAAGGTCACCTCAGTCGACCTCGCGCACTTGATGCGTCGGGCGTCCGAAAGTGACAGGACCGCCAGCGCCCCGCCTGACAGCGCCACGAAGGGGACCCACCAGCGACATGCGAAACGACCCATACGACGAGGTGGACCGGGCGATCGTGTCCGCGCAGACCGGTGGCTTTGCGCGCCTCGTGGGAAACCCGAGGGGTCGGCTGGTCGGCGCGGCGATCGTCGGCCCCGCCGCCGGCGAGTCGATCGCCGAGCTGACGCCTGGATCGCGACCGGCGCGAAGCTCTCGGCGGTCTCCCGGATGATCCACGCGTACCCGACGTTCGCCGAGGGCGCGGCGCGGGCGGCCGACGCCCGCGCGCTGGAGCAGCTGGGCGATGCGAGGGCGCGGCGCGCGGCGCGCTGCGCGCTGGGTTCGCGGTCGCGCGGGCGCTGGCGCGCGCGAGGTGACGATGCGCAGGGACGGCGGTCGGGCGGGGTGCGGCGGCGAGGGTCGGGCGCGCCCGTGACGGAGCTCACCGACGGCGAGCGCTGGACGCGCGCGGCGCTCGCGCGCGGGCGGGCCGCGGGGTGGCGGCCGCGCGTGGTCGCCGTCTTCCTCGCCGCCGCTCGCGAGCGGTCCGCGCAGGACCGCCGCGCGCGGCCGGAGTTGACGCGCCGGTCCCGGCGCTGGTCGGCAGCGGGAGCGGGAGCCTGGATCGCCGGCGCGGCGCTGGCGCCCGGTCCGCTCCGGCGCCGCGTGGTGCCGGGCCTGGCCTCCTGGGCGGCCACCGCGGCGCTGCTGGACTGGCATCTCGGCATGGTGCAGACGCCGGCCGGCGTGCCCCGGCCGCTGGGCGCCGCGGACGCCGCCACGCTCGCGCGCGTCTGGCTCGCACCGCTGGCTGCCGAGCGCGCAGCGCCCGCGGCCCTGATCGCCGGCTTCGCGACCGACGTCGCCGACGGCAGGCTCGCCCGGCGGAGCGCGCCGACGCGGTTCGGCCGCGACTTCGACGGACAGGCCGACGCCGTCTTCGTCGCCGCGGCCCTCCTCGGTGCGCGGCGCGCCGGCCACCGCAGCGGTGGCCTGCTCGTCCTCGCCGGGATCGCCGCCAGCGCGGCCGCGATGCGTTCGCGGACACCGGTGGTAACGCTTCGCGCGTGAACCAGACCGCAGGGGCGTGCGCACCACTCCCATGGTCCATGATCGCCCTCCCGACGAACGCCTCCGCCAGGGTCTGGTGCTCCTGGCCGGCTCGATCGTCTTCCTGCTCGTCGTCGGGACCGGCCCGCAGACCTTCTACAACACGCCGCTTGGGATCGGCCTCGTCTACCTGGTGTCGGCCATCGTCGGCGGCAAGCACGGCGGCTATTGGGCGACCGCCGTCGTCCTCGTCGGCTGGGGCGCCGCCGTGGTCTACGTGCGCCAGGTCCAGCCGGACCTCGATCTGGCCGGGCTCTACCTGGCCGGGGCCGGCCTCGGCGCGACGGTCGGGGTGCTCCTCTCCCGGGCCGGCTTCGCGGTCGACCCGCTCGGGGCGACCGCGACGGTCGCGATCGCGGGCGTGATCCTCGCGCTCGAGCCGCGCTGGACCGAGGTGCTCGGTGATGCGCGGACCTACGCGCTGATCGTCGGCGCCATCGGGCTCGGCAACGCCCTCGCCTGCGTGGCGACCCGCAGGTGAGCACCGAACACGGTGTCCACCTGCCCCCAGCCGGTGCGGAGCAGGAACTGGGAGTTGCGGCCGTAGGACTTCGCGCCCAGCACGAAGAAGCCCGGTTCCGGAGTCGATGACGGCGTCCGCGGCGGCGTCGGCCGCCGCCAGGCAATCGCCGCCCGCGGCGCTGAGCAGCGTGGCGGCCAGCTTGATCGGCCCCAGCGTCGCGTAGCGCTCGTGCATCTGCAGCTGGCGGTAGAGGCTCGCGTCCGGCACCCCACGCACGCACGTGTGCGGCCACGCTCGAAGCCGCCTCGAACACGACCGGGTCGTGGCGGGCCGCCCGCGCGGCGAGCGCGGCGTCCAGCCCGACCGGCCCCGCTCCGACGATCGCCGGCCGTGCCATCCTCAACCAGTATGAGGCGAGTGGCGGTCTTCGCGGGCCATACGCGAATCCGTACGCGCTGCGCGCGACGCTGATGAGGCACGTCATCGCGGCTGCGACCGGATCTGGTGCCTCGGCGATCTCGGTGGCTTCGGCGCGGAGGTGGACCCGCTCTGGCCGCTGCTCACCGACAACGGCGTGGAGTGCATCGCGGGCAATTACGACATCGCCATCGCGTCCGGCGCCGATCACTGCGGCTGCGGCTACAGCGACGAGCGTGACAACGAACTGGCCCAGGCGATCTACGACCACACCCGTGCCGTCACGTCGCCCGCGTTCGCGCGCTGGATGGACGCACTGCCCGGCAGCCTGCGGGAGTCCGTCGGCGGCGTCGACGTGCTCGCGGTCCACGGTTCGCCGGTGGCCGTCAACGACTTCCTGTGGGAATCGCTGCAGGACGACGCGCTGCGGTCGCGACTGGACGCCGCGGAGGGCGGCCGGCCGGACCTGCTGCTGTGCACGCACACCGGCATCGGCTGGCAGCGGCGCGTGGACGACACCCTGGTGGTCAATGTCGGCGCGATCGGCCGGCCCGCCAACGACGGCCGCCGCGAGGGCTGGTTCGCCGTCGTGGAGCTCGAGGACGGCGAGGTGCGCGCCGAGCTGGTGCCGGTCGCCTACGACTGGCGCGCGCAGGCCGCATCGATGTGCGCGGCGGGCCTCTCGGAGTGGTTCGTGGAGACCATCGAGACGGGCTGGTGGACCACCTGCCTGGAGGTGGTGCCGCCCGCCGAGCGGGCGCGCGGGTCGCGATGACCGAGACCGAGGCCAATCGCGGCGAGGGTGACGCCGTGCGTGAGCTGCTCGATGGTGTGGCCACGGTCGCGGTCCGGCCGCTGGTCGCGCGCGGCGGCAGCGCCGACGGCCTCGCGCTCTCGACGGCGGAGGTCGCGCCGGAGCTCACGGTCTCGACCGACGGCGTCCACTGGCACCCGCTCGGTGGGGACATCGGTGCGAGCCCGGACTTCCTCGTCGCCGCGGAGCCGATCAGCCTGGCCGAGGCCAAGCAGCGGGTGACCGAGCGCGTGCTCGGGCAGCGGATGGCCGACGGCACGCTCCCGCAGGGGTTCGCGTGCGCGATCTGACGGTTTCGGTCGTCGTCCCGACGCTCGACGAGGCCGGGCAGATCGGCGCCCTGCTGGGCGTCACCGATGCCGACGAGGTGATCGTGGTCGACGGCGGTTCGCGTGACGGCACGGCCGGGATCGCGGCCCGGCATCCGCGTGCCCCCCGTGTGTTGGAGGCCGTGGGCGGCCGCGCCGCCCAGTGCAACGCCGGAGCCGCCGCGGCCGGCGGCGACCTGCTGGTCTTCCTCCACGCCGACAGCCGGCTCCCGCCGGACGGCGCGGCCCGCCTGCGCGTGGCGGGCGCGGACCCGGCCGTCGTGGGCGGCAACTTCGCGCTGCGCTTCGGCGACGACCACGGGTTCGCCGCCGTCCTCGGACGGGTCTACGCTCTGCAGCGCCGGCTTGGCCTGTACTACGGGGACTCGTGCGTCTGGTGCCGGGCGACCGCGTTCGCCGCCCTCGGCGGGTACGCCGAGCGGCCGATCATGGACGACTACGACTTCGTCCGCCGGCTCGAGCGCCACGGGCGCACCACCTGCATCCCGGGCCCGGCAATCACGTCGGACCGGCGCTGGCGGGCGATGGGCATCGCACGGACCGTCTTCGCGTGGACGGCAATCCGGTGGTTGTACCTCGCGGGCGTCTCGCCGGGCCGCCTCGCCCGGCTCTACCGGGTGGTGCGATGATCGACGACTCCGCGCACTGGAACGCGCGACGCGCCCGCGGCCACCGGACCTCGAGGCCGCGCTGGCCTCCCGATGGGCCGAGCTCCCCGCCGCCGTCAGGACGCCACAGCAGATGCTGGGGCGCCACACGGCCGGCTGCGAGGGGACCACGGCGTGTTCCCCCGCTGCGACCTGGCCTGCACGCCCTGCTGCATGACGGTCACGCCGCGCAACATCGGCGAGGTGGCCGACGTCGTGCGGACCGCCCGCGACATGGGGTTCCGCATGTTCTCGTTCCAGCCGGCCGCCTACATCGGGCATCCGGCGCGCTGGCGCGAGGACCTGCGGGCGATCGGCGGTGACGACGTCTGGACGGAGATCGAACGCGGCGTCGGCGCGCGGCTGCACCGGCGGGCGCTGCAGATCGGCGACCCACGCTGCAACCGCACGGCGTACGGCGCGTGGGCGGGTGAGCGCTACGTGCCGTTGCTCGACGAGGACGACCCCCGCGACGCGCGGGCGCTGCAGACGTTCGTGGCGAGCCTCGGGGGCATGGACTTCGACGTGCCCCGGCACCTGCTCGCCGCCCGCCTGCTGCGCGCGATCGCGCGGCACCCCGGTGCTCTCCCGGTCGGTGCTCCCGAGAGCGGCGAGCTGGTTCCCGCGTGCGCGCAGCACGCCGCGCTCGATCCGGCCGAGATGGCTCGCCTCGCGCGTCAGCTCCCGATGGCGCAGAGCTCGCCGTCCTCGCACCCGAGGGAGGACTGCTCCGCCGCGTAGTGCGTCGTGGCCCGCGAGACCACGTACGATCGCCGGTCCGATGAAGCGCATGTGCCTGGTCGTCCTCGCGGCCATCGCCCTGGCGGGCTGCGGCGACCAGGACGCCGGCAAGCCGGGGCCGAACGCCGACGGCCGGCTGGGGACGCCGAGCGACGTCGTGTCGGCGTTGCAGCCGCTGCCCGACGGCGGCCTGCTGTTCGCCGAGCGCACCACGGGCCGCATCCGGCGCTTGGACGCCGACGGCGCACCGAAGGAGACGGTCGCCACCGTGGGGGTGAGCTCCAGCGGCCAGCGCGGCCTGCTCGGCCTCGCGCGCGACGCGCGCGGACGGCTCTACGCGGCGTGGACCGACCGCGACGCGCGGCTGGTGGTCGGCCGGGTGCTGCCCGACCGGCACCTGGTCTGGCGCGGCCCCGCCACGTCGAAGCTTGGCGTCGGCGGCCGGCTGGCCCTCGCGCCGGACGGGCGACTGGTGATCGGCGTCGGCGATCTCCAGCGGCACGGCCGGATCAGTGACCCAGAGGCCCCGAACGGCAAGCTGCTGGCGCTCGACGTCGACGCTCCGGCCGGTCAGCGCCCGCGCGTGCTGTCGGGCGGCTGGACCAATCCGTTCGCGTTCGCGTTCACGCCGTCGGGCGATCTGTGGGTGGCCGACAACGCGATCGGCGGCGCGAGGGAGCGCTTGGCGCGGGGTGACATGGGGACCGCCGCAGACGTCACCGAGCTGCCGCCGGTGACGGCGCCCTCTGGCCTGGCCGCGCTCTCGGACCGCGAGCTGGTGCTGTGCGGGTACGTCTCGCGCGAGCTCACCGTGTACGCGATCGGCGCCGGCGGCCGCGCGCGGCGCGCCGGGCCACCCGTGGCGCGCGGCTGCGCGCTGGGCGTCGTCCGGCTCAGCGACGGCCGGCTCGCCTACGCGACCTCGAACGCCGTCAAGATCATCGACGCGCCCTGAGTTTCGACCCGCAGGCGATCGCGGAGATCGGACACGCCCCGGTGCGTCACGGTCCGATCGCGGTCAGCCTGCCACTCTCGGAGCCGATGACCAGCAGGCCGTCGCGCGTCAGGGTCGGGTAGGAGTCGATCGTCTCGGCCCCGAGGTGGAGGTCGAACAGGCGCCGTGCGCGCGCGTCGAAGCCGTGGACGTTGCCGAGCCGCGTACCGAAGTAGACGGCGTGGTTGGCGTCCACGGCCGGCCTGGTCCACACGCCGACCGCTCGCACCGTCCTGGTCTTGCCGCGGCCGAGCACGCGGTACCGCAGCCTGCCGGTACGGGCGTCGATGCCGTTGAGGCGGCCGAGGTGGTCCCCGAAGTAGATGAGGCCGTCCGGGGTCACCGCCGGCGACGAGTAGGTCCAGGCGCCGATGTCGAAGCGCCACCTCACCCGGCCGGCCGGGGACACGCCGTAGAGGAAGTGGTCGTTGGAGGCGACCGTGATCGTGCCCTCGCTCGCGACCGCGGGCGACACCTCGATGAGGGCGTCGGTGCGGACGCGCCAAACCACCTGCCCGTCGCGCACGGCGAACAGCGTCTTGTCGGCAGCCGTGTACACGGTCCCGTCGGTGCCGACGGCCGGGCTCGAGTGCGACGAGTCGCCGAGCTTGACCTCCCACCGCCAGCGGCCCGCCGTGTCGAACGCGGTCAGCGCGCCGCCGCCGTCCTGCACGTAGATGCGGTCCCCGTCGATCGCCGGCGTGTGCGGGTCGCCCCCGGGGACGCTCGCGGTCCACTTGGACGCGCCGGTCCGGCCGTCCAGCGCGAACACCGTCGAGCGTGGGCCGGGCCAGATCACGGTCCCGTCGCGCAGCCTGGCCGGGCTGGTGGAGAGATCGACGCCGTAGGAGCCCTCGCCGTTGAACGTCCAGCGGTCCTTGCCGGTCGCCGGATCGAGCGCGTGCAGGATGCCGCCGTTGCTGGCGGCCAGCAGGGAGCCGTCCACGCCCTCGATCGGCCCCGGGACCACAGGGCCCTCGAGGCGGCGCTCCCACTTGATGGCGCCGGTGCGGGGACCGACCGCCCGGCCGGCGATCCGCATCAGCGGCGGGGCGGGCCGGACGACCGTCAAGCGCGTCGGCTCGCCGCCGCTGCGGTTGCCGCCGCAGCCGGCCAGCGTCACGATCACTGCGATTGCACCCCAGGGCCGCCCGGGGCGCATCAGCGTGGCCGGCGGCTGGTCGATGCCGGCGCCACGATGGCGGCGCTGCAGGCGCACGCGAGCTCGTCGACCGGCTCGGCGGGCGTGATCAGGCTGCCGCTCGTGTGCATCTCGGTGAAGCGTTCGTGCAGCGCGGCGCCGACCTCCTCCGGACGTCGATCGCGCCCCCCGGAGCTGCGGGCGACCGGGCCAGAGCGTGCGTGGAGGCCGTGCACGCGTTCGACCTCCTCGCGGCGGTCCTCCGCGCGCTGGCCCTGGATTCCGGAGCCTGAGCGCCAGGCGCTCACGGCTCGTCGATTCCGTACTCGGAGATCAGGTGCGTGACCGGCAGCGGGGCGAGCCCTGCCTGGGCGGTGGTGATCAGCCGGCGCTCCAGCCAGTGCGACTTCCCCGGCGGGAAGGTGGCGATCACGACCTCGTCGGCTCGGAAGTTCACGAGTGCGTCCTGTATCGCGGCCCACGGATCTGCATCGCCCACCTCGCCGGCCACCACGACGTCGCGCGACTGCAGTTCGCTCACCGCGGCGTCGACACGCTCGCGCGCCGCCCTGACGGCGCCGTCGGTGTCGGAGACGTAGTGCGCCAAGCGCTTGTTGAGCGCCGGCGCGGCGACGAGCACCTCATGTTGCCCGTGCTCCTTGGCCAAGGCTTCCACGTGATCGTGGATGGCGGGGCACTCGCAGGTGCGGTTGGCGATGAGCAGGATGCGGTGGGGCACGGCGGCCTCTCGTTCGGTGGTGGGGTGATCGAGCTCCCAGGCGGTGGTGATCAGCCCGATGTGGCTGAAGGCCTGAGGGAAGTTGCCGAGCAGCTCGCCGGCGGTGGCGTCGACCTCCTCAGCGAGCAGCCCGAGATCGTTGGCGTAGCCTGCGACCTGCGCGAACAGCCTCTCGGCCGCGGTGCGCTCGCCGGTCCGCGCCCAGCAGGCGGCGAGCCAGAATGAGCAGAGTAGGAAGGTGCCCTCTCCGCCTTCGAGCCCGTCGACGCTGTGGTAGCGCAGCACCAGCCCGTCCTCGGTCAGCTCGTGCGCAACGGCGTCGATCGTGGCTCGCATGCGAGGGTCGGTGGCGGGCAGGAAGCCGACGAGGGGCATGAGGAGGGCGGCCGCGTCGAGCTCATCGCTTTCGAAGGCCTGCGCGAAGGCGCCGCGGCGTGCGCTCCAGCCCTGAGCGAGGATCGCGCTGCGGATCGCGGCGCGCTCCGCGGCCCACGTCTCCGGCTTGGCGTACGCGCCGAGCCGGCCGGCGAGGTCCACGGCGCGGTCCAGCGCCACCCAGCACATCAGCTTGGAGCTGACGTGGTGCTGCGCCGGGCCGCGCATCTCCCACATGCCCTGGTCGGGCTCGCGCCAGCGCCCGGCCGCTTCGTCGGCCAGCCCCACGGCGAAGCGCTGCAGCTCGGGATCGAGCTCGCCCAGGTTCTCGCGGAAGCGGTGCAGCGCGTCCAGTAGGTGCCCGTAGACGTCGAGCTGGGTCTGCCGATAGGCGTCGTTGCCCACGCGCACCGGCCGCGAGTCGCGCCAGCCGCGGAGGTGCGGCAGTTCGCGCTCGGGCAGCTCGTGCTCTCCGCCCACGCCGAACATGATCTGCAGCGTGCCCTGGCCGTCGCCGGCGGCGCGGGCCAGGAAGCGCAGGAAGGCGCCCGCCTCCTCCGGGCACGCGCCGATGTAGAGCGCTTGCAGCGCGAGGCTCGCGTCGCGCACCCACGCGAAGCGGTAGTCCCAGTTGCGCGCGCCGCCCACCGCTTCGGGCAGCGAAGTGGTGGCGGCCGCCACTACGGCGCCGCTCGGTCGATAACTGAGACCCTTGAGCACGCGCGCCGAGAGCCGCACGGCGCCGCGGTGGCGCCCGCGGTAGCGGTCGTGGGCGGTCTCCCACGAGCGCCAGGCCGCGACCGTGTCGGCGAGGACGATCCCGACGTCGGCCGGCGCGGTGGGCGTCACGCCGAGGCGCAGCGCGCTCCCCACCTGCTGGCCCGCCGCGACCGCAAAGCGACCCTCCGCCCGGCCATCGTCGAGCGCGAGCGGGTGCCCGGCACGGACGGCACCGTCCGCCCAGCGCAGGGCATCCGCGTTGAGCGTCAGGGTGGGTGCCACGGCCGCGTAACCGGGACGCGGGGCCAGCTCCACCGTGAAGGCCACCTGGCCGTGGACGCCGGTCACCAGGCGCAGCAGCTCGTGTGGCGCGGCCAGGCCGAGATCATGGCCGCGCTGACCACGCGCGAAGGCCATCGCGTCGAGCAGCTGAGCTTGCCCGTCGGCGGTGGTGAAGGTGGTCTCGAGGACCAGCGTCCCCGGCAGATAGCGCCGCTGGACGGTATGCGGCGCGAGCGGCCGGATCCACCAGTGCCCCGCCGTCGGGTCGAGCAGCCGGGCGAACAGCGAGGGCGCGTCATAGCGCGGCAGGCACAGCCAGTCCACCGATCCGGCGCGGGAGACGAGCGCTGCGCCGTTGCAGTCGGCAAGCAGCGCGTAGTCGGCGATCGGCCGGAAGCCACCGGGCATCACCCACCACGCTAGGCCGCGCAACTTACGGGGAGGAGAACAGGCGCAGCCGCCGACGGGCGCTGCCTCAGGACTCCAGGCGCAGGATCTGACCATGACGCCGCGCCGGTCGGCGGCGTGACGAGCAGGCCCAGCACCATCCCGGGGCGGGCGACGATGGCCGCGGCGCAGTCCGTCCGCGAGCACCTCCTGCACGGGCGCTCGACGTCCGCGTCGTCGCGCTCTCCGTCGACGACGAGCAGACGACCCGGGCCCTGGTGGACAAGCATGGCCTGAGCTTCCCGGTCGGGCACGACGCCCACGCCATCGCCGCCACCACCGGCGCGTTCGTCAACCCGGAACCGACGTTCCTGCAGTCCACGGGGTTCGTGCTCGACCCGAGCGGGCATGTGCTCGTCAGCGTGTACTCGAGCGGCGCCATTGGACGACTCGTGCCCGACGACGTCATCGGGATGGTCCGCTACCTGCGCGAGGAGAGATGACTCCGGCCTCTCGCATCCTCGCGTTCGACGTCAACGAGACCCTGCTGGACCTCAGCCCGCTCGACGCGCGCTTCGAGCGGCACCTCGGCGACGGCTCGCTGCGCGGCCAGTGGTTCGCGCAGATGCTGCAGCTCTCGTCCGTCGGGGCGATCACGGACCAGTACCGCCTTGTGCTCCCGTTCGCTTCAGCGGTGCCGGCCGGGACGCCGGCGCCGCCCGCGATCGTGGCGGGGACGGGGCCTTACCGGATCGCCGCGTTCGAGCCGGGCCGGCGCATCCGGCTCGAGCGCAACCGCTTCTACCGCCCGTGGTCCGCGCTCGCGAGGCCGGACGGCTACCCGGACGTGATCGACGCGAGGCTGGGCGTCAAGGCGAGCGAGGCTATCGGCTCGATCCGCGCCGGTCGCCGGGATGTGGCGAACATGGGCACGGGGTATGCCGAGCTGGCGCGGCTCCGACGGCGCGACCCCGGCCCGATCCGCGACACCGTGTCGGCGGCGACGACGTGGATCTTCCTCAACACCCACGTTCCGCCCTTCGACGAGGTCGACGCCCGCCGCGCCGTGAGCCTCGCAATCGACCGCCGCGCGGTCGTCGCGGCTGCAGGCAGGGATGCCGTCCGGGCCACGTGTCACATCATCCCGCCCGGCCTTCCCGGCTACCGGCCGGACTGCCCACCTCGCGGCGCGATGGAAGCGGTGTCGGCGTCCCGTTCGCTTGGCGTTGTCTGGGAGCCGGCTTGTCGACGCGAGCCGCGCCAAAACGGCGGGCGGCGACCTGGCGCCACAAGCGCCGTTCTGCACGCCCGGTCACGAGGCTGACGCCCCTGTGAACCGTCCGCCAAGGCCCTGCGGAGCCCGGGTGCTCGGCATCCTCCGCCAGCCGGACTCCTAGCGTGGGCTGAGGGCGATCGGGCTCAGGCAGAATGCCGCTCGAGAGCGGCGAACGCGAGCCCGGTCGCCGCAGCGTAGACGGCGTGGTGGAAGGCGTCGATGGCGAGCTCCGCGGGTTCCGTCTTCCACGGTGGCGGCGCGACGTCGAGTGCCGGCAGCATGACCTGAGCGGAGCCCCAGATCGCGGCGAAGTGCGCGACGACCGCGCTGCCGCCATCCAGGCCGGCGGTGTGGAGCAGTCCGCGAGCCGCGCCCCATGACGTCCCGTAGCTCCAGTGCACGACGTTCGAGAAGCGCTGCTCGCCCGCCTCGTCGCGCGGCTGGATGCCGAGCACCTTGCCGGCGGCGTCGGCGGGCGCGCTGCTGGCTCCGCGGCCGCGTAGCTTCGCCTCGAGCGAGCTCGAGGCCGTCATCGCAGCCGTTCCGGCGGCACCGGCGAACAGTCCCTTGCCGACCGCCGCGGCGGCGTCTCCCAGTCGCATTTCTCGATCCTCTCGTCGTCGTTGTGAGCGCGTCCGTGCCCCTCGTTCACCGGCGGGCCGCGCCCGGCGTTGCCACGCCGGCCGGAGCGTTCTCGTGGTGATCGGCGAGTCTGCGCGTCGCGCCGTCGAGCACGTGATCGCGCCAGTCGTAGTAGACGGCCTGGGAGATGCCGTGGCGATCACACAGCTCGCTGACTGAGCAGTCGTCGCGGACGCCCTCGAGAACGATCTGCAGCTTGCGTTCGGCGCCGAAGCTCTGCTTGCCGTTGGCGGCCGCGGGGGGAGCGAGCGGCGGCTCGTCGCGGACCAGGCGTCCGCCGCGGAAGGTGGCGGCGGCGATGACCATGCCAGCGGTGACGAGGATGATGTCCTTGAGGACGTACTGGCCCTCGAGGGTGGGCGCGTGATGCGGTCCGCTGAACAGGCGGCCGGTGAGCAGGACGATGGGGGAGAGGATGCCGATGAACTCTGCGGCGAGCAGCCAGATCGCGAGGCGCATCCAGCGTCCGCTGAGGAAGCAGAGTCCGATGAAGCATTCGAGTGTCGCGATCGCGACGATCGCGATCGAGCCGGGGACGAGTCCGAATGTGAGTTGATCGGTGGTCTTGATGGCCAGGTCCTCGGCCGGGCTGACGCCGGGGAAGTACTTCAGAACGCCGAAGCCGAGGAACACCGCGCCGACTGACACCCGGAGGGCGGTGAGGCTGTAGCGGACGAGCTCGCGGTGGATCAGGTTCTCGATCGCGATGAAGCGGTTGGCCAGAGCGCGCATGAGACTGACTGCGGGAATCGCGCGTCGGCGGATCAGTCCGGCGCGTCTACCCGGCGCGAGGTTCGAGGATGAAGACGAGGATCCCGGCGTCGGGGTCGGAATGGTGGTCGGCGAGCGTGGCGAGCACCGAGCGGCCGGTGAGCGCTTCGACGTGCTGCCGTGCCTTGGGCGCCATCGCGGTGTGCAGGACGTCGCGGACGGTCTGCACGGTGTCGTCGCGGTTCTGCTGGTGCAAGGTGCGCTCGAGCGGCGTCATGGTCTCGTGCAGGAGACACACGACGACGTCGTCGTGGATGAACGTGCGTGCACGCTTGGGACCGCGGCCGACCGCTTCGCGGACGACCCCGACCACGGCGTCGGAGATCGCCGCGCCGAGTCGGCCGTCTGGGTCGGGGTGGGCGTCGTCTCTGGGCGGTGGGGAGTGCGACTGCGACATGGGGGTATCCTCTGGTTCGAGTCTGGTTGCGAGGCGAGGCGAGGCGGTTCGATAAGGCCGTCAGCAGCGCGAGTTCCTAACCGTGCCGAGCGCTGACTCGGTGGACCCTTCGGGAGCCGCCGGGCGGAGCGGGTGTGTGGCGATCGGGTCGCGTGACGACCCAGAAAGCACGGAGGGCTACGTGCTCCACCGCCACGCACGGATCACTCAGGTTACCGGGATGACCGCCGCCGACGGGGCGCTGGCCGGTTCGCGTCTGACCGACGCGATCTCGGCGGCGATGGTCGAGCTCTACGCGGAGTTCTACGAACACGCGCGCACGACGGCGACGACTTACATCAACGACAACATCGTCGTCTGCGTGCTGGAGAACATCCTCAGCGCCGACGAGACGGCGCAGATCGACGACGGCAGCAGCGGCGACGTGATCGATGGGCGCGTCGCGTTCCAGGAGGGCGCCGAGGACGAGTTCACCGCCGCGATCGAGCGGCTGACGCACCGGTCCGTGACTGCATTCCTCAGTGCCAATCAGACCGCGCCGGGCGTCGCCTGTGAGCTGTTCTTTCTCGAGGCGCCGCCGGTGGCGGAGGCATGACCGTGTTGGCCCGCCCGCGGATCGCGCCGGCAACCGACGAGGAGCTGATGGGTGCCGTGCAGCACGACGACCCCACCGCGTTCGGCGAGCTGTATGACCGCCACGCGGGCCGCGCCTGGAGACTGGCACGCTCCATCTGCCACGACGCAGGCCGCGGCGAGGATGCCGTCCAGGAGGCATTTGTTTCGGTATGGCGGAGCCGGGCGAGCTATGACAGCGAAAGCGGTTCGGTTCGGAGCTGGCTGATGACGCTGGTTCGCAACCGGGCCGTCGATTCGCTCCGACGCGAGGCGGCCGTGCAGCGTCCTCGACTTGCCGACGGTGACTACACAGGGCCAGACCCCTCAGGCGGCTCGCTGCAGGACGACGTGATCGCCCGCACCGAGGCGGACGCGCTCCGTGTCAGCTTGCAGCAGCTGCCCGAGGCCCAGGCCGAGGTCATCGCGCTCGCCTACTACGGCGAGCTCAGCCACTCCGAGATCTCCACCCGACTCAGTCTGCCGCCGGGCACGGTCAAAGGACGCATGCGCCTCGGCCTCATGAAGCTACGCGACCAGCTCGAATCGACCGGTTGAAGTAGACCGCGGTTCACGTCAGGATCGAGATGCCGATCCGGTGGCCGAGATCCAGCACGCCCTGCAGACGCGCCATGAGGGAGCCTCGATCAGTGCTGGGCTCGCCCAGCTCGAGGCGGACGACACGATCGCGTCCCTGCTGGCGCGTGCCGTCAACGACCTCTACCGGTCGAGCGATCGCCGAGGCTGAAACCGGCGAGCACCTGCTCCAGACCGGCTGGTGAGCTCGCGCGGGGGCTAGCCGGACTCGAAGCGGTCCGCCGGCCGGGGTTGCGCGCTGCCGTAGCGCTCGATCACAGGACCGGCGGGCCACGGGACGCGGCCGAGCAGGCCCGCGCCCACGTCGAGCACACGGGCGGGGAAGACGCGTGCGACCGGGTCGTCGCGGAGGCGCGCGGCGTCCTCGCCGCGCGCGACGAGGATCGAGCCCTCGAAGTGCGAGTCGTCGGTGAGCAGCGTCGAGACGGCGTCGAACGGCTCGCCGGCCAGCAGCTCGCGCCGCGCCCGCTGGACCGCGACGTCGTCGAACGCGAGCCGGGCGCCGGCGGGGGGGAGCACGAGCGAGACGCGCGCCGAGGCGCCCTCCGGGTCGACGATCCGCGCGTCGACGCGGCGGGCGTGCCGGACCGGCTTCGCGTGCCGCCGCCACGCGGCCATCACGCCGGCCGGCTCGCCTGTGAGCGTGCGAGCGGTCGCCGCCGCGTCCGCGCCGTCGGGGCGCTCGTCCACCAGCGCGAGCCACGCCCAGCTCACGCGGTCGGGGCTTCCCAGTCGGATCGCAGCGAGCGCTGGAGCGCGCGCAGGTCCTGGCGCAGCTCCTCGAGCGTGGCGCGGCCGGAGGACCAGTAGCCGTCGTAGACGGCGTGGATTCGCAGGCCCTCGGGCGACAGGGTGAAGACGCGCGGGACGTAGGGGTCGTGCTTGGTGTCGGTCGCTTCACGCAGGCCGAGCTGCGCCAGCACGCTGCGCTCGGGGTCGCACAGGAACGTCCAGCGGGCGCCGAGCCCGGCGCGGTAGGCCGCGGCGACCTCGGGGGGGTCGACGCTGAGCGAGACGATGCGGGTGTAGGCGACCTCGGTCTCCTCCTGCAGCTCGAGCAGGCGCCGGAAGTAGCGCTGCTCCTTCGGGCACCACCAGCCGCGATAGCAGTGCAGGACGGTCGGGTCGCCGCCCACGAGCTCGGCGAGCTGGCGCACGTTGCCTGCATGGTCGGGCAGTTCGAGATCGGGGAACCGGTCGCCGGGCGCGAGCGGTGTCGTCGCGCTCACGGCTCGCCGCGCTTCCATGCCGTCTCGATCGTCTGGTGCATCTGCGTCACGAAGCCGCGAACGCGGCGACGCTCGGCGCGTCCCGCGACGGCGTGTCACCAGAGTTCAGCACGGAGACCCGACCGCCACGCGCCGCGACGCTGACCGGCGCCACGCCGCTGGAGGAAACGCTGCCGATCGGCCGCAGACCTGAGCGCGTGACGTGGAAGGCGGTCACGGAGTCCGAGCCGGAGTTGACGGCGTAGATCGTGTCGCCGTCGCCGCTGAGTGCTACGGCGCCCTGCCGCCCGCCCGGGCTGTCGAGTCCGCTGCCGCCGGTCGGGAAGCTGCCCGCCGGCGTCAGCCTCCCATCGCCGCCTCGGTCGAACTTCTGCACGGCGTTGCCGGCCGCCGCGTTGGTCTCGGTGTAGACCGCGCCGGCCGAGGCCATCGCGTTGCTCGCCGTCGCATGCCGCGAGGATGACGGTTGCCGCGAACGTCGCCGGGCGCCACCGAGCGCGACGCCGGGCCAATGCAACTGTGGACACGTGTGTCTCCTAACATCGTTGGACACTGGTTGGCGGCGGCGCGAGCCCTTCATCTTTCTCCGCCGCGCGCCACGCGTCAGCGTCTGTTAAGGAGCGCGAGATGGGCGCCCCCGTACGATCCCGGCATGGCGATCGCAGGCCCGGCGCTCGATCCCGACTCCACGGAATGGGTGCGCACGCTCGGGTCCACCGGCTCGGAGCGTGAGGCCGCTTCGGCCCGCCTGCACGCGCTGCTGGTGCCGATCGCTCGCTCAGCCGCCCGCGGCGCGGCGCGGCGTTGCGCATCGAAGGCCCGGAGCTTGATGACCTCGCACATCAGGCCGCGGCGGACGCGCTGCTGGCGATCACGGGCAAGCTCGGGCAGTTCCGCGGCGACAGCCGGTTCACCACCTGGGCGTACAAGTTCGTGATCTTCGAGGTGTCGGGAAAGCTCGCGGGACACTTCTGGCGCAAGTCCGGCGTGTCACTCGACGCGGAGGACTGGGATCGGCTGCCCGACCGCTTTGCGCTGGACCCTGAGCGGGAGTCGGAGTGGCACGAGCTCGTGCTCGCGGTGCGCCGAGCGGTCGACGATGACCTGAGCGAGCGCCAGCGTGCGATCTTCGTCGCGATCGTGCTCAACGAGGTACCGCTCGATGCACTCGTCGCCGAGCTCGGCTCCAACCGCAACGCGATCTACAAGTCGCTCTTCGACGCCCGGCGCAAGCTGCGCGCACGGCTCGTCACCGACGGGCACCTCGACCCCGAGCCCGCGAGGCGACCATGAACGGCCTCGAGCAGTTCCTGCGGACCGACCCGCTCGACGCGGGCTGCGCACGGACGATGGAGTTGCTCGATGTCTACGTCGAGCTCGCGCTGGCTGATGCCGAGCCCGAGCGACGTTATCCCGACCTCGCTGTGCATCTGCGCGGATGTGGCCCCTGCGAGGAGGACTTCAAGGCGCTGCTGGTCGCGGTCCGGGGTCGCGCAGGGTAAGAAGCGCTTCCCGCCGCAACACCAACAGGCATGACACGAACCCTCTCGGGCCGCGGATGACCCTGCTCGGCCCAGGCGACGCATTCCCGCCCATCACCGTCGCGCTGTCGGGCGACGAGACGCTCGACCTGCCCGACGGCCTCAGCGGTCACTACGGCGTGGTCCTCCTCTATCGCGGCTCCTGGTGTCCGTATTGCAACGCACAGCTGCGCGCCTTTCAACGCGGCCACGAGAAGCTCGCCGAACTCGACATCCGTGTCGTGGCGCTCTCCGTCGACGACGGGGACACGACGCGGGCACTCGTCGACAAGCACGGGCTGCGCTTCCCGGTCGGCCACAGCGCGGACGCCCCTGTCATCGCCGCCGCCACCGGCGCCTTTGTCAACCCGGAATCCACGTTCCTGCAGTCCACGGGATTCGTGCTCGACCCCAACGGGCACGTGCTCGTCAGCGTGTACTCCAGCGGCGCCATCGGACGGCTCCTCCCCGACGACGTCATCGGAATGATCCGCTACGTGCGCGAGCAGGCAGCCGCCGCCGACCCGGCGGGAGCCCCTCGATGACCCCGACGCCTGAGGTGCGAACGCTCAAGCCCCGCCGCGAGCCCTACGAGCTGCCAGGACGTTCGACGTCGAGCTCTCCGGGGTCCGGTTGATCGCCGCGCACGCGTGGGACATCACGGGCGCCTTGGCGGCCGGGTGCGCGGCGGCCTTCGTCGCCCGCCCCGGCATGGCGCTCAGCCCGGTCGGTGCCCGCCCCGACATCGTCGGCACCGACATCGACGAC
>JBBQLH010000050.1:0-31027 GCA_038327685.1 Solirubrobacterales bacterium
CATCATGCTGACCGCGAAGGCCGAGGAGATCGACAAGGTCCTCGGCCTCGAGCTCGGCGCGGACGACTACATCACCAAGCCGTTCTCGATGCGCGAGTTCCGCTCGCGCGTGAAGGCCGCGCTGCGACGGGCCGGGATGGCCAAGGCGCACCTCGAGGACGACGTGCCGCTGGAGGTGCGCGAGCTGCGCATCGACCCCGCCAAGCGCGCGGTGACGATGCGCGGAGACGGCGTACCCACCACGTTCGTGGAGTTCGAGATCCTCAGCGCGCTGGCCTCGAGCCCTGGCCGCGTGTTCACGCGCGACATGCTGCTCACGCGCATCTGGGGCGACTCCGCGTACCGCGACCCGCGCACCGTCGACGTGCACATCCGCCACCTGCGCGAGAAGCTCGAGGCCGACGCCAAGGAGCCCGAGTACATCTTCACCGTGCGCGGCGTCGGCTACCGCTTCCGCGACGAGGAGTAGCGCCGTGCCGATCCGGTCGCTGCGCAACCGGCTGGCGCTGATCTTCGGCCTGATCGTCCTGTGCGCGATCGCGATCATCTACTTCGCCGTCGCGCCGCAGCTCGAGGGCCGCCTGCGCGACCAGAAGCTCGACAACCTCGCGGCCGACGCGCACCGCTACTCGCCGCCTCTGCTGCGGCTGGTCGGCACCGACGCGCCGCAGTCCCAGCTCGTCCACGAGGTCAGCCTCGTCGCCACGCGCGCGAGCGCCGAGGTCAACGTGCTCGGGATCGTGAAGGGCACCGAGGACTCGCTGTTCGTGCTCGCCGACTCCGACGCGGGCGGCGTCGAGATCGACGACGTGCAGTCGGTCGCCGAGGCCGCGCTCGCTACCCGCCGCGTCGCCCGTGCGACGGAGCCCACGCGGCTCGGCCGCCAGGCGCTCGTGGCCGAGCCGCTGATCCAGAACGGCGAGGTGCGCGGCGTTGCCGTCTACGCCGACGGGCTCACCGACGTACAGGCGAACGTGTCGCTGATCCGCCGCCGCATCCTCGTCGCGGGCGGGATCGCGTTCGTGATCGCCGTGCTCGGCGGCTACCTCGTGGCGCGCGCGCTGTCGCTGCGAGTCAAGCGCCTCGAGCGCGCGGTCCGCAAGGTCGCCTCCGGCGACTTCTCGGACCGGGTCCAACCGGACTCCGACGATGAGCTCGGCCAACTCGGTGCCGCCTTCGACGACATGCAGGGCCAGCTCGCGCGCCTCGACCACGCGCGCAAGCAGTTCATCGCCCAGGCGTCGCACGAGCTGCGCACGCCGCTGTTCTCGCTCGGCGGCTTCCTCGAGCTGCTCGAGGACGAGGAGCTCGACGAGCCGACCAAGCGCCAGTTCCTCGACCACGTGCGCGCGCAGGTCGACCGGCTGACCAAGCTCGCCACGGAGCTGCTGGACCTCTCGCGCCTCGAGGCCGGCGTGCTGGAGCTGCGCCCCGAGCCGACCGACGTCCACCAGCTCGCTCGCGAGGTCGCCGGCGAGTTCACGCCCGCGGCCGCGCGCCACGGCTCGAACCTGCGCCTCCAGCTCGACCCCGACCCGATGGAGATCGACTGCGACCCCGAGCGCGTCGCGCAGGTGGTTCGTATCCTCCTCGACAACGCCCTGATCCACACGCCTGCGGGGACGGGCGTCGTCGTTTCGGCGGCGCGGGAGAACGGGCAGGTACGGCTGGAGGTCTCCGATTCCGGCCTCGGCATCCGCCGCCAGACCATGCCCCACATCTTCGAGCCCTTCTTCACCTCCTCCGACCGCGCGCAGGGCGCCGGCCTCGGCCTCGCGATCGCGCGCGAGCTGGCCGAGCGGATGAACGGCGAGCTGTCGGTGCGCTCCGTGCCGGGCGCGACCACCTTCTCACTCACGCTTCCCGCGTCATGAGCCGTGCTCCCGCGGCACTGCTGGCGTGCGCCGCGCTGCTCGCAGGCTGCGGCGGCGGCGACTCGAAGAGCAGCGACGCGGGCGGCGCGACCAAGACGACGACCACGCGCGTCCAGGTACTCGAGCAGTCCGCCGGTGCCGAGCGCCGCAGCGGCTTCGACCCGCGCGCCATCTACCACGACGAGGCGCCCGGCGTGGTGACCGTGATCTCCCTCTTCGGCGGCGCGGGCCTCGACTCGATCCTGGGAGGCCAGAACGACAACGGCTCCGGCGGGGTCGGCTCGGGCTTCGTGATCTCGCGCAACGGCGAGATCGCGACCAACGCGCACGTCGTGACCACGGGCGAGGGGGCCCGGATCCGGCGCGCCCATCAGGTCTACGTCGAGTTCGCCGACGGCAACCAGGTCGAGGCCAGGATCATCGGCCACGACCCCAATGCCGACATCGCGCTGCTGAAGGTCGACCCCAAGGGCCTGACGCTGCGCCCGCTGCCGCTCGGCAAGAGCAGCGCCGTCGCGGTCGGGACGCCGGTCGCGGCGATCGGCTCGCCGTTCGGCGAGAAGCAGTCGCTCTCGGTCGGCGTCGTCTCGGCGATCGACCGCGCGATCGACTCCCTGACCGAGTTTCAGATCTCCGGCGCGATCCAGACCGACGCGGCGATCAACCCCGGCAACTCCGGCGGGCCGCTCGTGAACGGCCGCGGGCAGGTGATCGGCGTCAACCAGCAGATCAAGTCGCGCTCCGGCGGCGGCGAGGGCGTCGGGTTCGCCGTCCCGGCCGACGTCGTCGCGCGCTCGCTCGACGGCCTGCGCGCGGACGGGAAGGTCCGCTACGCCTATCTCGGCGTGCAGTCCGTGCCGCTCTACCCGCAGCTCGTCAAGCGCTTCAACCTGCCCGTCAGGCAGGGCGCGTGGTTGCAGGGCGTGCAGGCCGGCGGGCCCGGCGACAAGGCGGGCCTGCACGGCGGGGGCGGCGAGGTGCGCTTCCAGGACCGCGCGTTCCGCGAGGGCGGCGACATCATCACCCGCATCGAGGACCAGCCGATCCACGACGCCGACGACCTCTCCCAGGCGGTCCAGCTGTTCGACCCCGGCCGGAAGGTGACCGTCGAGGTCTGGCGCGACGGCGACAAGCGCAAGGTCGAGCTCACGCTCGGCGAGCGGCCGCTGTCGGCGCGCCCGACATCGGCCGGGTGAGACGCGTCGCGTTCGGTCTCGCGCACGCGCTGCGCGAGATCGTGCTCCCGCGCCTCGGTGCGGCCGACGGGCGCGCGCACGCGCGGGAGAGCGTGGGTGGCGACGTGACGTTCGCGATCGACGCCGAGGCCGAGGCGTTCCTCGCCGGCTGGGTCGCGGCGCATGCGCCGCAGATGGCCTTCCACCGAGGACCGCGGGATGGTCACGCCGGGGGACAGCTCGCCCGAGTTCGTGCTGATCGTCGACCCGATCGACGGCACGCGGCCGGCGCTGGCGGGCCTCGAGGCCGCGTGCACGAGCGTCGCGCTCGCCCCGCTCGGGGACGGCGAGCCGACGATGGGCGACGTCGTCGCGGGCTGCGTGGTGGAGATCAAGAGCGGCGAGTGGTTCGACGCCGAGCGCGGCGCCGGCTGCCGCGCATCGCGACCAATCGCGCTGAGCGAGAACACGGACCTCGAGCGGCTCTTCTGGGTCTACGGCTTCACGCGCCGACCGGCCCGCGCGGTCGTCGAGGTGATCGCCGAGCTGATCGACTCCTCGTCGCTCGGCGGCGGCGTCTTCGACCTCGGCTCGGCCACGTTCAACCTCACGCGCATCATCACCGGCCAGCTCGACGCCTACGTCGAGCCGGGCGCGCGCATGGTCGCCGAGGTCCCCGGCATGCGCGCGGAGTTCGAGCGCGTCGGCGGCGGCTCCGTTGTCAACAACTCGCCCTACGACCTCGCGGCCGCGGCTCTGTGGCCTGACGGAGGGGGGTGCGGTGATCACGGATGCCGCGGGCGGGCCGCTCGGCCCGTACCGGCTGCTGGGCTCCGACCCCGACTTCCACATCTCCTGCGTGGCCGCGGCCTCGTCCGGGCTGCACGGGAAGCTTCTGGACGCCGTGGAGCGGGGCATGGAGCGGCTCCTCACGTTGGATATCGTGCCCCCGCCTCAACCCGACTAGGAAGGTCTGCGAGAAGTGCTTCAGCCGGTCGCGCTCGCCCACAAGAGCCTGGCGGACTACACCCATATCGTCGGTCGGCCCCTCGTGGAGGAGATCCGCGAGCTCGCCGAACCGCTCAAGGGCACGCGTGTCGTCCAGCTGAGCGCCACCGCCTTCGGCGGCGGCGTGTCGGAGATCCTCTACACGCTGATCCCGCTGATGCGCGACGTCGGGCTCGAGGTGGAGTGGCAGGTCATCTACGGCCGCGAGGAGTTCTTCAACTCCACGAAGCTGATGCACAACGCCCTCCAGGGCGCGCCGCAGGACCTCACCGAGGAGCAGTGGGCGACCTGGTTCCAGTACAACGAGATGAACGCCCGCGAGCTCTCGCGCGGGTGGGACGTCTGCCTCGTCCACGACCCGCAGCCGGCGGCGATGCTCTCGCTCGCGCCGGAGAAGGCGAAGGCGTGGGTATGGCGCTGCCACATCGACGTCTCGACGCCGAACCCGGCGACGATGGAGCGCCTGCTCCCCTACATCCAGCGCTATCCGGCGTCGCTGTTCCACGTCGCCGACTACGTGCCGCCGGGCATGGACGGCGGGGTCCACATCGTGCCGCCGGCGATCGACCCGCTCGCGCCGAAGAACATGGCGCTCTCGCTCGAGGACGCGACCTTCGTCTGCAGGCAGTTCGGGATCGACACCAGCCGGCCGATGATGTGCCAGGTCTCGCGCTTCGACCCGTGGAAGGACCCGCTGGGCGTGATCGACGCCTACCGCATCGTCAAGGAGGAGCGCACCGACGTCCAGCTCGCGCTGGTCGGCTCGATGGCCTCCGACGACCCCGAGGGCTGGGACTTCTACAACTCCACGCTCGCCCACGCCGACGGCGATCCGGACATCCACATCCTCAACAACTTCAACAACGTCGGCAACATCGAGGTCAACGCGTTCCAGTCGCTCGCCGACGTCGTGATCCAGAAGTCCACGCGCGAGGGCTTCGGCCTGACCGTGTCCGAGGCGCTGTGGAAGGGCCGCCCGTTCATCGGCGGCAACGTCGGCGGCATCCCGCTGCAGGTCGAGGACGGCCAGACGGGCTACCTCGTCTCATCCGTCGACGAGTGCGCCAAGCGCTCGCTCGAGATTCTCAACGACCCCGCGCTCGGCAAGGCGCTCGGACGGCGTGGCAAGGAGCACGTCCGGGAACACTTCCTCACCCCGCGCTACCTGCGCGACTATCTGAAGATCTTCCAAGAGGTGTTGTAGATGCCCGATCGTGATCGGCCGCTCGTCCTGGTCTCCAACCGGGGGCCTGTCACGTATCAGGACGACGGCTCGCTGAAGCGCGGCACCGGCGGGCTCGTGACGGCGTTGACGGGACTTGCCTCGCACCGCGACGCGATCTGGATCGCGTCGGCGATGACCGACCGCGACGTCGAGGTGTCACGCGAGCACGACGACCACCCCTTCACCGTCGAGGCGCCGCACGGCGGCGAGTTCCGGGTGCGCTTCGTGGCCTCGGACCCGGATGCCTACGACGGCTTCTACAACGTCATCGCCAACCCGATGCTGTGGTTCATCCAGCACTATCTCTGGGACCAGAGCAACGCGCCCGACATCCGCCGCCAGGAGGTCGACGCGTTCGAGCACGGTTACAACACCGTCAACGAGGACCTCGCCCGCGCCGTGCTCGAGGAGATCGAGGGCGAGGAGGAGCCGGTCGTGATGGTCCACGACTATCACTTCTACACGCTCCCGGCGATGATCCGGCGCGAGCGCCCCGACGTCTTCCTGCACCACTTCATCCATATCCCGTGGACCCAGCCCGACGCCTGGCGCGTGCTGCCGAAGGACATCCGCGACCAGATCTTCAACGGCCTGCTCGCCAACGA
Organism: Solirubrobacterales bacterium; assembly: GCA_038327685.1. GTDB lineage: Bacteria > Actinomycetota > Thermoleophilia > Solirubrobacterales > Solirubrobacteraceae > DASQFQ01. The sequence continues at coordinate 5,888 of JBBQLH010000050.1, forward strand.
CATCGTCGGCTTCCACACCCGCTCCTACCGGCGCAACTTCCTGCAGTGCTGCCGCGACCTGATGGACCTCGACGTCGACATGGAGTCGGGCGTCGTGCACTGCGGCGACCGCGAGGTGTGGGTGCGCGCCTACCCGCTGCCGATCGACTACGAGGCGACCCGGTCGACCGCCGCGCGCGACCGCGTGACGGAGTTCGAGGAGAAGCTGCTCAAGCGCCGGCGCGAGTACTCGATCCTGCGCGTCGACCGCGCGGACCTGTCCAAGAACGTGCTGCGCGGCTTCACCGGCTTCGACATCTTCCTCGAGCAGCACCCCGAGTTCTCCGAGCGCATCACGTTCACCGCGCAGCTGATGCCGTCGCGGACCGACGTGCCCGAGTACGCCGAGTACCTCGAGCGCATCGAGGCGCTCGTCGCCGTCGTCAACCACCGCCACGGGACGCCCGACTGGATGCCGATCGACCTCAAGCTCCGCGACGATCTCGAGGAGGCGATGTCCAACTACAAGCACTACGACGTGATGATGGTCAACGCCATGTTCGACGGCATGAACCTCGTCGCCAAGGAGGGGCCGCTCGTCAACGAGCGCGACGGCGTCTCGATCCTGAGCGAGAACACCGGCGCGCACGAGGAGCTGGGCGAGTTCTCGCTGAGCGTCAACCCGTTCGACGTGCAGGAGCTCGCCGACGCGATCTACACCGCCCTGACGATGTCGGGCGAGGAGCGCGCGCGGCGGGCGAAGGGCCTCAAGGAGATCGTCACCTCGCGCGATCCGGGCGACTGGATCGACGACCAGATCGCGGACATCCGCAAGAAGGCGCGCGGTATGGCGGCGACGAGCGGCTAGCCCGAGGCCGCCACGCGCACCGTCTCGTCGCTCTCGAGGCCTGAGCCCAGCGCGGCACCGAGCGTCGCCAAGCGAGGAGACGAACCACACACTCAGCCGCGCTCGAAGGAGAACTCGGTGCCGGCGGGGGCCGTGGGCCGGAAGCTGGGGGGCGAGGTGGGCTGAGGCGCGAGTCGCGGGCGGACGGGGGCGCTGGGCTGCCGGTTCGCGCTCGGCGTCTTCCCGACGGCTCGCCCGCCCGCCCGCCGCCGTGCCTTGTTCTGCCTGCGCTCCGCCCGCCGTCGTGCCCGCTCCCGCGCGCGCCTTCGCTCCGTCCGCCGTTGCCGCTCGATCGCCTGATGCCGCTCCGCCCGCCGTTCCCGTCCCGCCCGCCGCGCCCGCTCCGTCCTCCGCTCCCGCTCCACCCGCCTCCCGTCTGACCCGCGGCGCTTCGCACCTTCGCCGGACGGCGTCGCAACGGCGGCCTGCGGGGTGGCCACGGGGATCCCCGTGTCGCTCGGCAGCCGCGGCGGCGGGGGCGCGAGGCGGGGCCAGGCGATCGAGAGCGCGAGGAGGCCGAGCGCGATCGCCGCGCGGCCCCATCGCACGCCCCCGGGCCGCTCGCCTCGCATGTCCCGGGCTAGGCGCCACGGGCCGGCGGCTCGCCCCCGCGTTGCTAGCATCGTCCGCCGCATGGCGACCGAGCCCCCCGTCTACGACCTCGTCCTCCTGCTCGACACACAGGCCGACGACGAGCGCCGCACCGAGATCCTGGACAACATCCAGGCGGCGATCGAGAAGTCCGGCGAGGTCGTCGGCCGCCACGACTGGGGCGTGCGCCCGACGGTCTACGAGATCCACAAGCGCCCGGACGCGGACTACCACCTGTTCCAGTTCCACGGCGGCGTCGAGCTGCTCGAGCAGCTCGATCACACGCTGAAGATCACGGACGGCGTCTTGCGCTTCCGGATCATCAAGCTCCGCGCGGGCACGCCCCCGCCGCCCGAGATGGGCGCCGCGACCGCCGCGGCCGCTCCCGTGGGCGAGCCCGACGAGTCCTAGTCTCGCTTCGTCACGACTCCGCGACGAATTCGCCGCAACTTGCGGCACCACCGCGGGACGGTCCGAACCCCGATCTAGACTCGGCGTCCGAGAGTCGAGAGAAGTCATCGAAAGGAGCCACGCCGTGGCCGCCACCAACATCAACGTCGTCGTCCTCACGGGCAATCTCACACGCGATCCCGAGCTGCGGTCCCTGCCGAGCGGCATGTCCGTCTGCTCGCTGCGGATCGCCTCCAACACGCGCCGGAAGGGTCAGTCCGGCGAGTGGGAAGATAAGGCGAACTTTTTCGATGTGACCGTCTGGGGTGCCCAGGGCGAGAACTGCGCGCGCTTCCTCAGCAAGGGCCGCCCCGTCGCGCTGAACGGGCGCCTGGAGTGGCGTGAGTGGCAGGCGCAGGACGGCACGAAGCGCCAGAACGTCGAGATCATCGCCGACTCGGTGCAGTTCCTGGGCGGCCGCGATGACGCCCAGGGCGGCGGCAACGGCTTCGCGCCGCAGTCCGACGTCCCGGTCGACAACCGCGACTTCCAGCCGGTGGCCGCACCCGCGGCCGGCGGCGGCCCCGCGGACGACGACATCCCCTTCTAGGGTCCTTCGCACCCGACCGGCGGTCTCGCGCCCGCCGGTCGCAGCGCGTCTGCCACAATGAGACGCCCGCGCCCCGCGCGCGGCGGTTTTGTGCGCCCCACGGGCGCTCGAGTGGCAGCACACGAAAGGTCTTCCAGTGGCAAAGCAGCGCAGCCGGCCGACGCGCCGGCGTGACAAGAAGGGTGGGCCCGGCTCCGGTCGCCGGAAGTCGTGTCAGTACTGCCGCGACAAGGTCGAGCACGTCGATTACAAGGACATCGCGTCCCTGCGCAAGTTCATCTCGGACCGCGGCAAGATCCGCTCGCGACGCATCACGGGCGCGTGCCGGCGGCACCAGAACCAGATCGCGACCGCCGTCAAGCGCGCTCGCGAGATCGCTCTGCTCCCGTACGTCGGCGACACGCGCGAGTCGCGGGACGACCGCGGTGGGCGCGACCGTGATCGTGACCGCGACCGCGACCGCTAGGCAGGCCTCATGCCCCAGGCGATCATGCTTCAGGACCACGAGATGTTGGGCGAGCGCGGCACGGTCGTCGACGTCTCGAAGGGCTACCTGCGCAACTACCTGATCCCGCGCAAGCTCGCCGAGCCCGCCACCAAGGGCTCGATCGCCGCCGCTCAGCGTCGCCAGGTCGCGGCCGACCGCGCGCTCGAGGAGGCCACCTCGAAGGCGCGCGACAACGCCGAGCTGCTCAACAAGACGGTGCTCACGATCACCCATCAGGCCGGCGACGACGGCCGCCTGTTCGGCTCCGTCACCACGCAGGACATCGTGGACGCGATCCGCGAGGCCCGCGGCATCCGCCTCGACAAGCGCAAGGTCCACCTCGACGAGCCGATCAAGACCGTCGGGACCCGCATGGTCGTCGTCGAGGTCGCCGACGACGTCACCGCGACCATCAAGACGATGGTCGTCGAAGAGAAGTAGCCGCCCGCTGCTTCACCCGCGTGTAGACGAGGTCGAAGTCCTTCTCCCAGGTCGTGCCCTCGTCGTGGGAGATCTCCCAGCGTCCGTCGATCGTGTCGCCGTCCTCGCCGAACGTGCCCGAGTAGCGCTGCCAGAAGTTCAGGTCTGAGAAGTCCGGCGAGTCCCTCCGGAGCGTCCAGACACCGTCCTCGAACGTCATCGCGTAGATGCGGACGACACCGCGCGAGTCGAAGTAGTGCTGCGAGAGCGCCTCGCCGCCGGGGTCGGCGCCCATGATCGAGATGCTGTCCGGCGCCTCGGGAATCGAGATCTCGGTGCGCTGGACGAGGAAGCGCCCATCCAGCGCCCACTCGAACACCGACCGCGCGCGGCTGTCGGGCGGCGCCGGCAACGACGCCTCCATGTCCCACTCGCCGACGAAGGGCTGCAGTCGCTCGAGCATGTTCTGGTCCTCCTCACTTGAAAGGCAACAACTCTGCGCAGGAAGCGGGGAAACCCTCGCACGATCGCCGAGCGCTCCGGTGGCCGACCTAGACTCGATCGCCCTGATGGCCATCGCCGATCGCAACGGCGGCCCCGCGGCCGCGCCCCCACAGAACCTCGAGGCCGAGCAGTCCGTGCTCGGCGCCGTGCTGCTGTCGGACACCGCGCTGCCGGCGCTGATCATCGACGAGCGCCTGCAGCCCGAGGACTTCTACCGCGAGGCCCACGGCCTGATCTTCCAGGCCATGCTCGACCTCCACACGGTCGGTGAGCCGGTCGACGCGCTCACGCTCGTGGAGCACCTCAAGCAGCGCGGCCTGCTCGAGCGCGTCGGCGGCCGGGCCGCGGTCGACCTGCTCGCGGGCTCCGTCCCCGCCGTCGGCAACGTCCGCCAGTACGCGCGCATCGTGCGCGAGAACGCGATGCTGCGGCGCCTCCTGCACGCCTCCTACGAGATCCAGCATCGCGTGCACACCCACGAGGCGTCGCCCCGCGAGCTGGTCGATCTCGCCGAGCGCTCGATCCTCGAGGTCGCGCACGAGGACCGCCGCAAGGACTTCCGCGCGATCAACGACCTGCTCTCCAGCGAGCTCGACAAGCTCGAGCAGCTGTCCGCCGAAGGGCAGTCGATCACCGGCACCCCCTCCGGCTTCGAGGACCTCGACCGCATCACCGGCGGCTTCCAGGCCGGCAACCTGATCGTCCTGGCCGCACGACCGGGCATGGGCAAGTCGGCGCTCATGGCCAACTTCGCCGAGTACGCGGCGCTCAACAGCGAGAAGGCCGTGGCGCTGTTCTCGCTCGAGATGTCCGAGTCCGAGCTGGCGCAGCGCTTCATCGCCTCGCAGGCCTCGATCAAGGGCGACGACCTGCGCAAGGGCAAGGTGCCGCCGGCGCGCTGGGGCAAGATCCTCGCGGCGAGCAACCGGCTGGCGGAGTCGTCGCTGTTCATCGACGACTCCTCCGACCTGTCGGTGCTCGACGTGCGCGCGAAGACGCGGCGGCTGGCCCAGCAGCAGGCCGACGGGCTCGGGCTCGTGCTGATCGACTACCTCCAGCTCATGCGCGCGACCGGGCAGTCGGACAACCGCGCCGAGCAGGTCGGGCAGATCTCGCGCGGGCTCAAGACGCTCGCGCGCGAGCTCGAGGTGCCCGTGGTCGCGCTGTCGCAGCTCAACCGCGGCGTCGAGCAGCGCTCGGACAAGCGCCCGATGCTCTCCGACCTGCGCGAGTCCGGCGCGATCGAGCAGGACGCGGACCTCGTGATGTTCATCTACCGCGACGAGTACTACGACGAGGACTCCGAGGAGGAGGGCATCGCCGAGGTCCACATCGCCAAGCACCGCAACGGCGGCCTCTCGACGATCAAGCTCACCTTCCAGGCCGAGTACCCGCGCTTCATGTCCTACGTCGGCGGGGAGCGCTACTAGCGGTGGCGACCTGTCCCGACGGCCGCTGCGACGGCTCCGGCTTCCTCTACGACGAAGACACGCGCCGGGCGAGCGACTGCACCTGCCGCCCGCGCCGGCTCGCGCGGCGCAAGGCGCGCAAGCTCGCGGGCGTCATCCCGAAGCGCTACCAGGGCGTCTCGTTCGACCGCGCGCCCGTGACCCAGATCGACCAGCACGTCGTGCGCGACGTGCGCCGCTACGTCGACGCGCTCGAGCAGCGGCTCGCGGAGGGCAAGGGCATCTGGTTCCAGGGCGACGTCGGCACCGGCAAGACCACGCTCGCGATGCTGATCTCGGCCGACGCGCTGCGCCACGGCCATTCCGTCGCGATCTACTCGCTGCCGCGCCTGCTCGGGCTGCTGCGCGAGACGTTCAATGACGAGTCCGAGAGCTCGCTGAGCCAGCTTCTGGACCGCCTCGCGGCCGTTGAGCTGCTGCACATCGACGACGTCGGGGCGGAGCAGAGCTCGCCGTGGGTGCTCGAGCAGCTCTACACGATCGTCAACACGCGCTACGAGGACGGGGCCGCGATGCTCCTGACCACGAACCTCCGGCCGGACGAGCTGCGCGAGCAGATCGGCGAGCGGACGGTCTCCCGCATCATCGAGATGTGCGGCGACCCGCTCATGCTGTGCGGGACGGATCAGCGGATCTCGCTGCCCGATTCCTTCCCTGACGACGAGCCGCTCCCCTACGGCGCGCCGAGGGCGCGTCCGCTCGCTTCGTAGACTTCACTCACGGCATGGCCGGCACCGTGATCGTGGGCGCCCAATGGGGCGACGAGGGCAAGGGCAAGGTCATCGACCTCCTGGCCGAGAACGCCGACCTCGTGATCCGCTTCCAGGGCGGCAACAACGCCGGCCACACGATCGTGCGCGAGGGCGAGAAGTGGGCGTTTCACCTGATCCCCTCCGGGATCCTCTATCCCGGCAAGCTGTGCGCGATCGGCAACGGCGTCGTGATCGACCCGGGTGTGCTGACGGGTGAGCTCGACAACCTCCGCGCCCGCGGCATCGACCTCTCCGGGCTGCGCATCAGCGCCAACGCGCACCTGATCATGCCCTACCACCTTATGCTCGACTCGGCGGGCGAGGCGCGGCTGGGCAAGCTCCAGATCGGCACCACGCGCCGCGGCATCGGGCCCTGCTACGCCGACAAGGCCGCCCGCCTCGGCATCCGCGTGCAGGACCTGCTCGACGAGAAGATCCTGAAGAAGAAGATCGTGCTCGCGATGGAGCCGAAGCGGCTCTCGTTGCGGCCGTTCGCCAAGGCGCCGGAGCTCGACCTGCAGTCGATGACCGACGCCTACCTCACCTATGGGCACCGCCTCGAGCAGTACATCGCCGACACCTCGCGCCTGACCTGGGACGTGCTCGACGGCGGCGGCGACGTCCTCTTCGAGGGCGCCCAGGCCACGATGCTCGACATCGACCACGGCACCTATCCGTTCGTGACGTCGTCCAACCCGGTCGCGGGCGCGGCCTGCACGGGCACCGGCGCCGGGCCGAAGGACATCGACGAGATCTGGGGCGTGACGAAGGCCTACGCGACGCGCGTCGGCGCCGGGCCGTTCCCGACCGAGCTCGAGGGCGAGCTCTCCGACACGCTGCGCGAGGCGGGCGGCGAGTATGGCACGACCACGGGGCGCGCCCGCCGCGTCGGCTGGATCGACCTGGTCGCCCTGCGCTACGCCGCGCGGCTGAACACGATGACCGCGCTCGCGGTCACGAAGCTCGACGTCCTCACCGGCCTCGGGCCGCTGTCCGTCTGCACCGCATACCGCGGCGCCGAGGAGGCGCGCTTCGACACCTACCCGTACCACCAGACCGTCCTGCACCAGGCCACCGGTGAGTACGAGGAGCTGCCGGGCTGGGGCGAGGACATCACCGAGGTCCGCGAGGAGGCGGACCTGCCGCAGGCCGCGCGCGACCTCCTCGCCTACATCGGCGACTTCGTCGGCGTGCCGATCGCGCTGATCGGCGTCGGCGCCGGCCGCGAGCAGGTCATCTGGACGGAGGCCGGCCGGAACACCGCCGCCGGCCGCCGGGTCGGCGTGGCGTAGCGCCGCGCCGCGTTCTGGCCGGCCGGTTGGACAAAGCGGGGCCTGCCCGCCGCCCGTTTCCGCGATTCGTCCCCTTGACCGCGAGGCGCGGTCTCCACGAGCATCGCGACGCAGGACACGATCCTCCAGTCACGCTGCGACTACAGCCAGCTCGACCGGCGCCGCAGCAAGGTCCGCATTCGGCTCAACAGGTTCGATCCGTCCCTGTACGGGCCGAACGCCAAGCAGCCGCACGTCATCGGCCGCAAGCCGTACCGCACCGTGGCGATCGCGAACAGCGACTCCGGCGCCTTCGCGTACACGCACAGCGCGATCAACGAGGCCTACCGGGCAGTGCAGGAACTGCCGTAGGCCGCAGCTAGTCCTGCACCACCCGCGTGCTGACGACGAAGTCGTGCAGCGCGCGGTTCTCCTCGTCCCACAACGGCCACAGGCTGTCGAGCAGGCCCGCCAGCCCGAACGTGAACGTGCCGACGAGGCTGACCCCGATCGCCTTGACCACGACCTCGCGCAGCAGCGCGAACCCGAACGTGATCGGCTCGCCCGACGTCCGCACCACCCGGATGTTCATCACCATGCGCCCGACCGTCTTGCCGTTGGTTCGCGCCATCAACACCGGGGCGTAGAGGAGCGCCATGACCGCGATACACGCGATCCACAGGACGGCGACGCCGATCGCGGCGCCGAGGCCGGTGTTGCTGTTGGACGCCGCGCCGATCCCGATCGCGGCGCTGATCGGCAGGAACGGGATCAGCGCGGCGACGAAGATGATGAGGCCGTCGATCAGCTGCGCTCCGACGCGCGAGAGCCAGGTCGCGAGCACGTAGCGGCCCATCACCCCGCCGTAGGCGGCCGGCGCGACCGGACCGCCGGCGCCGGGCGGCGGCGGCGACCCGTAGCCGGGCAGGGCCTCCGGACGCTCGGGTGCGGGCGGGGCGCCGGGCAGGCCGGACGGGTGGCGCGGAGGCTCAGGCGCACCGCCGCCGAGCGGGTCGCCCGAGGAGAGGCCGCCGGAGTCGCTGGGTCGCTCTGTCATGGAGGCGACTCTAACGCCACTGTTCGACGAGATCACGATCTTCCACTTCGCGGACCACGCGGGCCGGGGCGCCCATGACGACCGCGCGGGCGGGCACGTCGCGCGTCACGACGGCGCCCGCGGCCACGAACGCCTCCTCGCCCACCTCGACACCGGGGCACAGCACCGCGCCGCCCCCCACCCGGCACGCGCGCCGCAGCGTCGGCCCGTCCAGCGGCACGTCGGGTGCGTGGCGCGCCATCGTCGAATCATTCGTCGTGGTGACCCCCGGACCGACGAAGACGTCCTCCTCGAGCACCGCCCCGGCTGTCAGGTAGACGTCGGTCTGGACCCGCACGCGCGCCGCGATCGTCACGTCGTTGTCGACGGCCGAGCCGCGGCCGATGACGCTGCCCGCGCCGACCACCGCGCGCTCGCGCACGAACGCCTGGTCGCCCACGATCACGTCGTCGGCGAGCTCCGCGCCGGCGAACACGACCGCCCCGCAGCACACGACGGTGCCCCGCCCGAGCACGAGCGGCGCCGGCGCCTCGCGCGGCGCGCTCGAGTGCCGCGCGAGCTTCGGCGACTTGCCGAGGACCGCGTGGTCCTGGATCACGCAGCCGTCCCCGACGATCGTGCCGGCGTGGATGACCACGTGGATCCCGAGCTGGAGGCCCTCGCCGAGCTGCACCCCGTCGCCGAGGAAGAGCCCTGGCGCGAGGTCAGACGGCTGCACTCTGCTCCCTCCGCGTCGCGTCGAGCCGCGCCTGGAGCCCCTCCAGCACGCGCACCACGCGCAGCCCGCTCGCGCCGTCGGAGAGCGGCGCGCGGCCCTCGCGGACGCAGTCCACGAAGTGCTCGCACTCGATCCGCAGCGGCTCGCGGTTCGGGATCTGCGGGCTCCAGATGTCACCGGTGCGGGTGATGTACTCGCCGTAGGAGCCCGAGTCCTCGTCGAAGCCCTTGTCATACACGGTGACCTTGCGCTCGATGTCCATGTCGTCGAAGGTCGCCATCCGCTTGGAGCCGACGACCGTGAAACGCCGCTCCTTGTGCGGGTCGAGCCACGACAGGTGCAGGTGCGCGGCCAGGCCGGAGGGGAAGCGCAGGTAGCCGAACACCACGTCCTCGATGCCCCGGCGCATGTAGGACTCGCCGCGGGCGTCGAGCTCGGAGGGCTCCTCGCCCGCGAGGTGCAGCACGACCGAGACGTCGTGCGCGCCGAGCGACCACAGCGCGTTCTCGTCGGCGCGGATCTGGCCGAGGTTGAGGCGGTTGGAGTAGATGTAGTGGATCTCGCCGAGCTCGCCCGAATCGGCGATCTCCTTCAGCTTGGCGACGCCCGGGTGGTACTCGAGCAGGTGGCCGACCATCAGGACGCGGCCGGTCTCCGCCGCCGCGGCGACCGCGCGCTCGGCGTCGGCGACGGACTGCGCGAGCGGCTTCTCGACGAAGCAGTGCTTGCCCGCGCGCAGCACCTGCTCCGCGAGCGCGCCGTGGGTCGGCACGGGCGTGGCGAGCACGACCGCATCGAGCTCGGGATCGGCGAGCAGGTCGCCGAGGTCGGCCGCGAAGCGCGCATCGGGGAACGAGCGCGCGAGGCGCTCGCGGGCGGCCTCGGAGGCGTCGCAGCACCACGTCAGCTCGCAGCCGGGCAGGCCGGCGAAGTTGCGCGCCAGGTTCGGGCCCCAGTAGCCGAGGCCCGCGACGCCCACTCGGATCGTCACGCGCCCATCCTAAGGGCCGCCACGACGCGCTCGCCCGCCCGCCCGTCGCCGTAGAGCTGCGGCCGCTCGGCCGGCGGTTGCCCCTGCAGCGCCGCCAGCGCCGCCTCGGCGTCGAGGTCGACGAGCACGTTCCAGCCCGCGTCGATCGTCTCCGTCCACTCGGTGGTCGAGCGCATCGTCACGCACGGAACGCCGGCGAGGTAGGCCTCCTTCTGCACGCCGCCTGAGTCCGTGAGCACCGCGTGCGCATGGTGCAGGAGCGCGGTGAACTCGAGGTAGCCGAGCGGGGGCACGAGCCGCAGGTGGGCGGCGGCGTCGAGCCGCGCGCGCAGGCCGGTCGCCTCGAGCCGCGCCGCGGTGCGCGGGTGCAGCGGGAGGACGGCGGGCTCGGGCAGAGCCTCGAGCAGCGCCACGAGCTGCTCGAGCCGCGCCGGGTCGTCGACGTTGCCGGCGCGATGGGCGGTCACCAGCAGGAAGCGGCCCGGCTCGACGCCATGCGCCTCGAGCACCCCGGTGCGCGCGGCGGCGCGCGGGCCGAGCAGCATCGCGATGTCGACCATCACGTCGCCCACGACCTCGACGCGCCCCGCGACCCGCTCGGCGCGCAGGTTCTCCGCCGCGCTCTCGGCCGAGCACAGCAGCAGCGAGGCGGCGTGGTCGGTCAGCACGCGGTTGAGCTCCTCCGGCATCGTGCGGTCGAACGAGCGCATCCCGGCCTCGACGTGCGCGACCGGGATCCCGGCCTGGGCGGCGGCGAGCGCACCGGCGAGCGTGGAGTTCGTGTCGCCGTAGACGAGCACGAGGTCGGGGCGCTCGCTCGCGAGCAGCGTCTCGAGCGCCTCGAGCATCCGCGCCGTCTGGGCCGTGTTCGAGCCCCCGCCGAGCCCGAGCTGATGGTCGGGCCGCGGGATGCCGAGCTCGGTGAAGAAGACCCGCGAGAGCTCCTCGTCGTAGTGCTGGCCCGTGTGGACGAGCACCTCCGCGGAATGCTCGCGCAGTCGCCGGGAGACCGCGGCCGTCTTGATGAACTGCGGCCGGTTCCCGACCACGGTTAGAACCTTCAAGGAGCCGGGAATAAGGCGGCTACTGACATGACGTCGCTCCTCGGCAGCATTCGCGGAACCGTACAAGGCGTGATCGGCGCCACCGACCACGTGCTCTGGTGGGTCAGCTGGCACGCGGGCGGCGGAAGGCCGTCCGCACCGCGCCGGACCGCCCGGTCGGCTACACCACCGCCGCGAGCTCGCGCTCGACGCGGCGCTGGAAGCGCGCATGCGCGTCCAGGGTCACCGGGCCGGGGGCCGCGGGCAGCTCGATCTCGTCGACCGCTGCGATCGGCATCACCTCGCGCACCGTGGAGGCGATGAAGGCCTCCTCGGCCGCGCGGACGTCGTCGAGCGTGCACGCGCGCTCGGAGACCTCGCACTCCTCGAGCAGGCGCGCGCGCGTGATCGAGGCGAGGATGCGGTCCTCGAGCGGCGGCGTGCACAGGACTCCGCCCTGGACCCAGAAGAACGTCCAGGTCGGGCCCTCGAGCACGCGGCCGTGGGGCGTGACGAGCAGCCCCTCGTCGAAGCCGCGCTCCTTCGCGAGCCGGCCCGCGAGCATGTTGCCCGCGTAGGAGAGCGTCTTGAGGCCGTCGAGGATCCGGCCCGGCGCGAAGGCGATCGTCGCGACCCGCGAGACCGCCGGCCGGTGGGGCAGCGGCTCGACGATCGCGATCCGTCGCCCGCCGCGCGTCACGACGACGCGGAGGAGGCCGTCGACCGGGCCGGTCGCCTCGAGCAGAGCGTCGAGCTCGCCCGGCAGCGCGTCGTGGTCGGCCTCCAGGCGCAGGCCCTCGCAGGAGCGCCGCAGGCGGTCGAAGTGGTCGGAGAGCGCGAACGGGCGGCCGGCGTAGAGGCGCATGACCTCGAAGGCGCCGTCGCCGCGCAGCAGCCCCTCGTCTGTGACAGGGATGCGCATCTCCTCGGCGGGTCCGATCGTGCCGTCCAGGGAAGCGAGGCTCATGGCGTCGAGGCTACCGAAGGGCTAAGGTCCCGGCGGGGAGGCGCCGAACGTTTTTCGATGACAGCGACCCCGGCCAGCCATCCCTTCGAGATCCGCGAGCACGACGCGGGCGCTGTGTACGTGATCGCGATGCGCGGCGAGCTCGACATCGCCACCGCCCCGCGACTCTGCGTCCGCATCGACGCGGCCCGCCGGGCGGGCTCGCGGCGGCTGCTGATCGACCTCACGACCGCCGAGTTCTGCGACTCGGTGGGCCTGCGGGCGCTGATCGGCTCGCGGCAGGAGATCCGGGCTCAGGGCGGTCGCATGGCCATCGCCGCGCTCGAGGACAGCGCCGTCGGGCGGCTGTTCGGTCTCGCCGGCGCGCACGAGCTGCTCGAGATCCACGAGGGCTGCGACGCGGCCCTCGAGGCGCTGGCTCCCCGCACGTCCTGAGCACGAGCGCGGTCCTCCGGGGCGCCGCCGTCGTGGTGGCGGGGATCACGCTGCTGGCGCTGGCGTGATCCCGACCGAGCTCTCGCCGCGGCGCAGCAGGCGCACGGCGAGGGCGACCGCGGCGAGCAGCGAGATCGCGCCGAAGGACACCTGGAGCGACAGGACGCCCTTCTCGGTCCAGTAGACGTCGTCGAGCTCGAGCAGCAGCGCGGCCTCGTCGAGGATCAGCGCCGCCCCGGCGCCGAACGGGAGCGCGAGCCAGCGATCCAGCGCCTCGCGGCGAACCGAGATCGAGGTCCCGCCCGCGGCCAGCGCGATCACGATGCCCGGCACGAAGTGGTGCACGCGGCGGTCGGCGATCACGAAGTCGCGCAGCACGCCACGACCCTTGCCCGAGCGGATCAGCGCCGTGGTCCCGCGCGTGACGCCGAACGTGACCGTGAAGGCGGCGAGCAGGTTGAAGACCGCGTTCTCGCGATCGGAGGTGGCGCGGTAGCCCTCGCGCACGACGGCGATCGTCTCGAGCGTCGCGGTGCTCGCGGCGTCGAGCAGGTCATCCGTCTCCGTCGGCAGCGGCGCCGAGCCGCGCCGCCAGACGCGCGTGAGCTCGAGGGCTCCGGCGCCGACGACGCCGCCCAGCGCGACCGCGCCCATGGCCTGCGTGCGGCGATCGAGCTTCAGGCCCGAGCGGGTCTTCTTGCGCATCGCGGGACGCTACCGCGGCGGCGGGTAGATCTGCGCCGCGTAGTCCGCGATCATCCGGCCCGCGCCGAAGCGCGGCCCGCAGGTGCGCAGCGAGGCGCGGACCATCTGCAGCCAGGCCTGCGGCAGGCCGTCGCCGTCGCGGTCGTAGAACGCGGGGATCACCTCGTCGGTCACGAGCCGGTAGAGCTCGGCGGCGTGGCGCCAGTCCTGCGCGCCGTGGTCGTGGTCGACCTCGCCGCTGATGGCCCAGCCGTTGCTGCCGTCGTAGGCCTCCGGCCACCAGCCGTCGAGCACGGAGAGCTGCAGCCCCGCGTTGATCGCCGACTTGATGCCGCTCGTCCCGCTCGCCTCGAGCGGCGGCCGCGGGACGTTGACCCAGACGTCGCAGCCGCGGGTCATGGCGGCGCCGAGCCTGAGGTCGTAGTCGTCGAGGTAGACCACGCGGCGAGCGACCTCGGGATGCGACTTCATCTCGAACAGGCGCTGGACGAGCCGCTTGCCCTCGTCGTCCTTCGGGTGCGCCTTGCCGGCGAGGATCAGCTGGACGGGGCGCTCGGAGTCGCCGAGCAACGCGAGCGCGCGGTCGACGGCGCTGAGCAGCAGGTCCAGGCGCTTGTAGGTCGCCACCCGGCGCGCGAAGCCGATCGTGAGCGCCTCCGGGTCGAGCCCCTCGGCGGCCGCGCGCACGTACTCCTGCGTGTCGCCGCGCCCGAGCCGGTCGTTCACGCTGCGCTCGCACACGAGGTCGACCAGCGCCCGGCGCTGGACCGAGCGCGCCGCCCACAGCTCCTCCGCCGGCAACGTGCCGACGGCCTCCCAGGTCGCGGGATCGGTGGCGCGGTCGAACCAGCCCTCCCCGAGATGGCGGTCGAGCAGCTCGCGCATCGGCACGCCGATCCAGGTCGGGATGTGGACGCCGTTGGTGACGTGGGTGATCGGGACCTCCTCGACCCGGCGCTCCGGCCACAGGTCGTGCCACATCTCGCGGGCGACCTCGCCGTGGCGCGCGCTCACCCCGTTCGCGGTCCGGCTCGAGCGCAGCGCGAACTGCGTCACGCCGAACGGCTCCGCGCCCTCGTCGGGATGCGTGCGACCGCGGCGCACGAGCGCCTCGATGTCGACCCCCAGCTCGCGCGCAAGACTGCCGAGCGCGTCGGCCATCTGCCCGGCCGGATAGGTGTCGTTGCCCGCCGGCACCGGGGTGTGCGTCGTGAAGACGGTGCGCTCGCGCGCCGCGCCCAGCGCCTCCTCCGCCGACACGCCCCCGTAGGCGCGGGCGGCGCGCGCGAGCTCGAGGCCGGCGAGCGCCGCATGGCCCTCGTTGAGATGCACGACGCTGGGCTCGATGCCGAGCGCGTGCAGCACCCGCACGCCGCCGATGCCCAGCAGCGCGTACTGCCACAGCCGCAGGTCGGGGTCGCCGACGTAGAGGCGTGAGGTGATCCAGCGGTCGGCGACGCTGTTCTCCGGCCGGTTGGCGTCGAGCAGCAACAGCGGGACGCGGCCGACGTCGACGCGCCAGACCTGAGCGACGACCTCGCGCGGGCCAGCAGGGACGGTCACCGTGAGCGGGGCGCCGTCAGCGCCGGTCACGAGCGCGGCGGGGACGCGGGCGGGATCCGTGTCGACCCAGTACTCGTGCTGCCAGCCCGAGCCGTCGATGCGCTGGCGGAAGTAGCCGTGGCGGTACATCAGCCCGATCGCAACGAGCGGCAGCCGGCGGTCGGAAGCCTCCTTGAGGATGTCACCCGCGAGCACGCCAAGGCCACCGGAGTACACGGGCAGCGAGCCGTGGATCGCGTACTCCGCGCAGAAGAACGCGACGGGCCGCTCCGGGGTGACGGCGGCGGCGGCGATCGGCCCGGCGCCCGCGGCGTGCACCGCGTCCTCCAGGCGCGCGACGCGCGCGAGGAAGCCCGCGTCGGCGGCGAGCTCCGACAGCCGCTCCGGGTGAGCCTCCTGCAGGAGCCGCACGGGGTTGCCGGCGCACAGCTCCCAGCGTTCCTCGTCGATCGAGGCGAACAGCTCCGGGCCGCCGGGTGTCCACGACCAGAGGTAGTTGTAGGCGATCGCGGCGAGCGCGGCGAGCGGCGCGGGGACGCGCGTGCGCAGCGCCGCGGCGGCCGCGGCGAGATCCGAGGCGCCCGCGTCCGGCGCCAGGTCGGAGGCGTGAGGCATCGCGGGATCCTAGGCCAGCAGCGTGAGTGCCTCCTCGGCGGCGCTGACGACGCGATCCTTGCCCTCGCGCTTCGCGGCGCGGAGGGCGTGATCGGCGGCCTCGAGGAGATCATGGATCGTCTCGGCGTCGTCCGGCGCCATCGCCGTGCCCGCGCTGGCGCCGAGATGAATCCGCCGGCCGTCCACGCTTCCGGCTAGCGGCGGGGGATGGCGGCCGCCGGGCGCCGCGGGGCCGGCTCGCCGAGGCCGAGCACGTCGAGCAGCGCCGCGACCACGTCCTGGTCGAGGTGGGTCCCGCTGCTGCGGCGCAGCTCGGCGGCTGCCTCCAGCGGCGGGCTCGCCGGCGAATAGACCCGGTCGCTGGTGATCGCGACGTAGGCATCGGCGGCGGCGACGATGCGAGCCTCAATCGGGATCGCGGGGCCCGTCAGGCCGTCGGGGTATCCGGCGCCGTCGTATCGCTCGTGGTGGCCCCGGACGGCGGCGGCCGCTTCGCGCAGCGCGCCAACCCGCCGCACGATGTCCTCGCCGAGCGCCGGATGGGTCCGGATGACCGCCCATTCGGCCTCGTCGAGCGGGCCGGGCTTGGTGAGGATCCGCAGCGGCACCGCCGCCTTGCCGACGTCGTGGAGCCAGCCTCCGAGCGTGCAGCGCTCGATGACGCCGAGCGGCAGGGCCATGCGCTCGGCGGTCCGCGTCGCGAGCACGGCCACGTGCTCGGAATGGGACTCGGGCGCGCCCTCGCGGAGGCCGGCAGTGTGCGCGAGGGCGCGGGCGACCTGCACGACCTCGGGCTCGCTCGCGGGTGCCCCGCCGAGTGCCAGCTCCGTGCTCAGCGAGACTCGGTCGCGCCCGTCGCGCTTGGCGACGTAGAGACAGCGATCAGCCACCTCGACCAGCAGGTCGAGGCTGGACAGCTCGCCGTCCGCGCGCGCGGCGCCGATCGAGATCGTCAGCCGCAGGCTCACGCCCGCGGCGGAGACCGGCGTGCGCGCGACGGCGCTCCGCAGCCGCTCCGCGAGGCGCTCGAGCTCCTCGTCGGATTCCACGCCTCCCAACAGCACCGCGAACTCCTCCCCACCCCAGCGGGCGAGGCAGTCGCTCGGTCTGAGGCTCTCGGTGAGGCGGCGCGCGAGCTCGACCAGCACCGCGTCCCCGACGACATGCCCGTGCACGTCGTTGACCTGCTTGAAGTGGTCGGCATCGAGCATCAGCAGCGCGCACCCCGACGAGCCCGCGGCGAGCGCCTCGGCGGTGATCTCGGCGAAGTGGCGCCGGTTGAACGCGCCGGTCAGCTCATCCGTCCGGGCGCGCAGCTCGGCCGCGCCGTGGGCGCGATGCAGCTCGTCCTCCAGTCGCTGGCGCTCGGTGACGTCGCGTGTGACGCCGTCGTAGAAGAGCGTTCCGTCGGCGTCACGGCGCGGGCGCAGGGCGTCGAGCACGGTGCGCACGCAGCCGTCCAGGCCGACGACTCGATACTCGAGCTGGATCGGCTCGCCCTCCGGGAGGCGCGCGAGCGCCAACCGCCAGTGCTCGCGATCTTCGGGGTGCAGGAGCGACTCCCACAGGCGGTCGTCCTCCGCGTCGCCGGCGAGTGGTCCACCCAGCAACGCCTCCCGGTTGGGCCCGCGGTAGACGGTCCGGTACGCCCCGTCGGGGTCGACCCGGAGCGTGTAGAGATGGCCGTCCATCGCCTCGACGACACGCGACAGCGATGCGTGCGCCTGGGCCAGCTCGGCGCGCATGCGCCGCCGCTCCGTCACGTCGCAGACGATGCCGCTGATCTCGAACACGCCGTCCTGACGCCGACGGGTCGCCGCGCGGTCGTGCACCCAGCGGGTCACCCCGTCGGCGCCGATCAGGCGGTACTCGACGTCGCTCTCCCTGCCGTCCGCGAGCTTGGCGTTGAAGTCGCGATAGGCAGCCCGGTCGTCGGGATGCACGGCGGCGTCCCAGTTCTCCATCTCGGCGTCGGGCTCGGCGCCGCCCAGCAGGCGGTCCGCGCCGGGGCCCTGGAACAGCTCCTCGATGCGCCCGTCGGCATGACCCAGCGCGACGTAGACGTGCTCCCCGGTGACGTCGAGCAGGCGGATGAACCGCGCGTTCACCTCGGTCAGGCGGCGGTCGCCCTCCACGCGCCGGGTGACGTCGGAGATGATGCCCCGGACGAGCACGCTGCCGTCGGCCCGGCGGCTCGGCCGGGCACGGTCCCAGAGGATCCTGGTGACACCGTCGAGGCCGAGCAGCCGATAGGTGACCTCAGCGTCCTCGCCGCTCAGCAGCCGCGCGTTGAAGCTGTCGTAGGACTCGCGGTCGTTGTCGTGCAGGCGCGACTCCCACACGTTGCCGATCTCGCGGTCCTCAGGCGTCCCGCCGAGGAAGCGCTCGAGTGTGGGGCCGGCGGCGTGATGGACGTACTTGCCATCGACGGTGACCTCCCCGGAGTAGACCAGTTCCTCGAACAGGTCGAGGATGCCCGCGACATCGGGGCGCGGGAGGTCATCACCGGCGAAAAGAGGGAGCGGAGTGGGCACGGGCGTCACCCATCGGTATCGGCGGCTCCCGTGGCCGCTTGAGGGTGCTCAGCCGGCGGCGCGCAGCCGCCCGACCTGCGCGGCCGCCTGGCTGCGCCGCGGGTCGCGGAAATCCAGCGCGGAGAGGATCTGCTTCCAGGCCGCCGGATCGTCCTGCCCGGAGGGTGTCTGCACCCACGCCCAGAGGGCGTCGCGGTCGTCGCCCGTCATCACCGCGTGGCGGATCCAGCCCTCGAGCGCGTCGCGCTCGCGCTCCACGCCGGGAGCGTCGGACTGCGGCAGCAGCGGCCCCGCGTAGAGCTCCGCCGCGTCCTGGAGCGCGCCTCGCAGCAGCAGTGTGCGGACCCGCCCGACGTCGGACTCCACGTGACCGGGCAGCCGGTACGGGTCCGTCTCGACCGCGAGCCCGATGAGCTTGCGCAGCCGCGAGACCTCGCCGCGCACGGTGCTGTTGCTCGCGCCGTCGCCGTAGACCTCCTGGCCGAGCTGCTCGGTGGTCAGCCCGCCCGGGCGCAGGCACAGGAGCGCGAGGATCTCGGCCTGGCGGCGGCCCAGCGCGACCGAGCGGCCGTCCACGATCACGCACGGGTGATCGTCGCCGAGCAGGCGCAGCTGCGCGACGCCGCCGGCGGTGCCGGCCGGCGCGTGCTCGAGCCGGCGCACGAGGAACGCCCCGTCGTGGTCCAGCGGCTCCGCGTAGACCGGGACGCCGGAGGGCAATGTGAACTCGCCGCCGTAGACGGGCAGCTCGATGCGCTCCCTCGGCATCCAGCCGTCGGGGCTGGTCGCGATCACGCGCCCGCTCGAGGTGACGAGCGCGCGGTCGTCGCCGCCGCCCACGATGCGGTCGTGGTAGCGCGAGCGCAGCCGCGCGTCGTGCTCGTGCATGAGGCAGCGCAGGTGCGCCTCGACGGCGCCCGCAGTGGCGACCGCGACGGCGAAGGAGTGCGGGTGCACGGTACTCATCCGGCTCGTGAGGTCGATCACGCCGAGCACCGCGCCAGTGTCCGGGTCGTGCACCGGGGCGGCCGCGCAGGTCCATGCCTGCACGACCTCGTTGAAGTGCTCGGCGGCGAACACCTGCACCGCGTGGTCGGCCGCCAGCGCGGTGCCGATGGCGTTCGTGCCCGCGCCGCCCTCGCTCCAGAGCGCGCCGACCGCGAAGTTCATCGAGTTCGCGGCGGCGACCCGGACGCCCGGCGCCCCCTCGAGCCACAGCAGCGTCCCGTCGGCATCGCTCACCACCATCAGGTGCGCCGCATCGTCGGCGATCCCGGCGAAGCACTCGCGGATCAGTGGCGCGACCGTGACGAGCGGATGGACCTCCCAGCGCGCCCTGGCCTCGTCGTCGTCGGCGACCAGTGGCGCCGAGCCGCGGACACTCGGGTCGACGCCGGCCGCGGACGAGCGCCGCCAGGAGTCGGCGATCGGCCTCCGGACGGACTCCGGCCGATCGCCCCCGAGGAAGCGCTCCCAGGCATGGCGAACCTCCCGCGCGCGCAGCGCAGGCGAGGTGGTGGCATCAATCGCCAACCAGGGATTACGCAATCGACTTCCCTTGCTCCGTGCCTTGAACCGGCCGCTGGCCACGGTAGCGCCGACGGGTCCGAACGACAACCGCTGCAGCGCAATTGCAGCGCGTCAGCGCTACAAACCCGTGGTGAGAGAGCGCCACCGTCCCGGTGGCGAGCGAGGAGACATGCGGAGGTGCACGCAGGCGTGGGTGGACTGAGTGACGACCCGAGGCCGCACGCCGGCCGGCGCGGCCTCGCGACAGCGAGGGCCGTGCTGCATGTGCTGAGCTATCTCGAGCAGAACCCCGACGGCGTCCGCGCCGACGACGTCGCCCACGTCGTGGGCAAGAGCGCGTCGACCGCCTACTACCTGCTCGCGAGCCTCGTCGAGGAGGGCTTCGCCGTCCACGAGGGCGGCCTCTACAAGCCTCATCACGAGATCGCCGCGGCGCCGCCGACGCCGGCCGGGTCCGATCGCCACGTGCTCGAGGACGCCGTCGACGACCTCTTCCTGCGCACCCACAAGCGCTGCTACCTCGGCGTCGTGCACGCGGGCGTGATCGAGATCACCGTCGTACGCGGGCGCCAGGGCATCGCGCGCATGCCCGGTCTCGGGACGCAGATCACCGACAACGCGCACGCCCTTGCGATGGGCAAGGTCGTGCTCGCCCGCCTGCGCCCCGCAGCGCTGGCGCGCTACGTCGCCCGCGGCCTGCCGCGCTACACGCCGAGCACGATCACCACGCCCGACGCGCTCGCGCGCGAACTGCGCGACGTGCGCGCGCGCGGCTATGCGGTCGACCGCGAGGAGTTCGACCTCGATTTCTGCTGTGTCGCGGCTCCGGTGCTCGATGAGCGCCGGCGGCTCGCCGCGATCCTCGGGCTGTCGGCATCGACGCGAGCCTTCGACGCCGAGCACGGCGAGCTCGCCGCGGCCGTCCGCGACCTGGCGGCAGAGGCCGGCCCGGCGGCGCCATTCCAACATCGTGCGGAAAAGAACGTGTTTCTTGTCGCACGAGCGGGCGGGGCTTAGCTTGCCCTCATCATTGCTCTCGACCCCAGGCTGTGGGGGAGAGGGCGGTACTTGTGCGTCTACACGACGGAGGTCGAGACAGTGAGTCGGGCGAGCATCACGAAGGCCCACAACAAGATCCAGGAGCTTGCCTGGGATCCCACCTACGTCACGCCGGTGGAGAAGTACGCCACCGACTACACGTTCGAGAAGGCGCCGATGAAGGATCCTCTCAAGCAGGTCCTGCGCTCCTACTTCCCGATGGAGGAGGAGAAGGACAACCGCGTCTTCGGCGCGATGGACGGCGCCATCCGCGGCAACATGTTCCGGCAGGTCCAAGAGCGCTGGATGGAATGGCAGAAGCTGTTCCTCTCCATCATCCCGTTCCCGGAGATCTCGGCCGCGCGCGCCATGCCGCTGACGATCGGCTGCGTACCCAACCCGTCGATCCACAACGGGCTGGCGATCCAGATGATCGACGAGGTCCGCCACTCGACGATCCAGATGAACCTCAAGCGGCTGTACATGAACCACTACGTCGACCCCGCCGGGTTCGACATCTCCGAGAAGGGATTCGCGAACTGCTACGCCGGCACGATCGGCCGTCAGTTCGGCGAGGGGTTCATCACCGGCGACGCGATCACCGCGGCCAACGTCTACCTGACCATCGTCGCCGAGACCGCGTTCACGAACGTGCTCTTCGTCGCGATGCCGGCCGAGGCCGCAGCGAACGGCGACTACCTGCTGCCGACCGTCTTCCACTCGGTGCAGTCCGACGAGTCGCGGCACATCTCCAACGGCTACTCGATCATCCTCATGGCGCTCGCGGACGAGCGTAACCGCCAGCTGCTGGCGCGCGACCTGCGCTACGCATGGTGGAACAACCACGCCGTCGTCGACGCGGCGATCGGCACGTTCATCGAGTACGGCACCAAGGACCGCCGCAAGGACCGCGAGTCCTACGCCGAGATGTGGCGGCGCTGGATCTACGACGACTACTACCGCTCCTACCTCGTGCCGCTGGAGAAGTACGGGCTCGAGGTCCCGCACGACCTCGTCGAGGCGGCCTGGGACCGGATCTGGAACAAGGGCTACGTCCACGAGGTGGCACAGTTCTTCGCCACCGGCTGGTTCGCCAACTACTGGCGGATCGACGCGATGGACGACACGGACTTCGAGTGGTTCGAGCACAAGTACCCGGGCTGGTACGACAAGTACGGCAAGTGGTGGGAGCGCTACGCCGACTTCTCCAAGAAGAACGGCCACAACCCGATCGCGTTCGAGCCGGGCGCGGAATACGAGTACCCGCACCGCTGCTGGAGCTGCATGGTGCCGTGCCTGATCCGTGAGGACATGGTGGTCGACGAGGTCGACGGGCAGGTCCGCACCTACTGCTCGGAGACCTGCCACTGGACCGACGCCGTCGCGTTCCGCCCGGAGTACGAGGGCCGGCCGACGCCCGCCATGGGCCAGCTCACCGGCAAGCGCGAGTGGGAGACCCTCTACCACGGCATGGACGTCGCGGAGATCATGGAGGAGCTCGGCTACGTGCGCGACGACGGCAAGACGCTCATCCCGCAGCCGCACCTCGACCTCGACCCGAAGAAGATGTGGACGCTGGACGAGGCGCGCGGCAACACGCTCCAGAGCCCGAACATCCTCCTCAACGAGATGTCCCCCGAGGACCGCGAGACGTACGTCGCGAAGTACAAGCGCGGCGGCCCGGCCGGTCGGCCGGCCGCGGAGTAGCGAGAAGCTCGCGATGCAGCACCCCTGTGTCCACCCCCCTTCCGCTCCCCGTCGCGGAGGGGGGTGAGGCATGGGCGAGAAGCACAACGTCCGGCTCGAGCCGGTCGGGATCGACTTCGAGGTCGATGAGGACGAGACCGTCCTTAACGCCGCCTTCCGGCAGGGCCTGCAGCTGATGCACGGCTGCAAGGAGGGGCAGTGCTCCGCCTGCAAGTCGTTCCTGCTGGATGGCGATGTCGACCTCGACCGCTACTCGACGTTCGCGCTGCCCGACTTCGAGGAGGCGGAGGGCTGGACGCTGCTGTGCCGCGCCCACGCGCTCACCGACCTCGAGGTCGAGCTGGTCAACTACGACGAGGAGATGCTCAAGGCGGGCGTCCCGCTGCAGACGGCGAAGACGCGCGTCGCGAAGCTCGAGGAGCTGACCCATGACATCCGCCGGCTCGTGCTCGAGCTGATCGAGCCGGAGGAGTTCGAGTTCCACCCGGGCCAGTACGTCGACATCTCGATCCCGGGCGGCGAGGGGCACCACCGCTCGTTCTCGATGGCCAACCTGCCCTCCGACAAGGGCAAGCTCGAGTTCATGATCAAGCTCTATCCCGACGGGCGCTTCTCCGGCCTGCTCGGCTCGGGCGAGATCTCCGAGGGCGACGAGCTCGAGATCAAGGGCCCCTACGGGGTCTTCACCCTGCGCGACCAATCGCCCCGCCGGCTGGTGTTCATCGGCGGAGGCGCGGGGATGGCGCCGATCCTGTGCCTGCTGCGCTCGCTCGGCGAGCGCGGGATCGAGCGCGACGCCGTCTACTACTACGGCGCGCGCAAGGAGACCGACCTGTTCCACCACGAGCAGCTGGAGGCGCTGGCAGGCGAGCTGCCGTCCTTCCGCTACGTGCCGGCGCTCTCCGACGACGAGTGGGACGGCGAGGCGGGAATGATCACCGACGTCGTCGAGCGCTGCGAGGCGGATCTTGCCGACGTCGACGCCTACGTGTGCGGTCCGCCGCCCATGGTCGAGGCGGCCCAGGGGCTGCTGATGGCGAAGGGCGTCCCTGAGTCGCGCATCTATTTCGACAAGTTCACGACTACCGAGACGGAGGAGTAGAGCCGCACATGAGCACCGAGACCGAGACGCCACGCAAGGAACGCAACGTCCCCAAGCCCGTCTTCACCGACGCCGAGGCCGGCTCGCAGGAGTTCCCGTCCTCGACGAGTCGCTCGTACAACTACTTCACGCCGGCCAAGCGGCGCGCAACCGTCTACGAGGACGTCACCGTCGACGTCCAGCCCGATCCCGCGCGCCACCTCACGCAGGGCTGGATCTACGGCTTCGCCGACGGCACCAGCGGCTACCCGAAGGAGTGGACGGCGCTCGAGTCCGGCGATTGGCATCTCTTCCTCGACCCCAACGAGGAGTGGGAGCAGACGATCTACCGCAACAACGCGAACGTCGTCCGCCAGGTCCAGCACAACATCGCCAACGCCAAGGCCGCCCACGCCTTCGCGCAGTGGAGCCGTGCCTGGACCGACGTCGTGGCCAAGCACGTCGGGGCCTGGGCGCACGCGGAGCACGGGCTCGGGATGCACGTCTACACGATCGCCAACCGTGATGCGCCGACGAACATGATCAACAACGCGCTGGCGGTCGGCGCGGTGCACAAGCTGCGCTTCGCCCAGGACCTGATCCTCTACAACCTCGACCTCTCCGACGAGATCGAGGGCTTCGACGGGCAGGCCCACCTCGCCACCTGGAAGGACGATCCGATCTGGCAGGGGACCCGCGAGAACGTCGAGCGCCTGACCGGCGTGCGCGACTGGTCCGAGGCGTTCTTCGCGACCGCGCTCGTGTTCGAGCCGCTGGTCGGCGAGCTGTTCCGCTCCGGGTTCGTGATGCAGACCGCCGCCCTGCAGGGCGACTTCGTGACCCCCACGCTGGTGGGCTCCGGCGAGTCCGACGTGGCGCGCGAGCAGCGCGGCGCGCGGAGGCTGTTCGGGATGCTCGCCGACGACGAGGAGCACGGGGCGGCCAACAAGGAGGTCATGCAGGGCTGGCTGAAGGAATGGGCTCCCGTCAGCGTCGAGGCGGCCCGCAAGCTGCAGCCGATCTGGTCCCAGCCCTCCGAGAAGGCGATGCGGTTCGAGGACTCC
The DNA here is from genome assembly GCA_038327685.1 of Solirubrobacterales bacterium. Classification (GTDB taxonomy): domain Bacteria; phylum Actinomycetota; class Thermoleophilia; order Solirubrobacterales; family Solirubrobacteraceae; genus DASQFQ01. The sequence continues at coordinate 30,316 of JBBQLH010000050.1, forward strand.
ATGGAGCGCTCGGCCCAGCGCTTCGAAGACCTGCTGTCCGAAATCGGGCTCGAGACCCCCAAGGAGGTGTCCGCATGAGCGAGGACCGATTCAAGTCCGACCGCACGTCGTCCAACCGGGCAGGCGTCACGTTGATGAACAACCAGGTCGGCCACGTCGTCGCCGACGTCATGCGCTCGCACGAGAACGTGAAGATCGAGGAGCTGCCGTCGATGATCCGCGTCGACGGCGCGGACAAGATCGACTTCGACTTCGAGGAGATCGCGGAGGCGCTCGGCTGGCCCGACTTCGGCGCCGACGACTTCGAGGAGATCATGTCCACGCACTACGGGCGCATGGTGTTCCTCGACGACCGCGTGCTGCTGTTCGCGAACCCCGAGGACGCGGCCGAGTACATCGACTTCGGCCTGAAGGTGGTGAACTAGCCATGTACGAGAAGGACGGCGAGAAGTACTTCGTGATGGACAGCCACATCCATTTCTGGGACGCGAGCCCGGAGAACTGGGTGAAGGGCGCGGAGGAGTACGCGAAGGGCTGGATCGAGTGCTTCCACGCCTACCAGAGCCTCGGCCCCCCCGAGACCCACTGGACGATCGAGAAGTTCATGAAGTACTCCGAGGAGGACTTCAACAAGGACGTCTTCGAGGAGGGCCACGTCGACGTGGGCGTGTTCGAGTCGACTTACCTGAAGGAGTGGTACACCGACGGCTTC
>JBBQLH010000051.1:0-28992 GCA_038327685.1 Solirubrobacterales bacterium
CGCGACGCGCGCCGCCTGCTGCATGTTGTGGGTCACGATGATGATCGTGTAGTCCCGCTTGAGCTCCTCGATCAGCTCCTCGATCCGCAGGGTGGCGACCGGATCGAGGGCCGAGCAGGGCTCGTCCATGATGATCACGTCAGGCTCGACGGCGATCGTGCGGGCGATGCACAGCCGCTGCTGCTGGCCTCCGGACAGTCCCATCCCGGGCCGCGCGAGCCGGTCCTTGACCTCGTCCCACAGGCCGGCGCCGCGCAGGGAGGCCTCGACGCGGTCCCTGACGTCCCCGCGGCGACCCGTGAGCCGGAGGCCGGCCGCGACGTTGTCGAAGATCGACATCGTCGGGAACGGGTTGGGCTTCTGGAAGACCATGCCGATCGTCCGCCGGACGGAGACCGGGTCGACTTCGTCGTCGTAGAGGTTGGACTGGTTGAGCGTGACGGTGCCCTCGGCGCGGGCGCCGACGATCTCCTCGTGCATCCGGTTGATGCAGCGCACGAGCGTCGACTTGCCGCAGCCCGACGGCCCGATCATCGCGGTCACCTCGTTGGCCGCATAGGTCAGGGACACGCCGCGGACCGCGTGCTGGTCGCCGTAGTAGGCGTGCAGGTCCTGGAGGGCGACGGTCGGGGCCACGGTGCGCACCTCACGTGCGGCGGCGCGATCGGCCGGGGCCGGCACCTGCGTGGCGACCGGAGCGGCGGCGGGCTGGTCACCCGGTTCGGCCGGCACCCTGACCTCCTTTGACTGGCTGCTCATGCGATTCGGCTCCTCCGCTGGATCAAGCGGGCTAGCAGGGTCAGGGCGAGGATCATGAGGACGAGCGTCAACGCCGCGCCCCATGCCCGTTCGACGATGTTCGACTGCGCCTGGCGCACGTCGTTGAAGATCTGGATCGGCAGGGAGTTCATCTGCTGGCCGACGTTCCACGTCGTGGCGTTGACGGCGAAGGCGGTGAAGAGCAGCGGCGCGGTCTCGCCCGCGCCGCGCGCGATGGCGAGCAGCGAGCCGGTCACGAGGCCCGGCATCGCGGTCGGCAGCACGATCCGGGCCACGACGCGCCACCGCGGCGAGCCGAGCGCGAGCGCGGACTCCCGCAGCGAGTCGGGCACGAGGTTGAGCACCACCTCGGCCGAGCGGCTGACGACCGGCAGCATCAGCAGCGCGAGCGCGACCGAGCCCTTCCAGCCGGCGAAGTTGCCCCCGAACCCGCTGAGGACGAGCACGATGTAGATGAAGAGGCCGAAGACGATCGACGGGACGCCCGTCATGACGTCGACGAAGTAGCGGACGACGTTCGCGAAGCGGGAGGCCTTGCCGTACTCCACGAGGTAGAGCGCGATGCCGATGCCGAGCGGGACGGCGATCAGCGAGGCGAGGCCGACGATCAGCAGCGTGCCCACGATCGCCGAGCGCACGCCGCCGGGGTCGCCGAGGAAGCGGCCGCTCGGGTCGCTGGTGAAGAAGCTCCAGCTCAAGGCCCCGAGCCCCTGCTTCAGCAGGTAGTAGACGACGAACACGAGCGGGACCAGCGCGAGCAGCGTGCCCGCCAGCAGCACGCCGCGCATGGTCTTGTCGGTGCGGCGACGACGCGACGCGACGGGTGCGATCGCGCTCATCCGGCCATCCCCGTCGGCACGCTGCGGGTCATGGCGCGCTGCGAGCGGTTGACGAAGTAGCGCGCGACGAAGTTGATGACCAGTGTCAGGACGAACAGCACCAGGCCGGCCGCGATCAGCGCCGCCCGGTGGGTGGGCGTCGCCGCCGCCTCGCCGAACTCGTTCGCGATCACGGCGGCGAGCGTGTAGCCCTGGCCGAAGATGCTCTTCGCGATCTGCGGGGCGTTGCCGATGACGAGGGTGGCCGCGATCGTCTCGCCGATCGCGCGGCCCAGCCCGAGCATCGCCGCGCCGGAGATGCCGGCGCGCGAGTACGGCAGCACCGCCATCCGGATCATCTCCCAGCGGGTCGCCCCGAGGGCGAGCGCGGCCTCCTTCTGCTCGACCGGCACGGTCGCCATGACCTCGCGTGAGATCGCGGCGACGATCGGGAGGATCATGATCGCCAGGATCAGCCCGGCGATGAAGTAGTTCGGGCCGGCCACCGTGCCGCCGAGGAACGGCAGGAACGAGAAGGTGTCGCTGAACCACTGCTCGGCCGGCTTGAGCTTCGGGATCAGCACGAACACGCCCCACAGGCCGTAGACGACCGAGGGCACGGCGGCCAGGAGCTCGACGAGGATGATCAGCGGCTGGCGGACCCGGGGCGGGGCCAGCTCGGTGACGTAGAGCGCGGACCCGACGGCGACGGGGACACCGATCACCAGCGCGATCGTCGCGGTGATGAGCGTGCCGACGATCAGCGGCAGCGCCCCGAACTGGTCCTTGGAGGGGATCCAGGCGTCCGTGAAGATGAAGTTGACGACCCCGTAGCGGGCGAAGACGGGGCGGGCCTCGATGTAGAGCCGGATGAAGAAGTACCCGATCAGCACGAGCACGCCGGCCGCGATCCCGGTCAGCATCCAGCGCAGGAGCCGGTCCGGGAGGCGCGACGGCGACGGCCGCCCGGTGTCCGGGCGGCCGCCGTGCTGAATCGTCGCTGCTTCCATCAGGCGCCGATCACGCGCTCTTGATCGGCTGGCCGTTGCACTGCAGTCCGTCGACCTTCTGCATCGCGGCGGTGTGCACGGCGTCGGGGAGCGCCGCGTAGTAGAGCTCCTTGGCCGCGCCCTGGCCCTCACCCTCGGCGTAGTCGAGCCACGCCTTCAGGCTCTGCGCCTTGCCGCTGCTCATGCCGGCCTTGCAGACGTCCTGGTAGACGAGCAGGAACGTCGCGGCCGTGATCGGGTAGGCGGTCTTGCCGGGCGCGTCGATCGGGCTGAAGCGCAGGTCGGCGGGGACCTTGAGCCCCTCGCCCGCGGCGGACGTCGACTCGAGCGTCGGCTCCACGTACGCGCCGGCCTTGTTCTTGACCGAGGCGAACGTGAACTTGTTCGCGAGCGCGTAGGCCTGCTCGACGTAGCCCACGGCGCCGTCGTTCTGCTTGATGCACGCCGCCACGCCGTCGTTGCCCTTGGCGCCGGTGCCGGTCGGCCACTGGACCGACTTGTCGGAGCCCGGGCCGCTCGCCCACGCCTTGGAATAGGCCGCCAGGAACTGGGTGAAGTTCTTCGTCGTGCCCGACTCGTCGGAGCGGTGGCAGACCGTGATCTTGGTCGACGGCAGCTTCGCGCCCGAGTTTTGCTGCGCGATCGCCGGGTCGTTCCAGGTCTTGACCTTGCCGAGGAAGATGTCGGCGACGGTCGAGCCGTCGAGCTTGAGGCCCTTGGAGAGGCCCTGGACGTTGTAGGACACGGTCACGGCGCCGAAGACGGTCGGCACGTGGACCGGGTCGCCCTTCTTCTTGGCCGCCGCGATCTCCTCGTCCTTCATCGCCGAGTCGGTGGCGCCGAAGTCGACGGTGCCGGCGGTGAACTGCGCGATGCCGCCGCCCGAGCCGATGCCCTGGTAGTTGACGGCGGTGCCGGACTTGTCCTTGAACCGAGCCGCCCACTCCTGGTACACCGGCAGCGGGAAGGTGGCCCCGGCGCCGTTGAGCGAGCCGCCGGCCGACTTGGCGCTGCCCGACGAGCCGCCTCCGCCGGACGAGCTGCTGTCGCTCCCGCACGCGACCGCGCCGAGTGCAAGCACACCGGCGAGGACGAGGGAGATCAGATTCCGAGCGTTTCTCATGCGTGTTCCTTCCTGGTTGGTCGAGCGGCGGCGAGCGTCGCAGCGACTGGGACACAGGCTGTTACGGACCTGTGGCCGCGTTGTGAAAAGGGTGTGAACGCTCGGGCTCGAACCGGTAGCCGAAGCCGAAGTGCGTATGGATGTACCGCCACCCCGGCAGCGCGTCGCCGAGCTTGACGCGCAGCTTGTGGATGTAGACGTCCACGGACCGGTCGTCGGCCCGCAGGGGTGCTCCCCACACCGTCTCGTACAGCTCCGCGCGCGGCACGATGCGCCCGCTGCGGCTCGCCAACGCCGCGAGGAGCTCGAGCTCGCGCACCGACAGCGTGAGCGTGTGGCCGGCCGCCACCGCCTGATGTTCGTCCGGCCGGATCTCGAGCGCGCCGACCGACAGAACGCTTCCGTTGCGACTCATGAGGTCCGAGGGTGCTGCGGGCGGAGCGCCCCAGGGTTACCGGGTCGTGAACCGGTCGTGAACAGGCTGTGAACGAGGGACGGATATGGCCGATGCCGCCTCCCGCGCGTCTACCGTTGGCCTCGATGCGGCTCGCGCGGCCGAAGCCCGACCCCCGCGTCCTCGACCTCTTCCAGGAGTCCGGGCGCAACGTCCAGCAGACGGCGGTGCTGCTCCGCGAGCTGATGAGCGACTACCCGGAGTCCAACGGCGTGGGCGACGAGATCGTCGCGTGCGAGCACGAGGGCGACCGGATCGCCCACGACATCCTCCACCACGTCGCCCAGCACGCGGCGCGCCACGCGGTGCCCGAGGCCGCCGACGTGCACGCGCTGACGGTCGCGCTCGACGACATCGTCGACTTCGCCGAGGAGGCCGCCGACCAGCTCGGCCGCTACGGGGTGGAGGCGTCGATGCTGCCGGCCCAGGAGATCGCCGAGGTGCTCGTGCGCGCCTCGGACGAGCTCTCGTCCGCGCTGGCCGGGCTGCCCGACGGGATCGACGCGGGGCCGCACCTCGTCGAGATCCACCGGCTCGAGAACGAGGCGGACGTGATCGTGCGCGAGGCGGTCGCCTCGCTGTTCGTCAACGGGATCGACCCGATGGTCGTGATCCGCTGGAAGGACATCTTCGAGTCGCTCGAGGCCGCCGTCGACGCCTGCGAGACGGCGGCCAACGTGCTCGAGGGCATCGCGCTCAAGCGCAGTCGATAGCGGCTTCTTCACACCGGGCGGTGCCGCCCAGGTGATCCTGAGCGAGCGAGACCTCCTCCTCGCCGTCGCGCGGCGGTCCCGGCCGACCCACTGGGGGCCGCCGCGCGATCTCCCCTTCTCAGGCGGCGCGAGCGGCAGCGGTGCGCTCGCCCGCCAGGGCCAGCTGCCAGCCCTCGGCGAGGCGGCCGAGCGCCGCCTCCCAGGAGCGCTCCTGGACCGCCCGCAGCCCGCCACCCGAGAGCCGTCGGCGCGCCGAGGGAGAGCCCGCCAGCCCGGCGAGCGTGAGGCCGAGCACCGCGGGATCGGGCGAGCACAGCAGGCCGCTGCGCCCGTGCGCGACGAGCTCCGCCGGGCCGCCCGCGGCGACCGCGACGACCGGCAGGCCCGAGGCCTGGGCCTCGAGCAGGACCTGGCCGTAGGTGTCGGTCTGCGAGCAGAACAGGAACAGGTCGGCCGACGCGTAGGCGGCGGCGAGCGCGTCGCCCTCGAGCCACCCGAGGAAGGTCCCGGCGTCACCGAGGCGGTCGCGCAGCGCGGCCTCCTCCGGGCCGCCCCCGGCGAGCACGAGCTGGAGCGCCGGCGAGCTTCCGGCCACGCCCGACGACCTCGCTGCCTGGGCCCGCGAACACGGCCTCCCGCGCCGCGTCTTCGCCCGCTCGCCCCTCCAGCGCAAGCCCAAGTACGTCGACTTTGAGAGCCCCTCGCTACGCCGGACGCTCGGTCGCTTGGTGGCGCACGCCCGCGAGCGGGCGCCCGACGCGCCGGTCGAGTTCACAGAGATGCTCCCCGGCCCGGACGATTGCTGGCTTCAGAGCGACACCGGCCACCACACGAGCGAGCTGCGCCTCGTAACGCTCGATCGGGCGCCGAGGAATGCGACACGGCACGGCCGGCACTAACCGCCGCCTTGCGCAATTTGCGAAAGCCACGGCGGGTCGCGCGAGACACCTGCCGTCGTCCCGACGAGCGTGAGCTCGGCGCCGGCGGGGACGCCCGCTCTTGTCAAAGGAGCAGTAGCGCCGCGGCTCGCTTCGCGTATCGGCCGCTGCTCATGATCGGGATGCGCATGACCTCATCACCGACCACCTCGACGAGATCGCCGGCGACTGGCGCGAGCACCTGCGCGTCGCTTCGCCGCCGCCTCCGCCGCGATAGATAACGCTCCTGATTGTCGGACGCTCTGGACCTTTGGCGAGTAGGCACGCGGGCCGCGCGGGACTAGCGTCGGGCCTTGGCAGTACCAACGAGGAGGTCCCGCGTCATGCGTCGACTGTGCACGCTGTTGGTCGCGTCGGTCGTCTGCGCCGGGCTCGCCGCCCCGGCCGCGCGCGCGCACGAAGGGGTGGGCACAGCGCTCGGACATGCCGAGGAGGACGCGGTGACGCACACGGCGGCGCAGGAGCGGGTCCTCGCAGGCCAGACCAGCCGCGCGACGGCCCGTGATGCGCAGGCCGCTGCGGCGGCCGTCGCCGGCGGCCCGCAGGCCGTCGGGGCGTGGGGACCGGTGACCGAGTGGCCGGTGGTCGGCGTGCACGTGGCGCTACTGCCGAACGGGAAGGTGCTGGCCTATGACTCGGTCGGGGACAACGCGACGGAGAGCTATCCGGTGCAGGACCACACGCGCGCGACCGTGTGGGACCCGCAGACGGGTGAGCAGACGCCCGTCAACGTCGCCACGGGCTACAACATTTTCTGCAGCGGCCTTGCCCACCTGGTCGACGGCCGGCTGTTCATCGCGGGCGGCAACAAGGACCAGCAGCTCAACGGGATCGTGCAGACGCACCTGTTTGATCCCGCGACGAACACGTGGAGCCTCGGCCCGGACATGGCGGCCGGGCGGTGGTACCCCACGGTGACGCCGCTGCGGAACGGCGAGATGCTGATCACATCCGGCCGGGTCAACACGCCTGAGGTCCGCCGGCTCGATGGCGGCCTGCGGGCGCTCAGTACCGCGCCGCTGGCCTTGCCGTTGTATCCGTGGATGGACGTCGCGCCCGACGGGCGGACCTTCTACTCCGGCCCGGACCAGACGCTGCGCACGCTCGACACCACGGGCACCGGGGCCTGGCAGACCTTCGGGCAGCGCGACACGATCAACCGCGACTACGGCGGCCACGCGCTGTTCGATGTTGGGAAGGAGCTCGTGGCGGGCGGCGGCCCGTCCACCAAGGACGCGCGTGTGATTGACATTAACGGCGCGACGCCTCAGGTGTCGGCGACGGCGCCGATGGCCTTCGGCCGCCGCCAGCACAACCTCACCGTGCTCGCGGACGGCAGCGTCCTGGCCACGGGCGGCAACTCGTCCAGCGCCTCGCTCGTCGACCTCGCCAACGGCGTCTACCCCGCCGAGCGGTGGGACCCGGCCACCGGCCAGTGGACAACCCTGGCGGCGATGCAGGTCACGCGCCAGTACCACTCGAGCGCGCTGCTGCTGCCCGACGGGCGCGTGCTGTCCTCCGGTGGCGGCATCTGCGGCACCTGCGACCAGGTCGGCTATTTGGCCAAGAACGCCGAGGTCTTCTCGCCGCCCTATCTGTACCAGGCCGACGGCACGCTGGCGCCGCGACCGGTGATCGACGCGGCGCCCTCCGCGGTGACATACGGCGGGCCGCTGGAGATCGCGACCGCCGACCCGGCGTCGATCCGCAAGGTCGCCCTCCTGCGCCTCGGCTCGGTTACCCACTCAGTGAACATGGAGCAGCGCTACGTGCCGCTGGCGTTCACGGCGGGAACCGCGACGCTCGCCGCCACGGGCCCGGAGAACGCCAACGTCACGCCGCCCGGCCTGTACATGCTCCTGCTCGTGGACACCAACGGGGTCCCGTCCGTGGCGCGCATGATCAGCGTGCAGGGCGACTCCCCACCCGCCGTGACGCTCACGCAGCCCACCGACGGCGCGGCATTCACCGCACCCGCCGCCATCCACCTCGCTGCGACCGCCTCCGACGCGGACGGCATCGTGGCCAAGGTGCAGTTCTTCAACGGCGCCACGCTGCTCGGAGAGGACACCAGCGCCCCCTACACATTCGACTGGACCGGCGTGGGGGCGGGAACGTATGCGCTAACCGCCCGCGCGACGGACGACCTTGGCGCGACGACGACGACAGCGGCAGCGACCGTCACGGTCCGAGCGTCGAACGCCGCGCCGACCGCGAGCATCACGTCGCCGGCGGACGGCGCGGTCTTCCCGTGGAAACCGACGATCACGATCACGGCCACGGCGTCCGACCCCGGCGGCAGCGTGATTAAGGTCGAGTTCCTCAACGGCACGATGAAGCTCGGCGAGGACGCAAGCGCTCCGTACTCCTACGTCTGGAGAAACGCGCCCTCGGGTGGCCAGGTCCTGCGCGTGCGCGCAACCGACAACGCGGGCGCCGTGACGACGAGCCCGCCGGTGAGCATCACGGTGCGACCGAAGCGCTGAGCCGCAGTGCCGGTCGCAGCCCCGGCCGTGGGGCGTCAACCTCCTCGTGGGCGTCGTCATGATCGCTATGGCCGCGCTCTTCATCGAGTGGGCGCTGTGGCGGCCGTTGGGCCGCGCAGTCGCCGAGGACCAGCGCCGCGGCTAGCGCGAGCCGAGTGTTGCTCGCGGCTGCGTATGCCGATGGCGTACGCGTGTCGCGCGTCTACAAGCTTCTCCTGGTGACCGCAGTCCTGGTCGGGGGGTTCACCGTGCGAAACGCCACGTGGGAGCCCCCGCCCGTCCCTGCGGTCCCCGAGCCGCCAGCCGGTCTCAACTGCTTTCGCCAAGGCGGTGATCGCCACTATTGCCGGTGCCTGGACCGCATCGGATCAGCTCGTGCGGATGCCGGGCGTCCAACGCCGGCGTTCCCGCCCGTCGACGACCCGACGATCTTGTACGCGCTGCGCCACGCGCATCTGTATCCCGTCATCAATGCGGACACGTTGCGGTGTCTCGTGCCTCCCGTCCCGAGCGCACCCGGCGTCGTCGCCGGCACGACCTCCGCTCTCGACGCGGATGCGTGAGATAGATTCGCCGTAGGCATGAGGATCGTCGATCTCTCCGCTCCGATCGTGGCCGGTCCGGAGAGCGCTCCCGACGCACTGCGCACGGACATCGAGTTCGTCGATCACGCGGGCGGAGCGGCGCAGATCGCCGGGATGCTCGGCGTCGGGCGCGAGTTGCTGCGGGACGGTGAGGGCTGGGCGGTCGAGACGTTCACACGGTTGGGCACGCACAACTCGACGCACGTCGACGCTCCCTACCACTACAACTCGACGATCGCCGGTGAGCCTGCGCAGACGATCGATCAGCTGCCGCTCGACTGGTTCTTCCGCCCCGGCGTGGTGCTCGATTTCCACGACCGCGCCGATGGGCAGACGATCGAGGTCGCCGACCTCGAGACGGCGCTCGCAGCGGCCGGGCACGAGCTCGCCGAGCGCGACATCGTCCTGATCCGCTCCGGGCGTGATGCCCATTACGGCGAGGCCGACTACATGATCCGCGGGCCCGGCGTGAGTGCGACGGCCACGCGCTGGCTGTATGACCGCGGCGTGCGCGTGATGGGAATCGATGCCTGGGGCTGGGACCGTCCTCTGCACCTTCAAGCCGAGGAGGCCCTCGCGAACGGGCGTCCCGGCATCTTCTGGGCCGCCCATCAGATGGACCTGCCGTACTCGCAGATCGAGCGGCTGGCGAACCTCGACCGGCTGCCTCCGAGCGGGTTCACGGTCGCGTGCTTTCCCCTGCGTCTCGTCGGCGGGAGCGCCGCCCCCGCGCGCGTGGTCGCGATCCTCGACGCCTAGGTCAACGGCGTCGGGCTCGGCCCGGGCTCACGCGGCCGAGATCGGCCGATACGTGTGGATGCGCCGCCTGGCTCTGCTCATCGTCGCGCTCGCGGCCGCCCTCTGCGGCTGCGGCGGGTCCGAGCCCGCCAAGCCGCACCTGGCCGCCGACTACCGCGGCACGCCGGCACGGATCGGCGGCCTGCAGGAGCCGGCGCGGGTGCGCGGCGACTTCCTCGAGCTCTCGACCACCAAGGACGGCTTTCAGCCGCGCTTCTGGCCCGGCGTCAACCTCGGCTCGACCGTTCCCGGGCGCTTCCCCGGCGAGCTCGCCCAGACCCGCGCGGACTATCGCCGCTGGCTGCCGGAGATGGCGGCGCTGGGCACCCGCGCGCTGCGCGTCTACACGATCCTGCCGCCGGCCTTCTACCAGGAGCTGCGCCGCTACGACCTCGCGCATCCCGCCGCGCCCGTCTACGTGATCCACGGCGCGTGGATCCCGGAGGAGCGGTTCATGAAGACGCGCAACGCCTATGACCCGGAGGTGCAGCGCGAGTTCAAGGCCGAACTGACCGACGTCGTCTCGGTCGTGCACGGCGACGCCGACCTGCCCCGGCGCCGCGGGCACGCCTCAGGGCGCTACACCGCCGACATCTCTCCGTGGCTGCTGGCCTGGTCGATCGGCGTCGAGTGGAACCCGCTGGCCGTCCGTCACACCCTCAAGGTCAATCCGGACGTCCCGGCCTACCACGGGCGTTACATCACCACGCGCGGGACTCCGAACGCGATGGAGTCCTGGATCGCCAGCCACCTGGACTACGTCGCGGTGCTCGAGGCCGAGCGCGGCTGGAGCCGTCCCATCACCTTCACCAACTGGCTCACCGCCGACCCCTTGCACCACCCGTCAGAGCCGTCCATCCAAGAGGACCTGATCTCCATCGACGCGATGCACGTGCGCGCCACGACCCGCTGGCCCGCCGGCTTCTTCGCGTCCTACCACGTCTATCCGTACTACCCCGAGTTCCTCAAGCTCGACCGGGGCTAGGCGGCCTACAAGCGCCCTGACGGCAAGACCGACCCCTACGCCGGCTACCTGCACGCGCTCAAGGCCCATCACAAGGGCCAGGCCGTCATGGTCACCGAGTTCGGCCAGCCGAGCGCGCTCGGCATCGCGCACACGGGGCCGCTCGGGCGCAACCAGGGCGGGCATTCAGAGGCCGACTCGGCCGCCAAGACCGCCGACCTGATGTCCGCCATCGAGCAGGAGCACTTCGCCGGCGCGCTGGTCTTCGAGTGGGCCGACGAGTGGTTCAAGTTCACCTGGAACACGAAGGAGATCGAACTGCCCGGCGAGCGCCGCTCGCTGTGGCGCAATCCGCTCACCAACGAGGAGCACTTCGGCATCGTGGCCGAGGAGACCGGGGCGAAGAAGTCCAAGGTCATCGTCGACGGCGACGGCAAGCGAGTGGGAGCATCGCGGCCACTCGCCCGTCACCGCGGAGTCGCGCGGGCCGGTCAGGGAGGTCCGCACGACCCACGACGAAGGCTACCTCTACCTGCGCCTCATGACCGACAAGCCGGCCGGCACGGTTCCGATCACCGTCGGGCTCGACATCCAGCCGGGCACCAACGTCGGCCTGCCCGGCCTGAAGGGGACGATGCCGGAGGCCGACGTCGCCCTCACGCTCGACACGCACCACGCGGGCACCCTGCGCCTCGCGGCGTGGACCGACATCCTCGCCTTCCAGTACGGGGTCGCCAACCCGTTCATGCAAGTCGACCGCGCCGAGCTGCGCAGAGGCTCGGGCGCGTGGCACACGCCGCGGCTCATCCTCAACCGCCCGTTCGTCCAGCGCGACACCGGCGAGCAGCACCACACCGAGCTGGCCGACATCGGCCGTCTGCGCTGGGGCACCGCGAACCCGAAGCAGCGCGGCTTCGACGACCGCGTCCTGGTGGCGTCCAAGGGCCACACCATCGAGGTCCGCCTGCCGTGGATGATGCTCGGCTACTCAGACCCCTCTTCGCATCAGGTGATGGTCCCCCACAGCCATGCGGCCGTGACCTCCAAGCGCACCGGGCGCATCGAGATCGAGACGGTCGCCGCCGGCCAGGAGCTGCGCACCGCCGGCTATGACTGGGAGGACTGGAACGTCGTCACCTCCCACGAACGCCGCAAGGTCGGCTGGGGCGTGCTCGCCGCCGAGTTCGATCGCGCCGCCGCAGCGCCGAAGCGCCGCTGAGCGCCGAGGCGGCACAATCTGCCGGCCATGCAGACCAGCTCACCGGTCGACGGCTTCCGGCTTGCCTACGAGCGAGCGGGCGCAGGCGCGGCGGTCGTGCTGCTCCACGGCTGGCCGGGCGACCACACCGACTACGACGAGGTCGTCCCGCTGCTGACCGACGTCGAGGTCGTCGTCCCGGACCTGCGCGGCTTCGGGCGCTCCGACAAGCACCTGCAGCCCGCCGGCGAGGCCTACTCGGCGGCCGCCCAGGCGCGCAGTGTCGTCGGCCTGATGGACGAGCTGGGCCTCGAGGCGCCGGTGATCGCCGGCTACGACATCGGCAGCCGCATCGCCCAGGCGATCGCGCGCAGCTCACCCGGCGCGGTGCGCGCGCTCGTGCTCTCGCCGCCGCTGCCCGGGCCCGGCGATCGGGTGCTGAGCGCCGACGCGCAGCGCGAGTTCTGGTACCAGGCCTTCCACCAGCTCGCGCTCGTCGAGGAGGTCCTCGATGGCGATCGCGCGGCGGTCCGCGCGTACCTGACGCACTTCTGGCGCCATTGGTCCGGGCCGGCGTTCGAGCTGACCGCGGCGCGCCTCGATCACCTCGTCGGCGTCTACGGCGCGCCGGGCGCGATGGCGGCCTCGATCGGCTGGTATCGCGCGGGGTCGGGGACCGTCGCCTCCGCGCTGGCGGAGGTCGCGCCCGAGCCCGACGAGCGCCTCCACACCCCGGTGACGGTGCTGTGGCAGGAGCACGACCCGCTCTTCCCGCGCGCGTGGTCGGACCGGCTCGATCGCTTCTTCAGCCGCATCGAGCTGCGACGGCTCGACGGCGTCGGTCACTTCACGCCGCTCGAGGCACCGGACGCGTTCGCGGCCGCGATCCGCGACGCGCTCTAGTCCTCGGCGACGACCAGCAGCGCGATGTCCCATGGGTCGCGCACGAGCAGGCCCTCGGGGCGTTCCTCGTAGGGCGCGCCGGCGGCGATCACGCGCTCGCGCAGCGCCGCCGCGTCGGCGGCGGGGAGCACGATCGTCCAGTGCCGCAGCCCGACGGTGCCGGGCGGGAGGGCCGGGACGCCGCGCCCGCGCCAGATGTTGAAGCCGAGGTGGTGGTGGTAGCCGCCGGCGGCGACGAAGGCCGCCGAGTCGAGCAGCGTCATCACCTCGAAGCCGATCACGTCGCGGTAGAACGCGAGCCCGCGATCCATGTCGCCGACGTGCAGGTGGAGGTGGCCGACGACCGTCTCGGGCGCGACGTCCGCCACCGGCTCGGCGTCCGCGACGAGCGAGAGCAGGCCGGCGAGGTCGAGCGGCTCCGGGCCGCCGAGCTGGGTCGGGTCCGAGAGGTCGCCCCAGCGCTCGCGCCCGCGGTCGGCCGCGAGCTCGATGCCGTTGTCGTCGGGGTCGGGCAGGTAGATCGCCTCGGAGATGCCGTGGTCCGACGCGCCGCTTATGCGGGTGCGGGTGCCGGCCAGGCGCTGTGCGGCGCGCGCCAGCTCGAGCCGCGAGGGATGCAGCAGCGCGAAGTGATAGAGCCCCGCGTGGCGGCCGGCGCGGCGCGCGCTCGCGTCCTCGACGAGGACGAGCAGGTCCTCGCCGCCGGCGCCGAGCGCGGCGCGCCCGTCCTCGCGGCGGTGGAGCCGGAGGCCGATGGCCGACTCGTAGAAGTCGACCGAGCGGTCGAGGTCGGTGACGGTGAGCTCGACGGTGCCCACCCGCAGCGAGGCGGGGAGGACCGGAGGCTGGGTGTGGGTCTGGATCGAGGTCATGGCATCAGGATGCCGCGCCCGCCACGCGGCTGGAATGGCAGGACGTCACGCATGCATGGACTTCCCGCGCGCACGGTCGCGGTAGGCCTGTGGCGACTCGTCGTGGCGGCGCTTGAACGCGCGCGAGAAGTACAGCGGGTCGGCGAACCCGATCCGGTGGGCGACCTCGCTGACCGCGAGGTCGGTGAAGCGCAGCAGCCGCGCGGCCTCGAGCATCACGCGCTCGATGATGAGGTCCTTGGTCGCGCGGCCCGTCACGTGCGAGAGCGCACTCGAGAGAGCGGCGGGCGGGACGCCGAGCGCGTCGGCGTAGTGCGCGGCGTCGTGGCGGCGCGCGAAGTCCTCCTCCAGCCGCCGAGTGAAGCGCCGGTGCAGCTGCACCTCGGCGTCGTCGGCGTCGCGGCGCTCGGCGCGCGACTCGTCGTACCAGCGCTCGATCCAGAGCAGGATCGCCGACAGCAGGTGGCGCTGGACGTCGGGGCTGTGCTCGTCCAGGCGGGCGCTGGAGCTCGGCGCCGAGGACGTCGATCAGCGCGTCGAGCCGCGGCGCCTCGCTGAGCGGTACGACGACCGTGCGCCCGCCCTGGCCGGCCAGGAGCCAGTCCGGGGTGCCGCGGCGCGCGCCGGCGTCGCCGACGCCCTCCTCGCGGAAGCCCGCTGCCGATGATGCCGATCCGCATGGCGCCTCGCAGATCCTACGGGAGCCCTAGTCTCGCGAGCCGATGATCCTCGCGCACCGCGGCGCCCGCCCCACGATCGATCCTTCGGCGTACGTCGCATCGACCGCGGTCGTGTGCGGGGACCGCGAGGACCGCGAGTGCGACTGAGCGAGCTCACCACGCTGCGCCTCGGCGGGCCCGCCGAGGCGATCGTGGAGGCGCGCAGCGAGGCGGAGCTGCTGGAGGTCGTCAGGAGCGCGGGCGGGCCGCTGCTGCTGGTCGCCGGCGGCTCGAACCTCGTGGTCGCCGACGAGGGCTTCCCGGGCACGGTCGTGCGCGTGCTGACGGCGGGGGTCGAGGAGCGCGAGCGCGACGGGCGCGTCGAGTTGACGGTGCAGGCGGGCGAGGAGTGGGAGCCGTTCGTGGCGCGCTGCGTCGCGGACGGGCTCGCCGGCGTCGAGAGCCTCTCGGGCATCCCCGGCTCGATCGGCGCGACCCCGATCCAGAACGTCGGCGCCTACGGGCAGGAGGTCGCCGAGACCGTCGTCTCCGTACGCGTGCTCGACCGCGAGCGCGATCTGGTCGAGGAGCTGCCGGCGGCGGACTGCGGGTTCGCCTACCGCTCGAGCGCGTTCAAGCGCACGCCGGGCCGCTGGGTCGTGCTCGCCGTCAGCTTCAGGCTCGAGCGCCGCGAGCTGTCGGCGCCGCTGACCTACGCCGAGCTGGCGCGCAGGCTGGAGGTGGAGCCGGGGGAGGGGGCGCCGCTCGCCGCCGTCCGCGCGGCCGTGCTCGCCCTGCGCCGCGGCAAGGGCATGGTCCTCGACCCGGCCGACCCCGACTCGGTCTCGGCCGGCTCGTTCTTCACCAACCCGATCCTGGACGCCGGCGCGTTCGCGGCGCTCGAGGAGCGCGCCGCGGAGCACGGCCGGCCCCCGCGCTTCCCCGAGCCCGACGGGCGCGTCAAGACCTCGGCGGCGTGGCTGATCGAGCGCGCCGGCTTCGAGCGCGGCCGCGGCAACCCGAGCGGCATCGCGATCTCCTCCAAGCACACGCTCGCCCTGACCAACCGCGGCGACGGCACGACCGCGGAGCTGCTCGCGCTCGCCCGCGAGATCGCCGGCGGGGTGCGGGATCGCTTCGGGGTCGCGCTCGAGCCGGAACCGACGCTGGTCGGCGTCGACTGGTCCTAGACGAGCGGCAACGCGCCAACTCGCGCAAGGGGCTAAAGGTTCTCGGGCGGTCTGCCGATAGCAGGGGATACAGGCCGCCTTCCGGGCGGCTTGGCTCGTTTAACGGCAGCACCTCCTCGCCGGTGCGCATCCGGCCTTGGCCCTCGAGCACGACGTACAGCTCGGTCTGCTCGGCGTGGCGGTGCTTCGTCGACGCCTGGCCCGGGCTCAGACGCCAGAGCCGCGCGGCCAGCGGGGCCGCCTCTAGCTGCTTGCCGATGTCCGTGTTCAGCACACCCATCTGATTGGACGGGCGCCAGAACGCCTGATCGGCGGGAAGGACGCGCGCGCTCACAGCGGCAAGGTATCCGAGCGGGAGCGCCGGAGCGACCGCGACGCAGCGTTCTACGCTGGCCGCGTGCTGCATGTCACCAACGGCGACTCGACCGTCGAGATCATGCGGCGGGCGCACATCGTCGGCGACATCCTCCCCTGGCGCGACGTCCTCCACGAGGCCCCGGTCCCAGCGCTCTCGGCGGCCGAGCTGCGCCCGCTGCGCGCGGAGTTCCTCGCGACGATGGGGCCGGCCACTGCCTCGCGCAGAGCGCCCGTCACCGCTTCGCTCGCGGCCGAGGTCGAAGCGGACCTGCGCGCCCGCGACGAGCGGCTCGACGCCGCGATCGAGGCGGGCGAGGCGCTGTGGCGCTGGGACGCCGAGCGGGGCGGCCTCCTCGAGCCGTGACACGCTAGCGTCGAAGCGATGCCCGACACCGCCCCGCTTCGTGCCGCGCTCACCGACGCGCTCCCCGACCGCCCCTTCACCGTCTCCCTGTGGGACGGCACCGAGGTCCCCACGACAGGGACCAATGGGCCCACCTTCACCGCCCGCTCGCCGCAGGCGCTCGCCCACGTCCTGCGCGCGCCCGGCCAGCTCGGGCTCGGGCGCGCCTACGTCAGCGGCGCGCTCGACGTCGACGATCTCGACGCCGTCATCCGCCTGCTCGACGACTGGGAGCCGCCGGAGATCGACCGCCGGCGCAAGGCGCGCCTGTTCGTGGCCGCCGCACGCGCGACGGGCGTGGTGCGCCCGCCGTCG
Organism: Solirubrobacterales bacterium; assembly: GCA_038327685.1. GTDB lineage: Bacteria > Actinomycetota > Thermoleophilia > Solirubrobacterales > Solirubrobacteraceae > DASQFQ01. Next base: position 16,566 of record JBBQLH010000051.1, read on the forward strand.
CCGCCCGCGGCCGAGCTGACGCCGCGCGGGCGCTTCCATTCGCGCGAGCGCGACGCCCGCGCCGTGCGCCACCACTACGACGTCCCACCCGAGTTCTTCCGGCTCTTCCTCGGCCCGTCGATGGCCTACTCGTGCGCGATCTTCTCGCGCGGCGCGACGACGCTCGAGGAGGCCCAGGAGACCAAGCACGAGCTGATCTGCCAGAAGCTCGGGCTCGAGCGCGGCCAGCGCGTGCTCGACGTCGGCTCGGGCTGGGGCGCGTTCGCGATCCACGCCGCCCGGCGCCACGGCGTGCACGTCACCGGCATCACGGTCTCGGCCCCGCAGGTCGATCTCGCGGGGCGGCTCGCCGAGCAGGCGGGCGTCGCCGACCTGGTCGACTTCCGCCTCGCCGACTACCGCGAGCTGGCCGGCGAGTCCTACGACGCCGTCGCCTCGATCGGGATGGTCGAGCACGTCGGCGCCGAGCAGATGGACGAGTACGGGCGGCGGCTGCGCGGGGCGCTGCGCCCGGGCGGGACGCTGCTGCTGCACGGCATCGCCAACCTGCAGCAGGAGGACCCGCGCCCGGGCCCGTTCTCCGCGCGCTACGTCTTCCCGGACGGCGCGCCCCAGCCGCTCTCGCGCATGCTGCTCGGGATCGAGCGCGCGGGCTTCGAGACCCACCACCTCGAGGGCTTCCGCGACGACTACGCCGAGACGCTGCGCCATTGGGCGAGCGCGCTGGACGACAACGTCGACGAGGCGGTGCGGCTCGCGGGCCCGGAGCGCGTGCGCGTGTGGCGGCTGTACCTGCGCGCGGCCCGCAACGGCTTCGAGACCGGCTTCACCTCGATCTACCAGGTACGCGCCTCGTGATCGGCGAGGCCGTCGTCCGCGTGCATCGCGGTGCGGGGGTCGAGAGCGAGCACCGCGTGGCCTGGGCGGTGGCCGGCGGCGAGGACGGCGGGCCGGAGGTGTTCGTGCGCTCGGCGGCCAAGCCGTTCCAGGCGCTGGCCGGCGTGCGCGCCGGTGTGCTCGAGCGCTTCGCGCTCGGCCCCGACCACCTCGCGATCGCGTGCGCGTCGCACGGCGGTGACGACGTCCACGTCCTGCGCGTTCGCGAGTTGCTGCGCGCGGCCGGGCGGGCGGAGGCCGATCTCGCGTGCGGCCCCGCGGAGCCGCGCGACCCTGCCGCGGCGGTCGCCTACCGCGAGCGCGGCGGGCGGCCGGCGCCCGTGCGTCACAACTGCTCGGGCAAGCACGCGTTCGCGATCGCGCTCGCGGTGACGGAGGGCTGGCCCGTCGAGGGCTACTTCGACGCCGGCCACCCGGTGCAGGAGGCCTTGGGCCGGGGCCTCGCCGAGGCGACGGCGCTCGAGCACGCCGAGCTGCCGCACGCCACCGACGGGTGCGGCATGCAGACGTTCTCGCTGCCGCTGGCGCGGCTCGCGGACGCGTTCGGGCGGCTCGCGGGCGGCGGCCTCGGGCCGGCGGGCGAGCGCCTCGCGGGCGCGATGACCGGGCATCCGGAGCTCGTGGCCTACGACGGCGCCCTCGACACGGAGCTGATGCGCGCGCATCCCGGACTCGTCGCCAAGATCGGCGCCGAGGGCGTGCTCGGCATCGGCCTGGCCGACGGCCGCGGCGCCGCGCTCAAGGTGCTCGACGGCGCGATGCGCGGACTCGACCCGGCCGCCCTGCTCGTGCTCGGCGAGCGGCTGGGCGTGGTCGCCGCCGGGCCCCTGCTCGAGCGCCTGCGCGAGGCGCCGGTGATGAACTCGCGCGGCGAGCAGGTGGGCCGGGCCGAGGCGACGTTCGCCGCGCCGGCGTGATCGACCGCGACGCCCTCGCACACGACGCGGCGGCGCTCGTGCGGGTGCCGAGCGTGACCGGCGAGGAGCGCGCCGTGCTCGAGCGCCTCGGCGAGCTGGCCACCGGCCACGGGCTCGAGGCCGAGCTGCACGTCCACGAGCTGGCGGTGCTGCGCGCGCATCCCGCGCATCCCGGCGAGGAGGCGCCGCGGACGGAGCTCTGCGGCCTGACCGTGACGCTCCCCGGCGAGCGGCCCGGCCGCGTCTGCCTCAACGGCCACGTCGACGTGGTCGGACCGGGCGGGGAGGAGTGGCACCAGGACCCGTGGTCGGGCCGCGTCGAGGCCGGCTGGCTCCACGGTCGCGGCTCCGTCGACATGAAGGGAGCGGTCGCCGCCGCGCTGCACGCGCTGATCGCCCTGCGCGACGCGCCCGAGCCCGCGCGGGCGGTGGTGCTGCAGGCCGTCGCGTCGGAGGAGGACGGCGGGCTCGGGACGTTCGCCGCGCTCGAGCGCGACGCCGCCTTCGACGCGTGCCTGATCCCCGAGCCGACCGGCTTCGACGTCGTCTGCGCGCAGGCCGGCGCGCTGACCTTCCGCGCCACCGTGCGCGGGCGCGCCGCGCACGCCGCGATGCGCCTCGAAGGGCGCTCCGCGCTCGATCGCTACCTCGCGGCGCACCTCGCGCTGCAGGCGCACGAGCGCGCGCTCAACCGCGACGTCGAGCATCCCGCGATGCAGGCGCTCGCGCTGCCCTACCCGGTCAGCGTGGGCCGCATCGAGGGCGGCGAGTGGTCGAGCTCGGTCCCCGACCGCGTGGTCGTCGAGGGCCGGCTCGGCGTCCCGCTCGGCGCCTCGCTCGACGATGCCCGCGCCGCGCTCGAGGCCGCGCTGGCCGACGGCGAGGCGCCGCCGGTGGAGGTGCAGTGGACCGGCGGTCAGTTCGCGCCCGGCGAGACCGATCCCGACCATCCCTGGGTCCGCGCCGTGGCGGCGGCGGTGCGGGCCGAGGGCGGCGGCGCGGCGCGTCTGGCGGGCGTGCCCTACGGGGCCGACATGCGGCTCTTCTGCGCGCGCGGGATCCCGACCGTGATGGTGGGGACGAACGGGCTCGAGCGCGCCCACGCGGTCGACGAGCGTGTGCGAGTGGAGGAGCTCGAGGCGGTGGCGCGGGTGATCGCGCGGGCGGTGCTGAGCGCGCCGCCGGCCGCCTAGAGCCGACCGGCTTCCTGCGCGGCCGCCTCGGCGGCGTCGAGCTGGCGCTCGACGAGCGCGAGGCCGCGGTCCCAGAAGCCCGGGTCCGCGAGGTCGATGCCGACGATCGCGCCGAGCTCCTCGGGCGAGCGCGAGCCGCCGGCCTCCAGCAGCTCGAGGTAGGCGGGCACGAACGCCTCGCCCTCCTCCTCGTAGCGGCCGTAGACCGCGAGCGCCAGCAGCTGCCCGTACGCGTAGGCGTAGACGTAGCCCGGGACGCTGATGTAGTGATGCACATAGGACCACCAGGTCCGGTAGCCCTCGGTGACCTCGACGGCGTCGCCGAGCAGCTCCTGCTGCGACTGCGCCCACAGCTCGCCGATGTGGTCGAGCGCGAGCTCGCCGTGCTCGCGCCGCTCGGTGTGCATGCGGTCCTCGAACTGGTTCATGGCGATCTGGCGGAAGACGGTGGCGATCGAGCCCTCGATCGACTCCGCGAGCAGCGAGAGCTTCGATTCCGGCGTCTCGGCGCGCTCGAGGAGACGGCCGAAGACGATCGTCTCGCCGAACACGCTCGCGGTCTCGGCCAAGGTCAGCGGCGTCGCCATGTGGTAGATGCCCTGGCGGCCCCCGAGCGCGGCGTGCACGCCGTGGCCGAGCTCGTGCGCGAGCGTCAGCACGTCGCGGCGCCGCGAGGTCCAGTTGAGCATCACGTAGGGGTGCACCGACGGCACCGCGTAGGCGCAGAACGCCCCCGAGCGCTTGCCCGGGCGCACCGGCGCGTCGATCCAGTTCTCGTCGAAGAAGCGCCGGACCAGGTCGCCGAGCGCAGGCGAGAAGGACGAGTAGGAGTCCTGCACGAGCTCGCGCGCCTCGCTCCACGCGATGGTCGGGTTCTCATCCGTGACCGCGGCCATGCGGTCGTAGTCCGCGAGCCGGTCGAGCCCCAGCAGCCTGGCCTTGAGCCGGTACCAGCGCCGCGTCAGCTCGTAGCGGTTGCGGACCGCGGTGACGAGCGCCTGCACGGACTCGTCGGAGGCCTCGTTGGCGAGGTTCCGGCTCGCGAGCCAGTGCGGGTAGTTGCGCAGCCGGTCGTCGACCATCTTGTCGGCCAGCAGCGTGTTGAAGACGAAGCCGCGCGTGCGCAGGTCGGGCGCGAGCGCGGCGGTGACACGCTCGGCGGCCTGCGCGCGCGCCGCGCGGTCGGGCGAGTGCAGGTATGACAGCGCGACCTCGAGCGAGACCGGCGGGGCGCCGTCCTCGAGCTCGACCTCGAGCGCGGCGACCTGCTCCTCGAACAGCCGGCCCCAGGCGTTGCGGGACGTCAGCGCCTTCTCGGCGAGGATCTTCTCCTCGGGCTCGGAGAGCAGGTGCGGCCGGTAGCGCCGGGCCGTGCGCAGGTGGTGCCGGCAGAAGTCGAGCCCGTCGCCGGCGAGCAGCTCGTCGGCGCGCGCGTCGTCGACCGCGGCCCATTCGAGCTCGAAGAACAGCAGCTTCGTTTCGATCGGCGTCGCGTGCTCCTGGACCCGCTGGTAGAGCGCGCCGCGCGCCGGGTCGGCGGTGTCGGTCGAGAAGTACAGGCCGCTGAAGGTGCCGGCGCGCGCGACCAGCTCCTGCAGCCCGCCCAGCTCGCGCATCGCCTCCGCGAGGCCGGGCCCGTCGAGCTCGGCGACGTGGCCGGCGTAGCGCTCGGCGAAGCGGTCGGCGCGCTGCTGTGCCTCGGCGAGCATCGCGTCGACGGCGGCGACCGGGTCGGCCGGATCGCCGTCGAGCAGCGGCGCGAGGTCCCAGGCGACCTCGAGGACCTCGGGATCGGCGACGTCGGCGCTCATCGTCGCGAGAGGGTAGCTGCGCGTTCGGCTAAGCGCGCAGACCGTCGAGCATGACGGTCAGATAGCGACGCCAGCCGTCGCCGCTCATCTGCATCACGCTGCCGAGCCCGCACATCATCAGCTGCACGTCCTCGCCGGTGGCGTCGGCGCGCACCGCGCCGGCCGCCTGGGCGCGGCGCAGCAGGCGCTCGGTCGAGGCATGGAGCTCCTCGGCCTGCCGGGCCACGCTGGGCTTGAACTCGGCGACCGCCTCCATCAGCGCTCGGTCGGAGGCCTGCAGCTCGGCGCCGCGCCAGATCATCGCCTCGAACGCCGCCCAGGGGTCGGGCACCGCCTCCGCCTCGAGCGACCAGCGCGTCAGGATCTCGAACTGCTCGCGGGCGAGGGCCTCGAGCAGCGCGTCCTTGGTCGGGAAGTGCCGGTAGACCGTGCCGACGCCGACCTTGGCGCGGCTCGCGACGTCCTCGAGATGGGCCTCGCGGCCCTGGGCCGAGAACACGGCCCGGGCCGCCTTGAGCACGCGCTCGCGATTGCGGCGCGCGTCGGCCCGCAGGGGGCGTTGGACCTCCTCTGTGCCAATCGACACGTTCACAACTGTAGGGGTTGACAACCGGAACTTCAATTCCGTATCGTCCCTGAGGTAAACGGAATACCGCTTCCACTTTTCTGAGGAGTACGTCTTGAGTCAGTCAGAGCAGGTATCGAGAAAGGGCCTCGCGCTCGCCCTCCTCGCGGCGGCGCAGTTCGTCGTCGTGCTCGACGCCTCGATCGTCAACGTCGCGCTGCCGTCGATCGGCCGCGACCTCGACTTCTCCCGCGAGGACCTCTCCTGGGTGATCAACGCCTACACGCTCGTCTTCGGCGGCTTCCTGCTGCTCGGCGGGCGCATGGCCGACCTGCTCGGCCGCCGCCGCGTGTTCACCGTCGGCCTCGTCCTGTTCGCGCTCGCGTCGCTGCTCGGCGGCCTGTCGGCCAGCGAGGGCCAGCTGATCGCGGCCCGCGCACTCCAGGGCCTCGGCGCGGCGATCCTCTCGCCCGCCGCGCTCTCGATCCTCACCACGACCTTCGCCGAGGGCGCGGAGCGCAACCGCGCGCTCGGCGTCTGGGGCGCCGTGGCCGGCTCCGGCGGCGCGGTCGGCGTGCTGCTCGGCGGCGTGCTCACCGAGTACCTCGGCTGGGAGTGGGTCCTGTTCGTCAACGTGCCGGTCGCCCTCACCGCCGCCGCGCTCACGGGGCGGTTGCTGGTCGAGAGCCGCGAGACCGGCCCGCGGCGCTACGACGTGGCCGGCGCGGTCTCGATCACCGGCGGCATCTCGCTGCTCGTCTACGCGCTCGTGGATGCGGTCAACGTGGGCTGGGGCTCGACGCGCACGCTCGGCCTGATCGCGGTCTCGCTGGCGCTGATCGCGGCGTTCGTGGCCATCGAGCTGAGCTCGCGTCACCCGCTGATCTCGTTCGCGATCTTCCGCAAGCGCACGCTGACGGGCGCCAACGTCGTCGCGGTGCTCGTCGCGATGTCGCTGTTCTCGATGTTCTACTTCGTGTCGCTGTACATGCAGAACGTGCTCGGCTTCGACGCGCTGAAGGCGGGCATCGCGTACCTGCCGCTGGCGGGCGGGATCATCATCTCGGCCGGGGTCGCATCGCAGCTCGTCACGAAGGTCGGCTTCAAGCCCGTGATGGTGGCCGGGTTCCTGCTCGTCGCCGCCGGGCTCGCGTGGTTCGCGCAGGTGTCGCCCGGCGGCACCTACGTCGGCGACGTGCTGTTCCCCTCGCTGCTGGCGGCCGTCGGGCTCGGGCTCGTCTTCGTCCCGCTGACGATCGCCGCCGTCGCGGGGGTCTCCGCCGAGGAGTCCGGGCTGGCGAGCGGGCTGATCAACACCTCGCAGCAGGTCGGCGGCGCGCTCGGCCTGGCCATCCTGGCGTCGATCGCGAACTCGACCACCAAGGACGCGCTGACCGCCGCCCACGGCGCCAAGAGCGCGCTGCCCGGGGCGCTGACCGACGGCTTCCAGGACGCGTTCACCGTCGGCGCGGGCTTCGCCGTCCTCGGGGCGATCCTGACCGTGGTGCTGATCTCCAGCCGCACCAGCCGCGAGCACGCCGAGGCGGCGCGCCGCGGCGAGGTCGAGGTCGTGCCCGTCGCCGCCTAGCGTCGCTGCGACGCGCGCCAGACCCAGGCGATCAGCACGGCCTGGAGCGGCAGCCGCACCCACAGGAGCGCTTCCGGAACCGCCCGGAAGCGCTCCGCGTTGACCGCCATGTTCACGTTGGCGGGGAAGACGGCGACCAGCAGCGCGATCAGCCACCAGCCCGCCCAGCGGGCGGAGCGGTCGGGCAGGATCGCGAGCGCGCCGGCGATCTCCGCGACGCCGCTCACGTAGACGATGTCGCGGTGGGCCGGCAGCAGGTCGGGCACGGTCGGCTCGTAGGCGCCCGGCTTGACGAAGTGCAGGATCCCCGCGCCGAGGAAGAACAGCGCGAGCGGGACGCGGCGGCCCATCAGGCCCCGAACTCCTCGATGAACGCCTGCTGGCGGTCCCAGAGCGCGCTCATCGGCGCCGCCTTGCGCCCCGCGGCGGCGATCGACCGGCCCTCGCGCGTGAACGGCGGCGGGTCGATCTCGAACCCCTCGCCGGGCGCGAGCGCGGCGCTCTCCTCCTCCCAGCCGGGCCAGCGCAGATGCGTGTAGAACGCCTCGAGGTCGCCTGCGAGCGTCCAGTGCACCCATTCGCTGTGGCCCATCTCGGTCCCCGTCCATTCGAGGGTCTCCGGCGCGAGGTAGCGCACCTCGCCCTCGTGCTGGTCGACGGCGTAGAAGCCGGCGACGACGTCGTGGCCGACGACCAGCTCGCTGTCCAGCTTGTCGCGCCACTCCGGGAGACTCGGCCCTCCGAGCACGCACAGCCAGCCGTGGTCGACCTTCAATCCGCCCGTGCTCGCGGCGAGCGCGCCGAGCACGGAGCGGTCATTGACGCCGAGCGCCTCGAGCGTGCCCGGCGCCTCGTCCGCGTCCGCCGGTATGACCGTGACGTCGTTTGCGGCCTGGGCGATCCATCGCTGCAGGAGCGTCCAGGCGAGGCTGTCCATATGCCTTCCGTCCCCCCGATCGGTTGGGGCCGAACCCGTAGGATCGAGGACATGCCCGAGCTCCACACGTTCGTCATCTTCGCCGCGGCCAGCGCCGCATTCCTCGCGGTGCCCGGCCCGTCGGTGATCTACATCGTCTCACGCTCGCTCGCGGAAGGCCGTACCGCGGGGATCGTGTCGGCCCTCGGCATCCAGGCCGGCGGGCTCGTCCACGTGACCGCGGCGACGATCGGAGTGTCCGCGCTGCTGGCCTCCTCGGCGACGGCGTTCAGCATGGTCAAGTACGCCGGCGCGGCGTATCTCATCGTCATCGGGATCCGCCGGCTGCTCGACGGCGAGGAGCCCGAGCCGGGTCAGGCCGGACCGGTCGAGCGCAAGCGGCTGTTCTGGCAGGGCGTGGTCGTCAACAGCCTCAACCCGAAGACAGCGCTGTTCTTCCTCGCCTTCCTGCCGCAGTTCGTCGATCCCGACCGCGGCGCGGTCGCCCCGCAGGTCCTCGCGCTCGGCGTGCTGTTCCTCGTGCTCGCGACGCTCAGCGACTCGACCTACGCGCTCGTCGCGGGCACCGTGCGCGGCCGCCTCGCCGGGCGCCACCGCGCACTCGCCCGCGCGAGCGGTTGCAGCTACGTCGGGCTGGGCTTGCTCGCCGCGCTGTCGCCCGTGTCGAACTCGAGCGCGCACGAGTTGATGCAGTAGCGCAGGCCGCCCTGGTCGGCGGGGCCGTCCTCGAAGACATGGCCGAGGTGGCCGCCGCAGCGGCGGCAGACGACCTCGGTGCGGCGCATGAACAGCGACTTGTCCTCACGCGTCTCGACGGCGGCGGCGACCGCCGGCTCGGTGAAGCTCGGCCAGCCGGTGCCGGAGTCGAACTTGGTGCCGGAGCTGAACAGCTCGGCGCCGCAGCCCGCGCAGCGGTAGACGCCGTCGTCCTTGACGTTCCAGAACTGCCCGGTGAAGGCGCGCTCCGTCCCGCCCTTGCGCAGCACGTCGTACTGCTCCGGGGAGAGCTCTGCGCGCCACTGCTCGTCGGTCTTCGTGATCTGCTCTTCGGTCGCCATCGCGGCCTTTCTGGTTGCCTATCTACAGGGTATGACGCCGGTCGCGTACGCTTCGCTCGCCATGGATCGGAACGCCCTCGATGAGCTGTGTGTCAACACGATCCGGACGCTCTCGATGGATGCGGTCCAACGCGCCAACTCGGGCCATCCGGGGACGCCGATGGCCCTCGCGCCGATCGCCCACGTCCTCTATACGCGCGTCATGGAGCACGCGCCCACGCGCCCGGACTGGCCCGACCGCGACCGCTTCGTGCTCTCCTGCGGGCACGCCTCGATGCTGCTCTACTCGGCGCTGCACCTCACGGGCTACGGCGTCTCGCTCGATGACATCAAGTCGTTCCGGCAGCTCGGCTCGCCCTGCGCCGGCCATCCGGAGCACGGCCACGCGCCCGGGATCGAGACGACGACCGGCCCGCTCGGCCAGGGCATCTCGACCGCGGTCGGCCTCGCGCTCGGCGAGCGCATGCTCGCGACGCGCCTGAACCGCCCGGGCCACGAGATCGTCGACCACCGCACGTACGTGATCGCCTCCGACGGCGACCTCCAGGAGGGCGTCGCCTCCGAGGCCTGCTCGCTGGCCGGCCATCTGCGGCTCGGCCGCCTGATCTGCTTCTACGACGACAACCACATCTCGATCGAGGGCGACACCGCGCTGTCGTTCTCCGAGGACGTGCCGACGCGCTTCGAGGCCTACGGCTGGCAGGTGCAGAACCTCGGCGAGGACCTCGACCTCGACCGCATCGAGGAGGCCGTGCACGCCGCGCAGGCCGACGAGCGGCCGTCGCTGATCGTGGTCCGCACGCACATCGCGCCCGGGTCGCCGAACAAGCAGGACACCCACGGCGCCCACGGCGCGCCGCTGGGGGAGGAGGAGATCAGGCTCACCAAGGAGGTCTACGGCTGGCCGAGCCTGGAGCCGTTCTTCATCCCCGACGAGGCGCTCGCGCGCTTCCGCGAGTGCGTGCCGCGCGGTGAGGAGCTGGAGTCGGCGTGGCGCGAGCGCTTCGCGACCTACCGCGGCGAGTACCCGGACGAAGCCGCCGAGCTCGAGCGAATGCTCGCCCGCGAGCTGCCTGCGGGCTGGGACGCCGAGCTCCCGAGCCAGGGCCCCGACGCCGGGATGATCGCCACGCGCAAGGCCTCCCAGGAGGTCATCCAGTGGGCGGCGGGGCAGGTGCCCGAGCTGATCGGCGGCTCGGCCGACCTCGCGCCCTCGACGCTGACGCTGATCGACGACGGCGGCGACGTCGAGCGCGACGCCTATGACGGGCGCAACCTGCACTTCGGCATCCGCGAGCACGCGATGGGCGCGATCGTCAACGGCCTCGTGCTGCACGGGCTGCGCGCGTTCGGCGCCGGCTTCCTGATCTTCAGCGACTACATGAAGGGCTCGATCCGCCTCGCCGCGGTGATGCGGATCCCGTCCGTGTTCGTGTTCACGCACGACTCGATCGGCCTCGGCGAGGACGGCCCGACCCACCAGCCGATCGAGCAGCTCGCCACGCTGCGCGCCACGCCCCACCTCAACGTCGTGCGACCTGCGGGCTTCAACGAGACGGCGCGCGCCTGGCACTTCGCGCTCACCCAGACCGGCGCCCCGACGGTGCTCGCGCTCTCGCGCCAGGGCCTGCCGGCGTGGGACCCGGCCGCGATCCCCGACGACGCGATCGAGCGCGGCGCCTACGTGCTCCACGACGCCGACGAGCCCGACCTGATCCTCATGGGCACGGGCTCCGAGGTCGCGGTCGCCGACGACGCGCGCAAGCTGCTCGAGGCCGACGGGTTGCGCGTCCGGCTCGTCAGCATGCCGTGCCTGGACCGCTTCGCCGAGCAGGACGAGGAGTACCGCGACGGCGTGCTGCCGCCGTCCGTGCGCGCCCGCGTGGCGGTCGAGGCCGCGAGCCCGCTGGGCTGGCACCGCTGGGTCGGCGACCACGGCGACGTCGTGGCGATGGAGGGCTTCGGCGCGTCGGCGCCGGCGAAGCTGCTCTACGAGCACTTCGGGTTCACCGGCGAGGCGGTCGCCGAGCGTGCACGCGCGGTGGTGGAACGGGTAGTGCGAGCGGAGGTTCCGAGATGAGTGGCACAGAAGTCAACGAGCGCCTCGCCGCGCTGACCGCCGCCGGGACCAGCGTCTGGCTCGACCAGATCCGCCGCAGCGTGATCTCGAGCGGGGAGCTCCAGCGGATGGTCGAGGAGGACTCGCTGCGCGGGGTGACCTCCAACCCCGCGATCTTCGAGAAGGCGATCCTCGGCTCGCCCGACTACGACACCGAGCTCGAGTCGCTGGCCCGCGAGGGGCTGAGCGCGCGCGAGGTCTACCGCCGCATGGCGGTGCGCGACGTGCAGCTCGCCTGCGACGTGCTGCGACCCGTCTACGAGGAGACCGGCGGCGAGGACGGCTACGTCTCGCTCGAGGTCGCGCCGCGGCTCGCCCACGACACGGCGGGCACGCTCGAGCAGGCGCGCCAGTACTGGGGCCTGGTCGACCGCCCCAACGTGATGATCAAGATCCCCGCGACGGAAGAGGGCGTCCCGGCCGTCGAGGAGGCGCTCTACGAGGGCCTCAACGTGAACATCACGCTGCTGTTCGCGGTCAGCGCGTACGAGCGCATCATGGCGGCGTTCGTCCGCGCGATGGAGCGCCGCCACGAGGAGGGCAAGCCGCTCGACCGCCACTCGGTCGCCTCGTTCTTCGTCTCGCGCGTGGACAGCGAGGTCGACAAGCGTCTCGAGGCCGGCGGTCACGACGAACTGATGGGCAAGGCCGCTGTCGCCAACGCCCGCGCCGCCTACCGGCGCTTCGAGGTGATCTTCCGCGGCGAGCGCTTCGCCGGGTTGCGTGAGGCCGGCGCGCCGGTGCAGCGCCCGCTGTGGGCGTCGACGGGCGTCAAGAACCCGGCCTACTCGGAGACGAAGTACGTCGAGGAGCTCGCCGGGCCCGACACGGTCAACACGATGCCGATGCCCACGCTCCTGGCCTGCGCCGAGCGCCTGGAGGTCAGGGGCCAGGCGGTGTGCGAGGACCCGGAACCGGTGCTCAGGGCGCTCGCAGACGCGGGCATCGACATGGACGAGGTCACCGACGCTCTCCTGCAGGCGGGCATCGACGCGTTCGTCACGCCGATGGAGAAGCTGCTCGCCGGCATCGAGGCCAAGCGCGAGGCGATCTTCACGGGCCGCCCGGAGACGATCGACTCCTCCCTCCCCGACGACCTCGAGCCGCTCATCGCCGAGCTCGTCAAGCGCGCCCAGGAGGAGCGCGTCGCGCGCCGGATCTGGTCCAAGGACGACACGCTCTGGGGCCCGGCCGGGCAGGCCGAGGTCGCCGACCGGCTCGGCGGGCTGCAGGCGCCGGAGTCCTACGCCGAGCACATCGACGACCTCGAGGCGTTCGCCGCGCAGTGCTCGGCCGAGGGCTACACCGACGCGGTGCTGCTCGGCATGGGCGGCTCGTCGCT
>JBBQLH010000052.1:0-28655 GCA_038327685.1 Solirubrobacterales bacterium
GCGAAAAACGACCCCTCCGGCAACGGCCGAGCAACCTCGGCCGCATCAAAGAACCCCACCTGGCCAGACATCGTCGCGAGCATGCCGACAGGGTCTTAAACCCGCCGGACAGCACCACGACTATTTCAGCGGTCTTCTAGAGCGGCAGCTCTTCACGCGGATCGTGGAGGAGTTGCTTGCGAATTCGTCCCACTCCAGTGCGGACGATCTCGGCGGCTTGTTCCAATGGCTCAACACCTCGGGTCCCCGGCCCCCAGGGGGCCTCTATGCGGAGACGCGATACGTGAACGGCGGCTTGTTCGAGCACCCCGCCCGAGTCCACCTGCTCGAGGAAGAACTAGAAGTGCTGCGAGGCGCGTGCGATTACGATTGGAAGCGCGTAGAACCGCAGATTTTCGGGACGCTGTTGGAGGGCGCGCTCGGCAAGGAGTCGCAATGGGCGCTCGGAGCGCATTACACGCCAGAACCGGAGATCTTCAAAGTAGTGCGGCCCACCGTCGTGGACCCTTGGCGAGAGCGAATCGAAAACGCCGACACGCACCGGCAGGCGCAGCAGCTGCAGACCGAGTTGTTGAACTTCGTCATCCTCGATCCTGCCTGCGGATCAGGGAACTTCCTTTACGTCGCATATCGAGAGCTGCGGCGCCTGGAGAAACGACTCCAGACCCGCGAGCACGAGCTGCGACAGAGGGCCGGGCTGAGCGACCAGCGCGCTCTCAGCGTGTTCTTCCCGCTCCACAACATCCGGGGCATCGAAATCAATCCATTCGCCGTTTCTCTAGCCCGTGTGACGCTCTGGATGGCCCACAAGCTCGCTGTCGATGAGCTAGACCTCGACGAGGCGACACTCCCGCTCGATGACCTGTCAGGGATCGAGGTCGGCGACGCCCTGCGCGTCCCGTGGCCTCAGTGCAGCGTCATCATCGGAAACCCGCCGTATCACGGCACGAAGCACATGCGCTCGCAACTCGGCGATAGCTATGTGCGCTTCCTCGATAACGAGTTCGGCGTTGGTGTCAAGGACCATTGTGTCTACTGGTTCAGGCTCGCTCAGCAGCGGCTGCTCCCGGATCAGCGCGCCGGATTCGTCGCAACAAACTCGATCGCAGAAGGAAAGAACCGAGAAGCGAGTCTGCGGTACATCACCGAGACGGGCGGCGTCATCACGAGCGCGGTCCGCTCCCAGCGTTGGCCGGGCGTCGCGAACGTACACGTCAGCATTGTGAACTGGATCAAAGAGCCGACGAACGATTCTGGGCCGTACGTGCTCGACGGCGCGGTCGTGGCCGGGGTCACGAGTGAGCTGCGCCCGGGGCTAGAGAGTCGCACTGCGCTCCCGCTTCGGCAGAACCGTGGCCGACAGTTCTACGGAGTCGTGCCAGGCGGCGATGGGTTCGTGCTGACGGACGAGGAAGCGGCGCGGCTGCTTGCGCTCGACCACGCGGACTACGGCGAGATCGTTCGGCCGTACCTCATCGGGGACGACATCACGAAGAATCCACGCCTCGCGCCTCGGCGGTGGATCATCGACTTCGCCGAGCGCCCCCTTGAGGAAGCGATGCGATGGCCGGCCGCACTCGACATCGTCCGCGTCCGCGTCAAGCCGATGCGCGACCAGCACAAAAAGCCACGCGAGCGAACGCAGTGGTGGAAGCTGTCGAGGACGGTCCGGGAGCTTTTCGCGACGGTGCATGATCTAGACCGCTTCATCGCGTGTCCGGCACAGGCGAAGCGGTTCTCGATGGTCTGGTGCGAGCCGCACTGGTGTCCTTCCAACCTGACGAGCGTCTTCGCCTTCGACGATGACTACTCGTTCGGAGTCCTGACTTCCTCGATTCATACACGGTGGGCGACCGAACGCTCCACGAAGCTGGAGACTCGCCCGCGCTACACCGTCAACTCGTTCGCCACGTTTCCGTGGCCGGATCCGCCCGAAGGCCGGAAGGCGCCCATCGCTGAGTTGGCGCGTTCGATAAGCGAGCGACGCGCCTTGATCTGTGCCGAGCGCGAGATCGGCCTGACGACGCTCTACAACGACGTCGATGAAGGCGCTTACGCCGAATTGGGCACGTTGCACGAGGCGCTCGATGAAGCGGTCGCTGAAGCGTTCGAGTGGCAGGCGTGGGTGGCACGCGACCGGGATGAAGTCGAACACCGGCTCTTCGCGAGGAACGCCGAGATTGCGGTAGGCGCCAGGGCCTACGACCCGTTCCTCTAGCAATCGGTCACTCTGCGGACGCGCGACCCGTAACCGGCCTTCCGGGGCGCGATGTGAAGCGTCGCTCGGCTCAGCAGTTGTTCTCCACGCGCACGTCGCCGAAGCAGTCGAAACCGCCGTCCTCCGGTCCCGCTGCATCTGCACGCTGCCGCCACCCACCGAACACTTCGTTGCCTTTCGGGCGGTTGAGAACCATGTCAAGGCAGAACAGTTGCTCGTCGAAGTCTCGGTTCGGGTTGGGATCAGGCCCTTCCTGAGCGCAAATGTCGATGACCGACTGGTACTGGCTGCGAATTGCAACGGCGTGCAGCCGCCCCGTGGGGAAGCGATGCGTGTACCGAGCGAACACTTGTCGCGCCTCGTGCTGCCACCGCCGGTCGTCACGCATTCCGTAGGCGACGGCTGCAACCGCGAGCGGAGCAATCAGCGCGCCGCCGATGATCTGAGCGCGTGGGATCTCCAATGTGCGAGTGCGACGATCGGGATCCACGCCACGGGCCAGACGAGGGCGGCGAGCTTCCAGTCCTGGGACCCTCCGAATACGAGCGCAGGCGCGTCGACGTCGGACAGATACAGCTTCCAGATCGCGCGAGCCGCGAGCATCGACGCAATGCTCGCGACGAGAATCCAGCGATTGCGCCTGCCCTGCGCGTTGTGACTGCGAATGAGATCGAGCAGGCGGTCGAGTGAGTCTTGCGGCGTTGCGCGGTATTGCGCGTCATCGAGAGCGCGCTGCATCTCGACTTCTTGCGCTTCGGCGACTTCCGCTGCGTTCTCCTTTCGGACCTCCTTCTTACAACGCTTGACCAGGGCGGCCTGCTTGCCGAGTTCGTCGTGGACTCGGCGCTCCTTGTCCTTCGTCTCCTCTTGCGCTGCTTCCACGTTGGCGGCCAGCCCGCGCGCTGCGGGCAATCTCGCGCGGATCTCGGCCAAATCAACGTCGGGAAGTCATCAGGAGCCGACAAGATCCGTTCGAGTCGAGCGCGCTCGAGAAGTGGCCTCTCAAGCTCGTGGCGCCGGGCTCCCAGTGCCTGGAACTCCGCAAGTAACTCGTCACGGCGGTCCTGTGCCTCTTGCAAGCGCCGCTCCGCATCAGACATGGAACCGACACTAGTCGCAGAGTCCTTGCGCGAACGAGATTCCCCGCCCTCATCGCGCCTCTTGACTGTGAACCACCGCATCGAAAGGCTGAGCGGCACTGTGGCAACAGAAGAGCCGAAGGTGCCGAAATCGCAGTCCAATCGCGCAGCGCGGAAATTGGCGATCGTCGCCGCGCTCGTCGGCGGTTGGTTCCTGTCCGATAGCCGTTCTGCCACGGCGCGCCCGGGTCGATGTAGCGCGTCGTCGCGCCTGCTTGGCGGCACCAGTCGATCAGCGCGTGGGCGGTCATCTCCGGGCCGTTGTCGCGCGGAGATGCTCCGGGGCGCGCCCACGCTCAGCGACGATCTGCTCGAGCACCGCGACGGTCTGATCGGCGCTGACGGACCGGTCGACGTGCATCACCAGCGCTTCGCGGGTGAACTCGTCGACGACGTTCAGCAACTTGATGACGCGGCCGTCGGCGGTCTGGTCGAACTGAAGTCAAACGCCCACACATGATCGGGCCGCTGCGCGTGCAGCCGGCCCGCCGGCGCCGTCGAGTCGCCGGTCCGAGCGCGCTTGCGCGCCTTGCGGGGCACCCTGAGCCCTTCCTCGCGCCACAGACGCTGCACGCGCTTGCGGTTCACGCTCCAGCCCAGCTCGTCGAGGTGATCGTGCGCGCGACGGTAGCCCCACCGCGGACGCAGCCCGGCGAAGTCGCGCAGCACCGTGCGCAACGCCTCATCATCGCCGGCGCAGACCGGCTCGCGGCGCTGCGTGGAGCGGTGCTGGCCCACGACCCGGCAGGCCCAGCGCTCGCTGACGCCGAGACGATCGCAGAGCATCGCGACCGCCCGGCGCCGGCGGGCTGGGCTCACCAGTTTCCCCGCGCCACCTCCTTCAGCGCCCGGCACTCCAAGGCCTGGTCGGCCACGATCGCCTTCAGCCGCTGGTTCTCGCGCTCAAGCTCCTTCAGGCGCTTGACGTCGTCGGCCTTCATCCCGCCGTACTGGTTGCGCCACCGGTGATAGGTCACCTCGGAGACCTCCAGCGCGCGGGCGACCTCGGCGATGACCTTGCCCTCGCCCAACAGCCTGTCGGCCTCGCGCAACTTGCGGATGACCTGCTCCGGGGTGTGCCTGCGCTGCTTCATCTGAGTTCCTCGCTCGCCCATGATCGTGGGCGCGTAGAACTCTCACAAGCACCGGACCGAACCTACGGGGTCACGCCAGCGTCGGGCCGCAGAACGCAGCCTCCGCAAGCGCGGCGACAGCACCCTCATCTGGTCGGACGACGCTCGATACAGGCCGGACCGATCGTGGGTAGCGCCCGTAGCGATTCTCACGGTGTTTGCCGTTGTCGGTTTGCAAGGAAGCAACAGCGCGCGGAATCACTACGTCCGTCCGTACTGCCTTTACGGCGCGAAATCCCAGGCTCAACTCGACGGCTGCATGTCCCACGTGACGAACGACGACATCAACAATCTCGACACGCAGGCCGCTCGATTCGGCCGCGGCGACACAAGCAACTGTCTCGCCGATGCCGGACCGTTCTGTGCCGACGCCTCGAAGTGGAACTCGCTCGATCCGAGCGACTATTAAGTCGCGCGCCGCCGGCGTGTGCCAACTCGGCCCCGAGCGAGTCAGTGAGGCCTCGACGCCCCACACACAAGCGCGTTGTCCAGCTCTTGTTCGAGTAAGCACTGGATGACCAGCGCCGCGCGCAAGGGCTGCTACGGCTTTCACCCGATGCTCGCCTCCAGCGATCAGACCGGCGAGGCGCTCGGCGGCTCGCTGCGCCCGGGCAACGCGGGCGCGAACACCGCCGCCGATCAGATCGAGGTCGGCGAGCAGGCCGTCGCCCAGATCCCGCAGGCGAGCGTCGAGGAAATCGAGCTGCTGCTGCGCGTCGATAGCGCCGGCGCCACCCACAAGCTGCTGGGCTGGGCGCGCGAGCACCGCGTTCGCTACTCAGTCGGCTACGACCTGAGCGAGCAGGTCCGCGCCGCGATCCTCGCCACGCCCGAAGCATCCTGGGTGGCGACCGTCGATCAAGACGGCGACAAGCGCCCCAACGGGCAGGTCTGCGAGCTCACAACCCGGCTCGACCTGAACGCCTGGCCGGCCGGTTCGCGGGTGCTCGTCCGTCGCGAGCGCCCACATCCCGGCCCGCAGCTGTCGTTCACCGACCACGACGGCTACCGCTTCCAGGCCACCCTCACCGACCAACCCGGCGAGGACATCGCCGAGCTCGAACGCCGTCACCGCGCGCGCGCCGGCGTTGAGGACCACATCCGAAACGACAAGGACACCGGCCTCGCGGCGTTGCCGTTCCGCGACTTCGAACACAACCGCGTCTGGCTGGCGCTGGTCCTGCTCGCGCACGACCTGATCGCGTGGACCCAGACCCTCCTGCTCACCGGCGAGCTCGCCAACGCCGAACCCAAGAAGCTGCGCTACCGGCTGCTGCACACCGCCGGCCGGCTGGCCTTTCACGCGCGCACCGCCACCCTGCGCCTGCCCGCATCCTGGCCCTGGGCCGGCCAGCTGGCCGCCGCGTTCGCCCGCCTCAAAGCGCTTCCGGCCCCAGCCGGCTGATCGACGCGGCGCCCGCGAAGACCACCATTCAAGACCCGGCGCCACACGCCGCGCGAGCTGCCGCCTCCCACCCAATCGCCGAGCCCGCCCGCCGCCCGCACGCGTCGACGCCGAGCTCTACGACGGCCTCAACTGGCCCCACCAACCACCCGAAATCGCCCGAAATCGACCGTCACCGCCAACGACCCGGCCAGCGCTCACTTCACACCGCTTGATGCACGATCCGGGCTAGCCAAGTGCCTGGGCGCCGAGCAGCTGCGCTCGGACGGATTGTTCACAAGCCCTCCCCCGCCGATGACTGCGCTACGACTGCCGACCCCTCAGCGTCCTTTCCAGTAGTCCTCGGCCTTCTGCCAGGCGACGCGTGCCGCGGTCCGTCCTACCGCGCGCCCGTCGAGGTCACCCTGCTCGAAGTGGATGCCGCCGTACCGGCGCGAAAGGCCCGCCTGGTCTGCCGCGTCGGAGAAGGTCGGCCAGGAGAGCGTGATGTCTCCGCGGGGCACGGCTCCCGGCTCGATCCTCGAGCTGCCGGTGCGCAGCGTCGTCGAGCCTCCGAAGCGGTCGCTGTCGGTGAACAGCCTGAGGATCTCGGCCCCCGCGGCGCTAAAGGCGCTGTGCCCGGATGAGTACTCCGGGAAGGGTGGCGTGGGAAACGTCGGGGGCTGGTAGGGCAACCACGCCGCGCCGTCGATCCGCCTCGTGCCCTGAGAGGGGCCCGCCCACGCGCGCACGGTCTGGCCACGGAAGAGGTAGCGGATGGCGCTGATCGGGCGGACCGAGGCAAAGGCGCACTTGTTGTCCCAGGCGCAGCAGCCGGCGTCGGAGATCGCGCTCGTGAGCGCGAAGAAGAGCTTGACGTCGCGGTCGAGGCCGTGTCCGTGGGCGCCGTGGCGGCCGCGCCGGGCGACGAGCTGGGCGAAGAGGTTCCAGTGTCCCGGCGGAAGCTCGGAGCGCGGGCCGTCCGCCCAGTACTCCGCGATCATCTTCTGCTCGTCGGTCAGGCCGGCGCTGACGTCGAGCAGCGCGCGCGCCTGGGAGCGGTACTCGGCCGATCCGTATCGCGCCGGGCCGGTCGCCGAGCGCAGCGATCCGGGGCGGATGGCGAATGGGATCACGTGCTGCCATTGGGCGCCGATGAACCCCGGCGAGACCAGGCTCCCGCCGGCGTCGACGTAGCGCAGGGGGCTGCCACGAGCTCGGGTCGTGAACGGTCGCCGGGTCAAACGGCGCGCGGAGGTCCATCGGGTCGTTGGCCGGTCTGTAGCGCGTGTAGTCGGCGTAGGGGACGCCTGGGATGCCGCCCGGCTCGTCGCCGAGCTGGTTGGCCCCGTCGCGGTGGCGGAGGTCGAGCACGGCGCGGGCGGCGACGTTGCCGATGCCCGCGGGTGCCGAGGTGTCCGTCGAGAGATCGCCCGGGTCGTAGCCGAGGCTCCGCATCAGCGGATCGAACACCGATGAGGCGCTGCCGGGGAACAGGTCGACGGCCGCCCGGTAGGCCGCGAAGCTGAGCGCCTGCGTCCTGTTCGCGAGCGTGCGTTCCGCCGGCGGCCGACGCAGCGAGCCGCCGAGCCGCGTGCCGACGGCCTTGTGGTCATAGGCGGCCCAGGCGTCGTAGATGCAGCAATGCGCGATGGCGAGCGCACGGGCGACCATCGGCGGGCCGAGCTTGGCGTCGCGCACGCCCTGCAGCAACGCCCCGTTCCACTGCAGCACCGCGCTGTCGCGTGGCTGAGCCGCGCCGGCGCCCACGGCGGCTCGCGGCAGCAGGAGCAGCGCGCCACCGGCGCCGGCGGCGCCGAGCAGCTGCCGGCGCGAGATGCCTTGGCCCGCCGGCAGCTGCGAATCAGCGTCGCGTGGCGTCAGAACCTGATCTCTCCCTCGAGCACGATCTCGCTGAAGGTCAGGCCCGAGACCTCGAGCACGAGCGTCGCACCTGGGCCTCCGCGCGTGACCGTCGCCGTGAACGGGGCGTTGGTCCCTGCGCCGAGGCCGGTGACCGTCGCTGTGCCCTTGAGGACCGCGGTCTGCCCCCGGACCTGGGCCGAGGTGAGCGCGCCCGTCACGTACATCGCGTTCGTGTCGAAGTTGCCGCTGCCCGGCTTTCCGGCTGCGACGCTGGGAGCGAGCGCGAGGCACTCGAAGCCGCCCTGCGCGTGCCTCCAGGAGAAGCCGAACTTCGTCATCACCGGGGTGAACGAGGGTGACCCGGTTCCGCCCCTGATGAGCGACGTCCCGGCGCCGCGGATGGCGGCCGCTTGCTGGTCGCCTGTCGCGTTCGCCTGGGCGAGCATCGTCCAGGCGAACGTCCCCGCGACCAGGACGACGGCCATGACCAGGATCCTTCTCGATGTTGTCCTGAGCATTGGGTGCTCCTCTCGGGGAGGGGACGCCCAAGCGCCCAAGCGCTCGAGCGTCCCGTCCCGGTCGTTGCGTGGCTACCTCAGGCGGTGGAAGAGCGTCACGCCGTGCGCGTTGGGGTCGGCGTTGGCGGCCGGCGTGAAGCTCAGGCCGTCCACCGTGACCGTGAAGCCCTCGAAGTCCCCGCCGACCGTGTCGGGCAGGTTGCAGTGGACGCTCAGCACGCCGTCGACGCCGGCGCTCGGCGCGGCGCCGTCCGGGATGAAGCGCACGCTGACCGTGAGGATGCCCGAGCTCGGCTCGCCCTCGTCCTTTGAGGATCCTGGGCCGTTGCCGATCCCGTCGACGAGGCCGGTCTTGGCGAAGTTCCCCCCGCGAAGCCGTTGCCAGCTCACGAAGCCCGTGACGACGTAGGCTCCCTTGGCGACCAGGCTGCCATCAGCGTGCTTGTGCACGAAGCTCCCGCCGCCGGCAGCCTCGTTCTCGCGAGGCTCGGCATGTCCCGACCCGGTGAGCGCGATCGTGTCCTTCGTCGCCGCATCGGTCGAGACGTCCGTCCCGCCGGCCACGGCGACAGCGTTCGCGATCAGGACCAGGTCCCATCGCACGAAGCGGTTGTGATGGCCGCCGTTCTCGTTCTGCTGTCCTCGATCGTTTCCCGGCGATGAGCTCGTAGCGGTCGTGGCCGCGAGCAGGATCCCGAGAGCGAGCCCGAGAAGCATGAACGTGATCTTGTGGGATCGCCTCATAGCTGCCCCCTCTGCGCGCTGCCGCGCGCGACATGATTTGCCGGACGTGGGTCCGATATCTGGGGATACGCCGGCGGCGCGGTGGACCACGTGCGCCGAACCGAGAACGGAGGCTGATCCTCATCTCCTGCTCCGTGCTTCCGGCGGGCTCGGTCAAGTCTTCTCTCCGCGGACGACGCTGTCAAGCGCGCACGCCGACCTCTGACAATCGCGCGCCAAGGTCTTGCTCACGCAGTGAGAGCGCGGCCGCTCGCCGTGGCCGGGCTCCGCTCTCGGGGCGATCCCCACGACGAGCTATTGGTCATGGCTCGAGACGGAGCGCATCGCCTGCGCGGCGGACCGGCCGGAGTTCGATCGGTATTTCGTGAGGAGCAACCGCTCGGTCGCGGTTCCGCGCGCCTGGGCTCGCACTGTCTCGTCGCTGGCCGCTGGAGGACGCGCAGGCGGCCGGCCGTTGAGGATGGCCTCCGGCGGGAGGTGCGCCAATCGATCGACGAGGCGCTCACGGCGTTCGGAGCGTCCTCACGACCGGCGCCGTGACCAGGCGGCGGCCGGTTGCGGATGGACAGTCGAATGAGAGTGGCCTCCCGAGCCGCCGGCGCTCGCCGCCGGGAAGCCTTTGGCGCCGGCCTCGCGCTACTCGGCTATCGCGGGGAATAGGCCATTCCCCGCGGCACCACCATCCCGCACCCACGACAGCGTGCGGCAATAGCGATCTCATGCACGCGCCAAACGCACGCATTCCCCGCGACAAGCCCGCCGACGAGCTCTAGAGCTTGGCGCGCCACCCCTGGCAGGCGGAAGCAGCCCCCCGGCCGAGGAAGGCGTGGCGGTTTACGAGGTACGCGTCGAGGCAGACGAGATCCAGGGCCGAGCGCCAGCCGGCCGCTACGGACGGTCGGGTGAGCCGGCTCCCCCAGCTCCGGCAATGCCCACCCCGATTGGAGCCGGACGCGGCGCATTCCGACGCCCTGAGCGCGCCGCTCACTGAGTCCCCTCCGATTCCGTGAGCCGAACTCGGAGCGGCGGGATGTCAACCCCTCGGCCGTTGCGGACGCTATACGAAGGTGCACGTCCAGCCAGGCCCCACGCCGGTGCGAGCGCCTCGCCTCCGGCTGCACGGAGCCGAGGCGCACGTCTCACGGCACATCAGCGGTCGGGTAACCCACCTCTGCGACCGCCCTGTGAGGACCTTCTTTACGAACTCAAGGGCGGCTCGCTTCGCTCGCCGCCGGCGCCCGCTCCGGGCGGCCGCAAGCGGCCGTCCTCGCGGACGCCACCGCGCCATCCAGCGCCCGTGCGACGGTTCAGTTCAGCCGGCGCTCGGCCGATTCATCCGCCGGCCGCGCCGCTTCTCTCTTTCTGCCTGGACGCGGCCGTGCGCGCCGATCGATCGCCGGTCGCGCCGCTCCTGCTTCTCCTCCGAAGGAGTAGTGGTTTCGGGAGGTCGTGTCCGGCGATGGTTCAGCGCCTGGTCGGTCGCTTCACTGTCGAACTGCGTGCGGAGTTATTCCTAGCCGCGCGCGAACAGGACGGGGCCGTGGTAGCTGTCGATGTCGGTGGGTGAGCGCGAGGCGGCCATGGGTCGTCCGGTGACGGGGTCAAGCACCAGCGCGACGGCCGTTCCGAGGCCCACCGGCCGGTCGAAGACTGGCTTGGGTGGGCCGAAGGCTCCTGACGTGGTGCGGGAGACGGCACGCAGGACGCCCAGAACTTCGTCGTCGGGCAGCACTGGAGTTGCGTCCCGTTCGCCCCATACGATGGTCGCCGCTCCGTCAGCGTTCATGGCGAGTGCCGAGGGGCGCGCGTCCACGCCCGCAGTTGACAGCGCACGCACGCGCCCGAGTCGACGCGCGTGCACCGCCGCCGATCTGACCTCGACGTGGCCACGCCGGAGCGCGCCCCACACCATCTGTCCCTGCTTGCGGTTCAGAGCGACGAGCACCGGGGTTTCCCCTTCGCGACGCGCGCCGAGCCGGCTCGCGCGCCATCCTCGCGCACCCTTGCGCGACGCCGCGAAGCCCAGCACCGACGGTCCGCATCCACCGTTTACGCCGCAGGGGACCAGACCCCAGCCGACGAGCCCGCGCCCGTCGTCGCCCAGCGCAGCATGCACCGAGGACGACGTGCCCGAGGCGTCGGGGAAGGCATGCACGCGCGCCAGCGGGCGCAGGCGTCCCGGACGTCCCGAGGCGGGAAGCAGTCGCGCCACCAACGTGTAGACCGCCCTATCGGTCGTGCGACTCTGACGCACCAGCGATCCGGCGACCAGCAGATCGCCGCGCTGATTGAACGCGAGCTCGAATGGCCCCAGGCGGCCGCGCACGATGTTGTAGGACCGCACCAAACCACGCGGGTTGCGAACCACGGCATGCAGAACGCCGGAGCCGGACGGGTCGATGATCGATTCCGCGATGGCGACGTCGCCTCGGGAGCTCGCGGCGAACATCGTGGTCGACGCCCGGCGCCCAATCGTTTGCGGCGGGCTGAGGGGCCCAGTGAGTGGACCCTCGGCGACCCACACTCGATCGCCGAGGGATGAGGATTCGGTCCCGACCGCCACGAGGCGGCGCCTGGGCGTGAGCGCGACCCAGGCAGTCCGATCAAACGGCGTGGCCGCGCGCAGGAGTACCGGCGGGCCCAGCGCGCCGCCAGCGATCCGCGACACTGACAGCCCACGGGAATTTGACAACCCGATCAACGTGGTCCCATCGCGACCCGCAACCAGCGTAGGCCACGTGAGGTCGCCCGCCGTGTTCGGCACCTCCGCGGCGGTCCAGCCAGCGGAACTACCTGCGCTCCCTAGACACATGACAAGACTCACAATGGTCACTGCCGTAAGCCGGTACACGGTGGCTCCTCCGGGGCGGAAGACGAGTCTCCCTCCCGCCACGATGCCCCGTCAAGCGCCCCTTCCCGACAGCGACCCGGCGACCCCACCGGCGGCCGCACCGGCTGTCGCTTCCCATGCAGAGGAACGATCGCGGCATCCGTCAGCAACGACCGCTTCTCTCGCCTGTTAGCGACGGCGACCAATCCCGAGGCCGTCGAGTCACGCAACCGGTCGACGGCCTACCTAGCTCCGCCGCCCGGCGACAGTCAAGGCCCACCGCTTCGCGGCTCCCTACGTTCGGCCCTGACGGGCTGGCCTTGACAGCGCCGGTCGGCTCCGCTGATCGGCTGGGTAGGTTCCGGCAGCGCCGGAAATGCGAGCACCGCCTCGCCATAGAGACACACCAGGGACACACGCGACCTCGCACCAGCACGGCGCTGGGCAGTTCGACGCCGGCCGAGCCCCGAGCCTCCTGCCGCTCGCGCAGTCCCGCGCAGGCGCCATCCGGCCCCTGAATCCCTGAAGAGGAAGAGGTCGACGGTTCGAGTCCGCCATCGTCCGCTCCGTCGAAACCCCCGCCTCAGGAGCCCGTACACAGTCATGCGTCCATGCCCCAATGGATGTGGTCGCAATGGTCGGCGCGCGCGAACCCTCGCGGGTCGGCGGGGCCGTCGGGGTCCCAGCAGTAGATGAGCTCCGTCGAGCGCAGCGGTCCGTCGACGGCGGCGAGCTCGCGCACAAGCACCGCGCAGCGCCCAGCACGCGTTCCGCGACAGATCTCGCCGTCGACGGCGCCGATGTCCATTGCGCGGCCGGCCTCGTGGTTGGTGCCCGGGCGGTGGTCGGCACGCAGTGCCGTGAGGACGACACCATGACGCCGGCCGATCCAGGCCAGGGTGGAGATCAGCCGCGGGTCGATCCCGCCGGCGCGTAGATCTGCTTGCTGCATCACAGTGAGCACGATCCGTGGGTTGACGAGGATGCTCTGCAGCGTCGCCGGGTCGGTCGCGGGGCCGGTGTCGCCGCCGTGCGGCGCGCCGCGGTAGACGGCGGCCTTGGCGAGCACTTCGGCGACGTACCAGTCGGCGTGGTTGTACGCGAACAACGCGGCGCGGTAGTCCGCCGGCGCGCCGCTGGCTCGCAGGTAGCGCGCAGCGGCGGGGATCGCGTCGGCTGGGTCATACGGTGACGTGTCGCCGTCGTGGTTGCCGTCGACGCCGTAGCGGTCCCAGGTGCTCGAGGCGCCGACGACGGAGAACTGCATCGGGCCGGCGCAGCAGCCGTAGGCGTTCACGCCCGCGTGGATGCCGGGTGCGCGTGAGCGGCCGTGCTGGCTCTCCACTGAGCCGATCCCGGCGAGCACCCATGGGTCGATGTCGTAGCGTCGCCCGGCGTCCTGGTAGAGCCGCAGGTATGTCGCGGGGATCTCGGCTCGGGCGCCCGCCGATGGCTCGTAGCCGCCCTGTTGCGGCTGCAGCCCGAAGATCGCCCCGAACACGGCCATCACGAGCACCAGCACCGTGGCGAGCAGTGCGAGCAGCGCTGCGAGCACCGCCGGTGCGTGCCGGCGCTCGCGTACCGCGGCGGCAGCGATGACGAGCGGCGCCGGCATCGCTCAGCTTCCGACGTCGGTGACCGTCCACCCGGCGGAGCTGCGCTCGAGCTCGAGCGGCACCGTGTAGCGCCAGGCGCCATCGCTGACCAACGCTGCGAGCTGCGCGTGCCGGGGGCTCACGCCCTCGGTCTGCAGCAGCTCCGTCCGCGGTCGGCGGTGTCGCTCGCGCGCCCACACGCGCGGACGATCACGCGCGAGCCGCCGCCGCAACCGGTCGCTGACGGCACGGATCTCTCCGGCGCTCGCTCGCCCGTAGACGTAGGGCAGATAGCCGGCGAGGAACCGCCGCGCCGCGCGCTTGGCATGCCTCACCTGGGTCCGTGAGGCGACGAGCGCCGCTGGCGGTTGCCCCTCCTCGCTCGGCGCCTCGATCGGTGCGATCGGCCGGGCCGGCAGCAGGCTCGGTTCGGCGCTGGAGACGGGGGAGGGGGGAGGCGACGCGGTCGCCGCGCGCGAGCGCTCGGCGGAGGGGCCGGCATCGTCGAGCAGCGCGAAGGCGGTCCCGGCGGCGACGATCACGGCGGCCGCGGCTGCGAACAGTCGCGGGCGCTCACCGTCGTGCAACGGCCGGTTCAGCGCCAGCCGGAGCCGGTCAATCACCGCGCCTCCCCGCGGCCGAGGCGCGCCGGCGCTCACGCAGATCCCGGGCCCGGCGCATCACCTCCTCGTGCAACGCGCGCGGGCTCGCATCCCCGGCCTCCGCCCACGGGCCCTGCGCCGGGGCCTTCGGAGGCTCCCCCGGGTCGTCCGCGGTCGCGACACGCTGCGGCGCCGCCGGCGCATCGTCCGGCGAGCCGTTCCTGCGCAGCGGGTCCCCGGAGCTCAGGCGACGTGTCGCGCCGTTGGCCGTCGGCGCCGGCCCGTGGCCATTGGAGCCCGCGGCCCGAGGCGATGACGCGGCGTGGGAGTCAGACGCCGGCCCGCCGCCGTTGTGGCTCGGCGTGTCAGCGCCGCCGGCGAGCGCGCTCTCCTGCTTGCTCGCGCGGCCACCGGCGTAGCCGACGAGCGCGCCGAACGGCTTGCCGGCAATCTGCGCGCCGCGGTGCACGGCGGTCATCTTCGGCTGCGGCCCACCGGAAGCGGCGCCGGTGGTGGCGGAGACCAGCTGCGCGGTGATCTGCTTGCGGTACAGGAAGATCGCCCAGAAGAACGTCGCCTGCAATCCGAACGCGAACAGGAACCCGAGCGACCCGGTCGAGGCGGCGAGCGCGGCCGAGACGGCGACGACGATCGCGAGCACCAGCGAATAGAGCGCCTTGATGAAGACCGCGGTAACGAGCTTGGTCAGCCAGCCGCGGAAGAACGCGTGCCCGGCGCCGGGGAAGATCGCGATCACCAGCGCGACCGGCGCGAACCCGAGCAGCACGAGCGCCACGATCTGAGCCAGGATCACAGCCAAAGCCAGGAAGCCCAGCAGCGCCACCGCCCCGAGGGCGCCGACGAACACGATCGCGGAGAACGTGAGCCGCTGGTAGGCGCCGCCCGCCTGCTGGATGTCCGCGGCGGGCGAGTCCGACTTGTCGACGCGGTCGTCGGCGAACTGAGGGGGCACCGGGAAGGGGAGCTTGCCGTCGCGCAGCACGTCGAACTCGCGCTCGCGCCGGTCTGACCCGGCGGGCTGGCGGAGGAACCGGGCCGCGTAGCCGCCGTGGCCGTCGGCGCCGGGCTGCACGTGATCGCGGCAGACGTCGCGCGCCGGGTCGTGCGGTCCGACCGGCCGCGGGTAGTCATCGTCGTCGAGCCGGTCGGTGTCGACGCAGTGGCGCAGACCGCCGCACTCGAGCACCACCCAGGGCCGGTAGACGAGCGTCTCGAACAGGTGATCTGCGACCTGGCGCTTGGCCTGCTCGGGATCATCCAGCGAGCCGCGGTTCGCGCCCGACAGGAACGCGACCGAGAGCGTGTTCGTCCAGCGGCTCGCCTCGCCGACGGTGCGCTCGGGCTGGTAGACGAAGAACAGCGCGACGAGCACGAACAGCACCGAGAGCGCGAGCGCGCCGGCGGTCTCGGTGTAGCGGCGCTGGACGAGTGCCTTCCAGATCCCCCACAGGCCGGCGATCAGGATCGCTGCGACCATCCACGCCTCGCCGATGACGTTCTCGTAGATGTTCGCGATCGCCTCCCCGATCGGGGCGAGGGCACCGTCGCCGGACCGGTTGGGGTCGCCGGCCAGCAGATCGAGCGAGAACGCCCACGTGAACAGGTCGATCACGGCCTTGACCAGGAAGCTCGTCACGCTCCAGATCTGCGCCGCCGCCCACTGCGCGATCATCGGCGGCACGCCCTCGGGATCGGTCACGCCGACATCGACGTGGTAGTCCAGCGAGTACGCCGACAGCGGGTAGCGATCGACCAGGCCGCCGGCCAGCTGCGACTGCGGGGAGACGTTCCCGACGAGGTCGCTGCCCAGGTAGTCGGCCTGCGCGGCCGGCCACGCCAGCAGCGTCAGCCCCACCGCGGTCCCGATCAGGAGCGCGAGGCGGCGTCTCACGCGGCCTCCCGCAACAGCGGCCGGGCGCCCGGGGAGGTGTCGAGGATCGCGAGGACGTGCTCGTGCACGGGCTCGATCTGCAACTCGGCTACGCGGTCGTCGATGTCGCGCATCAGGCAGCGGCCGCGGCGATAGCCGCGCACGCGTTCCACCAGCGCGCGGTCGTCGGGGTCCAGGCCGAGTAGCTCGAGTGCGCGCCGGGCCTCGGCGGCGGTCTCCTGCCCGAAGATCAGGCGCGTTCCGATCAGGTTTTCGATCTCGCCGACGTCGGTGAGCTGCTGGGTCGCGAGGATCAGCGTTGCGTTCTCGGCGCGCCCGAGCCGGTTGAGCCGGTCGATCAGCCGCCGTCCGTCCCGGGAGGCGAGCAGGAACCACGCCTCGTCGAACAGCACCACCTTGTGCACCGAGCGATCACCGGAGACGAGCCGCATCGCGTAGGCGGCGATCAGCTTCAGCGTCGCGACGCTGAGGCGCTCCGCCTGGTCGTAGTCGGTGCGTGCGATCCCCGGGGTCGGCAGGCTCAGTCCGCGCGCCTTGATCGTGGTCACCGGCCAGTCGGCGGCGATCCGCGCGCCGGTGCCGTCGCCGAAGCCGAGTCACGCGACGCCCGAGTCCGCCCACACCGCCAGCGCTTCGCCGGCCGCGCGCCCGTCCGCATCGGTCGAGTGCGCGAGTGCGTCGAGCACGCGCAGGCATGACGGACGGGGGTGCTCGAGCGCGCGACGGACCGCTCTGCGCACCTGCGTCTCCCACGCGGGAGGAGCCTGGGGCAGCAGCTCGATCAGATACGACGCGGCCAGATCCTCGCGCAGCCCGTCCGGCGCGACGACCAGCGGATCGAGCAGACCGCGATAGCGCTCGTCGCCGGAGAGCTCGATCACCTGCACGCGGCCGGCGAGCTCGGGCAGCCCCTCGAGGTTGTGGTCGGGCTTGGGGTCGACGTCGACGACCAGGCTGCCGCGCCGCTCGGCCTGGAACGCGAGCAGCTCCGCCGCGATCGTCTTCCCCGACCCCAGCGTGCCGGCGAGCAGGATCGACGGCGGCCGCCCCGTCCGCGACGCCTCCGTGATGTCGAAGCGCACCGGCCGCGACCCGCCCGTCACGGTGCGTCCGATGTAGACGCCGCGCTCCGACCCCGCCTGGTGGGTACCGAGCGGCATCAGCGCGCCGAACTGCTCGATCGTCAGCACGTCGGCGTAATCACGGGCCGTGCCGCCGTCGGCCCGCGGCAGATGGTCAAGGAACAGCGCGGGCTGCAACCCCAAGGGCCGCTGCAGCGCCACCGTCCCGTAGCGGTGCGTCAGCGCCTCCACGCGTCTTTCGAGCTCCGGGCGCGAGCCGGCGCCCACCGCCAGCGAGATCGCGATGTTCAGCAGCGGCGGGCGCTCGTGCGACTGCAGGTAGGCGTCGAGCTCGCGCGCAAGCTCGCGGTTCTCCTCCGCCGCATAGGACAGCGGCCCGTGCGACGAGGCCAGCTGCTCGGAGAACGCGACGTCGGCATCGACGATCCGCCGCCGCACCCGCGTGACCGCCTCACGGTTGCGCAGCCAGCGCGCGTGCAGCACGGCATCGACCGGGAACGGCACGCCCTCCAGCGGAGCGAACAGCAGCTCGGCCGTACCGGGGAACTCGGCCTCCTCCGGCAGCGCCCCCAGCGCCAGCAGCGCCTGAAACGAGCGACCCTCCTGCGCGTCGACGACGAGCGTCCGGTCCTCCTCGCAGATCGGCGCGTTGACGTGGCGCACCAGATCCGTCGCCAGCGGCTCGTAGGCCATCCGGCCGTCGGCCGTCTCCACGATCAGCGCGTTCGGCTCCCAGTGATCGTCGAGCTCCGGCTCGCCGACGCCGCGGCACGCCGCACGTCGCAGCAGCCACTGGATCTCGCGCGTCGTGGCTCGCCGCAGCGGCAGGCACGCCTCGGCGCGACGAAATGCTCGCTCCTCGGCCACCACCAACGCGTCGATCTCCGACGCCGCGATCGGCACCGCACCCGCCACGCCGAACAGCCCCTCCGCCCGCCGCCGCGCCCGATCGACCCCGCGCAGCAGGCCGGCGCTTAACTGCGTCGGCCGCTCCGCCGCCAGCGACACCGCCAGATAGACCTCAGGCACGAAGGAATGCAGCTCGCGCAGGTGCGCCTCATGCCCGCGCAGATACGACCGCCACGCCGCCTGGGACTGATGGCGGCTGTCGAGCAGCGCGTCGGCCTGCTCCGTGTAGCGCTCGGCGGGATAGGCGCGACACACCCGCCAGACCGAGAAATCCGCCTCGACCGCGAACGCAAACCGCGCGAGGCGCCGCAACCACTCCCGCTTGTCCGCGGCGGGAAGAAACGGATAGGAAACCGTGTCCAGGCGGAACAGCGCCGCCCGCGCCTCACCATGCCCGACGAGCACGTTCTGGTGCGCGTAGCGCAGCGGAAAGCTCCTCACGGCAAGATCTCCAACACGGTGCCGACACACAGCACCACCGGCTGCGCCGGCCGCTCGCCACGCTCGACCTGCGCCACCAGCTGCCCGCGGCGCTGCCCCAAGCGCACCGGCGCGTTAACCGTGATCCGCGCCGGACCCCGCACCCGACTGCGATGCAACCGCGAGCCGTGTCCGTCCGCGCGCACCGCCAGCACGCCACTCCACGAGGTCGGCTCGCCCTCGAGCGCCACCACCCGGCCGGCGGAGCGCCGCCGTGCGCGCAGCCGCAACCGCAGCCACTCCCACGCGAAGCGATGCGCGGCCCGGCCGTCGGGAGCCGCCTGCGTGCCGAGCACCGCGACGGCGAGCGGCAGCAGCACGTAGCGCAGCGGCGGCGAGAGTGCCGCCAGCAGCTCCCCGACGACCGGTAACGCCCCCAGCACGACCACCAGCGCGAGCGTCGCGGCGAAGTAGCCCACGCCGCGCAGCGGCACCCCTCCGGGCACCGGCAGCGCCCACCGATCGACGCGGTAGATCCGCCGATCGACCTCGAACACGCGCCGGTAGGAGCGGATGATCAGGCGGTCTTCCATCCTGCTCAAGCCGCCGTGATCGTCTGCCAGATGTCGCGGACCGTGCCCGCGATGTCGTTGGGCGCCATCACGAAGCCGCCCACCACCAGCGCCGCGCCCGCGAAGATCGCGAGGTCCGCGAACCGCCGGTTGAACAGGAACACCAGCGACACCAGCCCGGCGATCCCGACGTACAGACTCTTCGCCCAACCACCGAGCAGGTTTCCGACGTTCTCACCCACCCGCTCACCGTCGCCGGCCGCCAGCGCCGGCGAGCACAACACGAACACCCAGATCGTCGTGACCGGGCCATACAGGAACCTGCGCATCGATCAACCCCCCTTGTCGGCTGCGTTGTTGACTGCCGCGACGTACCAGCGATCCCCGCGCACCAGCCGCAGCCGATACCGCAGCGGATAGACCGCCCCGCTCTCCGGATCGCGCGCCCGCACCGTCGCGAGCACCTCGCGCGTCCGCCCCGTCGCCGGACGCGCCAGCGCGACCGACACCAGACCCACCAGGTCGTGGCGCTGGGCGAGCGCGCCGAGGCGCACGCCGGCCGGCGCGAGATACTCCAGCTCGTCGGCCCGGCCGGCCAGGAACGCGCGGAAGAAACGCTCGAGCACGTCCTCGATCTGCGCTCGCTCGGCACCCGCCAGCGGCTCGACCGGCAGCGCCGCCGACTGCCCGCGCGCGGGAGGCGCAGCGAACGACGGCAGGTCATAGACCACCAGCCCGCCGCGCCGATCGCGAGCCACCGGGACCGTCAGATA
This sequence comes from Solirubrobacterales bacterium, assembly GCA_038327685.1. GTDB lineage: Bacteria > Actinomycetota > Thermoleophilia > Solirubrobacterales > Solirubrobacteraceae > DASQFQ01. The sequence goes on from JBBQLH010000052.1 coordinate 19,698, forward strand.
CCGCGTGCTGACCGGATCCGACGCGACCGTCGCGGCCACCGTCACCAGCGCCCGTCCGGCTCCGACGGCTGCCGTGCGCGCGACCGCGAACGCCTGCACGTCCTGCCGCGACGCCCGTTCCTGCGGGACGATCGAGCTCTGCAACTCCGGTGCGACGAACCGCTCGAGCGCTCCCGCGTAGCGGACAGGATGCCGCGGCGACCAGCCCAGATACGCGCGCGTGAATTCCAATGCGAACGTGCGCGCCTCGTCATCGGGCCACGACACCTGCGGGGCGCGCGACTCGCGTGCCACCGGTGCCGGCCGAGGCGACGAAAGCACGTCGCCGGCGCCGCGCACCAGCAGCAGCGCCACCGCGCACCACAGCACCATCCGGCCGAAGCGCTTGAGCAACCCCGCCCGCGTCGACCGGGGGGCTGACCGCTCCCCGGAATTGCGCCTCATTCCCGCCACCGCTGCACCAGCCCGCCTCAGGTGAGCCACAGGCACACGCTCCCCAACAGGGATCCGAGTCCGTCGCCAGCGACCGTATGAGTCACTTCGGATGCAGACGGGCGATCCAGACACATCCGTTCACATGAAGCGCCCGAAACAACACAACGGTCACAACTCGCTGCGCACTCACGACACCCCAAACGCCTCGGCTCGACGGAGACTGAAACGCTCATACTCCTTAACCCGCCGAGACCGCCCGGCGAGCAAACAAATTCACCGACGGGTCTCAGCGGCGGCGCGTTCGAGCTCCCAGCAGCGCGTCCACAGCGCGTCCAAGCGCTCGAGAAGACCGCCTCTCCGGCGTTCCCGGGCATCTCGGCGCAACTGCCGGGAACCCGCGCCCCCGGCGGGATCGCGGCCCTTTCACCACGAACGCTGGCAGCCCCCGTTTCGCCTGTCACGCCGGAGGTCGCGGGTTCGAGTCCCGTCGCTCCCGCTTCGCACCAGGCCGCAGCGCACCGCAATTGCAGGACTTTCGCGGTGTCCCGGGCTAGGTGCGAGCCGCAGCGGATCGCTGCGATTCGCAGGGCTCGCGCGTAAAAAGGTGACGAAAAGGTGACGGCCGGGCGACCCGCCCGACCGTCGTCGCGGGCCGAGTTGGCGAGCCCTCGGTCGATCGACGGGCAGCTGCTCGGCGGTCGTGCCAGAGGGCCCGCCATGCCCGGCTGGCTCGCCGGCGCGAAACCTGTCGTCGGGTGTCGGATCGCCCAAGCTCGGCGGACAAGACGAAGCGGTCAAGCCGTCGGCAGCGTGGCCGCTGCGCTCGATCGCGGTTCTGCCGATCCTTGCTCGTCCGCAACGAGGACACACGCCCCGACGCGGAACCGTGGGCCGCCGCCGGACTGCCCGCAGAACGAGAAAGACCGGGACGCAACCCGGTCTTTCGTGCGGTCTTTCAACCACCTGGCGCTTCGCGAGAAGCACCTGCATATGCATTGTTCGCCAACTGTAGCCGAACATCGGACGGATCGCCAACCCCATTTTGAGGGATGGGGCTGTTGTGCGCGTCCTGAGCCGCGCTCGCCGCTGCGGATGGCCTCTCCAGCCGCGCCGCGAGCGTCCGCTCGTGCGCGCTGCGTCCCCTGCTCGCCCGATGGCTCCGGGCGCTGGCGGTGCCGCTGGACCGCGCATCGCATCACCGCCATCGGGCGCCAGGTCGTCGTTGGTATCGGCCCGCCCGCGCGCCGCTGCCGCCCGAGCCCGGCCGCGTGCTGGTGTGCGCGTTGCTGGGCCGTGCCCGTCGCGAGCGGGGTTGTGTCACGCCGGGTGACGATCGGATCGAGACGCGGGTGTACGCCGTCAAGCGCTATCTGTTCCGGCTCGGTCACGCGGCGCGGTCGGGGCGGTTCGCGACGTCGGTGGAGCAGCTCGTGGTCGGGTTGGCGCCGGTGATGGGCTGGGGCCACGTCCCACGCGATCGCTCAGAGCGGGCGCGGTTTGTGCGCGCGCATCGCAAGAGCGTGCAGCGCTGGCTTGATGACTTGCAGGCCGCGGGCGACGTCGCGCACGTGCCCGAGCGCGACGGGCGCGGGCAGTGGTGGCGCACGCAGATCGTGCTGCTCGCCGCGGGCGATCCGACGGCGCAGGAGCTGCGCGTCGTACGAGTCCGCGCGCGGGGCTGGCGGCGTCGTGAGCGCGCTCGCCGCCGCGCGTGGCGGGTGGCGCCGAGCCTGGCGGCGATCCGCGGTCGCAGCGGCGTGCCGGCCCGCGCGTCGCGTGCTCGTGTTGCGCGCGCCCGGGGTCGCGTCGTGCACGAGGTGCGCCGTCGGGCGGCCGTGGACTCGCAGATCGCTCGCGCCGGCGAGCTGCGCGAGGGTTGTGGACTTCTGACGCATCCCTCCGGGGCGCCTCCTGCGTCGGCGGAGACGTCTGGGTCCCCGAAGCGTTCACGGAGATCAGCAACGCCGGGTAGCGCGGCGCCGCTCGCCTGGTGTGCAGCGCAAGCGTTGATGAAGAACCGAGCGTTGGTGGAAAGGACGGGCGCGCACGCGGATGCGGCTGGCGCGCGGGCGGTGGTCGTGGCGCGACCCGCTTCGAAAGAGTGCAGTGAGGAGATCGGGCGCCTCTCGCCCGGCGACTTCGATGCCCTGGTGGTCAAGCGTCGCTGCGCGTGAATGTCAGGCAGCGTGGCGGGCGTCCGAGATCCGCGCCCAAGCCTCGCAACGGGCGGCTGACGTGAGGGCCTGGCCGACGGGTCCCAACCGTCGACCCGATACGACGCGTAGAACGCCGCGAGATCCAGCTGCTGCACCGACGCCAACACAAACCACGCCAAGTGACCCTCCGGCAGCCAATCCCGCGGATCCGGCGGCATCAAGAACACCTGCTCACGATCACACTCAAGGAAGTTCTGAGGCATCCCGAAGTCTCTTAACCGACCCGGACAGACCCGACGTTTGTGCGACACCCACCGTCCCTTGCGAGCGCTGGGGGCCGTGCGGCCGCCAGTGATCGCTCTGATCTCAAAGCAAGAGCCAGTGGCGTGGAGGTAGCTCCGGCGCGCGGCGGCACACAGGTCGCCCCCTGATTCGATCGGCGAGCGCTGCTTCCCCGGACCGCCGCCTGTGCGTGATCGAGGCAAGCCAGGTGCTCGGCACGGTCGGCGAGGCGCGCTCGCCCGCCACTCACCCGACCGGGCGGTCAGCATCGTCTCCGCCCCGTCGGCCACCTCCGACATCCAGCTTGAGCGCGTCGAGGGTGTCCACGGCCCCCGGCGCCTTCTTCAGGTTCTCGTGGTGGGCTTAGGTCAGGTCGCGAGCGCGGCGAGCTCCGCGAACGCCGCGTCGAGCTCGGCGCCCAGCGTCCGGTGCGGCCCGTCCTGCGCGAGCCAGCGGGTCAGGGCCTCGTCGAAGCAGGCCACGGTGATCCGGCCGAGCAGCCGGGCCTCGCCCGCGGCGACGCCGCGCACGCACAGTCCCTCGGCAAGGTCCGCCTCCCAGGCGGCGTGCTTCGCCCGCTCCCGGGCGGCCAGCGCCGGGGCGCTCGCGATGACCTCGCCGTGGCGACGCACCTCCTCCCGTCGGTCCTCCAGCGCACGCGCGAGGGTGGCCGCCGCTCCGCGCAGCACTGTGAATGGCGGGTCGCCGGCGGGCTCTTGCTCGATCGCCGCCCGCAGGCTCGCGCGCCAGCCGTCGTCCTCGGCGAACAGGAGGTCCTCCTTGTCGGCGAAGTAGCGGTACAGCGTGCGCTCACCGACCCGTGCGGCGGCGGCGACCTCGGCCACGGTGACCGCGGCGTAGCCGCGCGCCGCGAACAGGTCGAGGGCGGCGGCGGCGATCGTCGCGCTCGTGCGGATCTTGCGCTCCTCGCGCAGAGAGGGACTCACGGGTCTAAGATGACAGCTCTTGCCGAATGGCAGCTGGTGCCAACTGGCAGACTCTGCCGCTACAGTGTCGGCATGACCACTCTCCTACTCACCGGCGCCACCCGTGGCCTGGGCCTCGCCGCCGCCCACGCCGCCGCCGCCCGCGGTGCCCGTGTCCTCGTCGCCGGGCGCTCGCCCGAGAGCGTCCGCGCGACGGCGACGGCGGTCGGCGGCGAGCCGATCGTGCTCGACCTCGAGCGGCTCGCCGACGTCCAAGCGGTCGCGGAAGCGCTCCCCGCCGTCGACGCCGTCGCCCTCAACGCCGGGCTACAGCTGGTGACGGGCGCGTCGCGCACGCCGGACGGCTTCGAGACGACCTTCCAGGTCAACCACCTCGCGCACCTCCTGCTGCTCGACGCCCTCCTCGCCCGCTCCAAGCCGCCTGCGCGCGTCGTCCTCACCGGCTCGGGCACGCACGACCCCTCGCGGCGGAGCGGCATGCCCGCGCCACTCGAAGGCGACGTCGGCACCTGGGCTCGCGCCGACGACGGCGACGAGGAGCCCGGGGTGGCGGGGCGCCGGCGCTACACCACCTCAAAGCTCCTCAACGCAGCCACCGCGGCCGCGCTCGCGCGAGAGCGCCCCGACGTCCACGTGACGTGCTTTGACCCAGGCCTCATGCTCGGCACCGGGCTGTCGCGGCAGTACCCGCCCGCCGCGCGCCGGTTGACGACCCTGCTCGCGCCGGCCCTCGGCACGTTGCTGCCGTTCGCGTCGACGCCGCAGTCCTCTGGCCGGGCGCTGGCCCGGCTCCTGCTCGAGGTCCCGGCCCCCGCGGCCTCGGGCGCCTACGTCGACCACCGCCTGCGCACGCGGCCCGCCTCGGAACGGGCGCGGGACGCCGGCTTCCAGACGGACGTGCTCCGCGACAGCCGAACCCTCCTGGCGCTCGCGACGGACCAGATGCGGAAGGGACCGCGCCAGCCGTCCGACTCGTAGTCTTACGCCTGCTGCTGCTTTCGCGTCTGGATGCGAGCGCCTCGAAGGTCCGACACGCACGCCCGCATTGGACGATTTGGAGCAGTCGGGTCGGCCGCGCGCGACGCTTCTGCTCCCGCCGGCGAATTCGACAGTCGGAGCTTGACCGGACGCGACTCTCGAGGCTCGTCCCTGAGCTGCGGTCTCATGGCATCGGGGGAGACGACCGCAAGCTCGCGCGCAAGCAGAAGCGCGGCGCAGCACGCCGGCCAGTCGACCGCTTGTTGTCCGGTGCCCGCGACTGCGGCGCCCGCGACGGTTGCCTCAGAAAGGGGCGAGAGCGGGGCGCAGCCGGCGAGTTCGACGTGTCACGACCAGCACCGCTCGTCGCGGTCCTGGCCGGTGAAGTCAGGTGGTCGAGCGCGCCAGCTCGATCTCCTCGGGAAGGCTCGCCGGCAGGACGAGATCGCTTTCGGCGCGGATCTCGAGAGTGATCGTCGCGTGAACACCTCCAGGACGGCGTTGTCGAGGCCGTCGCCCGCGAGCCCGTTGAGACCTCGATCCCGACTGAGCGAGAGCGCCGGGTGAACACGAGCGACGTTGGATCGGCGGCGGACGCAAGCGCACGAAGCCGCGGCTTCGTGCGCTCGCTTCGCGGACCGTCGGGGTCTTTCAGGCGGACAGGAGCCGCTGGAAGAACGAGCGGTAGCGCTGCAGCGCGACCCGCAGGTCTTCGGTCGACACGTCTTCGCCCCGACTCCACTGGCCCTCGAGGGTCTCGCGCTCGCGCGCGAAGCCGTCGGCCAGTTGCTGCATGACGTTGGCGACGAGTCCGTCGGCGTCCTCGACCGCGCGGCGGGGGTCGTCGACGAAGGTGGCCTGGATCGACTCCCAACGCCTGCCGAGCTCCGCGCCCTCGTCCTCCGCGAGCAGCGGAGCCTGGTCGCTATCCGGCGCGCGCTCCGGGGCCGGCGCCGCCACCTCTGCCGAAGACTCAGCGCCGCGCTCCGAGACGTCCGCGTCGCGTTGCTCTCGCGGCTGGACGGGGTGATCCGTCGAGGGAGAGGCGGCCGCAGACTCGGCCGGGGACGCCACGTCGTCGTCGCGGGCAACGGTCTCGGGGTCGTCGCGGCGGTCCTGCGCCTCCGGCTCGTCTTGCTGTTCGGCGGGGGACGATGCGAGGTCGCGGGTTGACAGCGGCTCGTCGGGGCGGCTCATGATTGCGTCTCCTGGTTGATGTCCTCGGGCGTCTCGCCGTTGTGTGGCTGATCCCGGACGCCGAGCAGCTCTTCGAAGAGCGCCCGGAAGTGGATCATCGCCTGGCGCAGATCTTCGGTGCTCGCCTCCTCGCGCACGGCGCGTCCCGAGATCTCGTGCGCGGAGCGGTAGTTCTCGACCACGACCGGATGCTCGACGGAGATGTCCGCCGCGCGGCGGTCGAAATCCTCTTCGACCGGATAACCGCGTTTGCGCATCACCTCGCTCACGAGCGCGTCGGCCTCTCCGACCGCCCCCGCGGGCTGATCGACGAACATGCGCTGCGCCGCCTGCCACCGCTCGGCGTAGCGCTCCCGCGCATCCGGCTCGAGCTCGCGGATCTCGAGCTGCTCGTGACGCTCACGCCGCTCACGCAGCTCGCTCTCGGCCTCGCGCCGGTCGCCGCGGTCGGCGAGCGTGCGGCCGTACTCCGGGCCGAAGCCCTCTTGAAGCTGCTGAGAGCGCCGCTGGCGAACGATCACCACGCCGGCGGCCACCACAGCGATCAGCAGGACGATGATCAGGACCCAGGCCACAGAACTCTCTCCTCTCAGTCAGCCGCCCACCTGGCAGCCGCACGTCTGAAGGCGTACCCAGTGGCGCACCCGTCAAGTCCTCAGCGCTGACCAGAGCCGCATCGCGGTCCTGCTGCTCGAGGACCAAAGCTCCGGGCCGCTCGCAGCAGGTCATCCGCTGGCGTGTCCTGCGGGAACGCTGAAGCGGATCCCCGGCAGCGACGGCGCGCACATCGCTCAGCACCCGCAGCTCGGCGGTGTGAATCGAGCAGTCCTCGCGCATCCAGCCCCGCGCCCGCGCCAGTCGGAGACGCGGAACTCGAGGTCGGGTCGCGCGGCCCGCGGCGGACGACGGAGACGCCGATTAGTCCCCGCCTCGCCCGTGACGCGGACGCGGTTGATGCGGCGGCTGCCGCCAGCGAGGCCGCGTGCGTACGCATGCGGACCTGCTGGAGGGAAAGTGTCGGCGCCGCCTGAATACTCACCCCCGCGCGCCGGTTGAATTTTTCACCCCGTGGGGCCGTGGCGCGTGGTGTCCGGGTGGGGTTTGAGCCTGGCTTGATGGTCGTCGAGTCAGGAAGAGGTCGGTGGTCGAAGTGGAGCCGGCGGATGCATTTCGTGCTGGGCGTGTCGATCAAGGAGATCGCGCGCCGGATGGGCCGGGATCGCAACACGGTGCGGCGGGCGTTGCGGGCGGCGGCTGCGCCGAAGTACTCGCGGCCGGTGGCGGTGTCGAAGCTCGATCCGTTTGAGGACGAGATCCATCGGTTGCTGAAGGCCGATGGGAAGCTGACGGGGCAGCGGGTCCGGGAGTTGATCGCGCCGCTGGGGTTCGATGGCGGCAAGACGATCGTCGATGACTACTTGCGCGAGGTGCGGCCGTTGTTTGATCCGCCGCGGACGTTTCAGCGGACGATCTATCGGCCGGGTGAGATCTGTCAGTTCGATCTCTGGGAGCCCAAGGCGAAGATCGCGGTCGGTCATGGCCAGACCCGCAAGGCCTGGGTCGTGATCGTCTCTGGGCTATTCGCGTGCGGGTGCTGGCGCGTTGGTCTTCTCCAAGCAGACCGAGGATCTGTTGTTCGGGATCCGCCGCTGTCTGTGGTCGTTGGGGGCGCTGCCTGAGACGTTGGTCTGGGATCGTCAGGCCGGGCTGCACGCTGGCGACGGCCGTCCGACGGACGCGTTCGCCGGGTTCTGCGGCGCGTTGAAGGTGGGCTGGCATTTCTGTGACGCGCGTGATCCGCAGGCCAAGGGCGTCGTCGAGCGACTGCAGGATTTCGCCGAGCGCAGCTTCGAGCCGGGCCGCGTGTTCGCGAATGAGCTCGACTATCAGCTCCAGCTGGATGCCTGGTTCGATGAGCGGGCGAATCCGCGGATGCACAAGACGCTGCGCTGCCGGCCGATCGACCGGCTCGTCGAGGAGCGGGCGGTGATGGCGCCGCTGCCCGCGTCGCCGCCGGAGACCGATCGGCGGTGGGTGCTGCGGGTGCCGCCGGACCCCTACCTGCGCTTCGATACCTGCGATTACTCGCTCGAACCGCGGCTGGTCGGCCGCCGGGTCGAGGCGCGGGTGACTGACCGCGAGGTCCTCGCCGCATCGAGCTCGACATCGCGCAGCTCGATGTGTTGGGCTGGCGGGTCTGGGACGGCGAGCTGGTGCTGCGCTGCCGGTTGCCTGATGGCAGCCCGGGAGAGGTTCCGGGGCGCGCTCTTGACGCCTCGAGGGCTCACAGCGGGGCCGAGTCTGCTTCCGATCCGAAGACCCCCCAATCGCAAGCCAGTGAGCGCGCGCTACGGGTGAGGAATACATCGCACGTTGGGTTCTCGCCTTCGCCTCGCGCGCAAGCCCACGCGGAGAAAGAGACAGAAGGCCGCCATGCCGGCCACCAGCACTGCGCTCACCGGCGATGCGCTGCTCGCAGGAGTGACCGACGCGATGGTCGCCTTGCACCAGCACTACCACCGCGCGCGCCGGTGACCGCAAGACCACCCTCATCGGCGGCGACCTGTCGCCTGCGTCCTCGGCGGCGTCTACACCGACGTCGAGAAGACCACGATCGAACTGCAACGCACCACCATCGTCCAGGAAACCCGCAAAGCCTTCCAGAACGCCATGCAACACAAGTTCATCGACACCGTCGAACGCCTCCCAGGCCGCAGCGTGCTCGCGTTCATGTCCAACCACCACATCGGCCCCGACATGGAAATCGAACTCTTCCCGCTCCAACCCAAGCCCGACCAGACCGCGGCGGCGATCGACGACTACTAGATGAGTAGTTCCACGGCCGGTGGTGTTGTGGCCGGGTCGAAGGGGACATAAGCAGTCAGGTCGAAGTCGGCGGTGCGTTCTGTCACCGCCGACTCCATGGAGGAGCCTCGATGCTCGCCGACCTCGACCTGCTGCTC
>JBBQLH010000053.1:0-28078 GCA_038327685.1 Solirubrobacterales bacterium
CCTGTACCCGGTGTGGGCGCTGATCGGCCCCGGCCTCTCAGACCCCGGGCACATCGAGATCCACTCGCGCTCGATCTACCTCGACTCCGACGAGCTGCTCGGCCCGCGCGCACAGATCGCCGCCGGGCAGCTCGAGGCGCGTGCGGTGCTGCGCTGCTTCGGGGTCGCGCTGCACGAGACCTTCCACGCCAAGCACACCAAGCGCTGGGCCGTCGAGCACGACCTCGCGCTCGCCGACTCGAGCGACCCCGCCGAACGGCAGCTCGCCGTCGACCGACGGCTGCTGGAGGAACCGCGCATGGAGGCCCACGGCGTGCGCGAGTTCCCGATCGAGAGCGTGCGCGGGCGCTTCGTGCGCCGTGCGCTCGAGGCCGCGGTCGTCGACGTGATCCTGCCGCGCTTCGCGCAGCAGCTCGCCGACGCCGCGCTCGCCGGTGAGCCGCTCACGCGCGACATGGCGGGGCGGGCGAGCGTCTACCTGCAGGCGCGCACGCACTACGGGGTCGTCGACCCCGGGGTACTCGCTCCGCTGGCCGCGGTGTGGCGGCAGGTGCTCGGCGACAGCGACCTGCGGGCGCTCGATGACCTCTACGCCCGGGTCGTGTGGATCGCCGACGGCGAGCTCGACGCGCTCGATGACGCCGCGCGTGCTTACCGCGAGATCATCGGCGCGCCCGACCCGCCGCCCTCCGGTGAAGGCGACGGGAGTGGCGCGCCCGGTGCGGACGGGCAGCCCGCCGGATCCGGCGAGACGCCCACGGGCGACGGCGACCGCGAGCCGGAGCCAGCCGACGTCGGATCGCTGGCCGACGCGCTTGGGCACGCGATTGAGTACGCGCGCGCCGGCCAGCTCGAGCAGCTCAACGAGGACCTCGACCTGGGGCGGCTGCTCGGCGCGGCGCGCGACCCGGGCCGACCGGACCCCCGCGGCCGCGGGCCGGGGACCGGCCTGCCGACCGGGCGGATGCCCGACCGCGGCGTCGACCGGCCGCCCTTCCCGGACGAGATCCAGCACGCGCGCCGCTACGCCACGCGCCTGCGCCAGGCCATCACCCAGGGCACGCGCCAGATCGACAAGCGCACCCCCGGCGGTCGCTTCGACGGACGCGCCTACGCGCGCGGGCAGGCCCAACGCGCCACCGGCCGCCCCGTCAGCAGCCACCCTTGGCACGTCACCCGAGAGGTCCGCGCGCCGATTGAGGCGCCGCACGTCGGCCTGGTGATCGACACGTCCGGCTCGATGGGCGCCTATGAGTACGCGCTCGGGCCGATCGCGTGGATTCTCACCGACGGCCTGCGCCAGATCGGCGGGCGCTGCGCGAGCGCGCTGTTTGGCAACGGCGCCGAGCTGCTCGCCGACGGAGCCGCCCCGCTGGCGCTCGTGCCGGGGATCGCGACCGGCGGCGGCACCGCGTTCGCCGGCGACGCGATCGAACTCGTCTGCGAGCAGCTCGAGATGACCAACCCGCGGCGGCCGCGCTTTCTCTACGTGCTCTCAGACGGCGGCTGGGCCGACACCCAGGCCGGCGTGCAGAAGATCCGCTGGCTCGCCGAGCACGCCGTCCCAACCATCCACCTCAGCATCGGGATCGCGCCGCTGTCGGTCGAGTGCGACCGCATCACCGTCATCACCGACCCCGCCGACGCGCTCGACCACGTCGCCGCCGACACCGTCGCCGCGCTGCGCGCCGCCCGCGCCCCGCGACGCCCTCACTGACTCACTCACAAGGAGCCGACATGACCGACCCCCTCCCCGCGCTGGCGCCCGCGCCGGCGCTCTTCGACGTCATCGCTGTCACCGCCACCGGCGTTAACGGCACGCTCGCGCGCGTCCCGCTGGGCGAGCTCGAGCTGGCCGAAAACCCGCGCAAGGCGATCTCCGCCGACGGCATCGAGCGGCTGGCCGGAATGCTGATGCGCCTCGGCCAACTCGCGCCCTGCCTCGGCTGGCGCCTCGCGCTTGAGAAGCCCGCCCGCCTCTACGACGGCCAGCGCCGGCTGTTCGCCGCGCAGGCCAGCGAGCGCCTGGCCGGCGGCGCCGGCTTCGAGGGCCTCGCGGCGGTGCGCAGCCTGGTCGTGCTGCTGCTCGACCACGAGCCCGGCCGCGAGGAGATCCTGCGCATCCAAGCCCAGGCCAACCGCAGCGAGGAGCTCGCGCTGGTCGACCAGCAGGCCCAGTTCGGCGACTGCTGGCAGGCCCGCGCCGGGCTCCCCGAAGCGGACCGCATCGCCGCCGTCTACGCCGACCTCGGCATCTCACCCAAGAAGGCCCACAACCTGCGCCGCCAGCTCACCCTGCCCGAAGCGATCCGCACTCGCGTGGCCGAGCGCCCCGCCGGGAACCAGCTGTCGGCCACGCTCGCAAACCGCCTCGCCGACATGCACGAGATCGCACCCGCGCTCACGACGGCGGTCGCGACGCGCATCACCAGCCCGGAGCTGCACGACGGGGCGCTGCGCGACCTCGGCGCCTTCGTGCACCGCACACTGGTCGAGGACGAGCACGCCTACGCCGTACGCATCGACGACGGCGCGCTGCTGGACGCCGTGGAGCAGATCGCGCGCGCCCGCGCCCAGCTGACGGCTGCCGACGGGCGGCAGCTGGCCGGGATCCTCGACTGCCCGGCCGACAAGCTCGACCGCGAGCTGGACGCGCTCGCCGCCCGCGCCAGGACGACGGCGTGCAAGCTGCGCGCCGACGGAGCGCTGCGCGAACGCGCCCGCACCGGCCGCTACGCCTACGTGCACGAGCGCGGCGCCGACTTCGCCGCCGGCATCTGGGTCATCGACCCCGTCTTCATGCTCGACGCGATCCGCGAACAGCTCGAAGCCGGCGACGGGAGCATCGCGCGCGAGCAGAGCTACTTCGCCGGCGCCGGCCTGCACGACCCCGAGCTACGAGCGGCGGGCGAGCAGGACCGCGCGCAGCGCGCCGACGCGCGCGCCCGCCAGATCGAGGCGACACGCTCGAACCTCGGGCTCGGCCACGACCTGCGTGCCGGCCTGCTCGACCCCAGCGAGGCACAGCTGCAGGCGCTCAAGGCGATCGTCTGCCACCTGCTCGCCCGCCACCAGCGCGAGCTGATCGCCTACGGCGCCGGCTGGAGCGACCGCGAACGCCAGCAGCCCGTCGGCGACTCGAGCCGACACGAGCCGCGCCAGGCCGACGCGATCGCCGACGCCGAGCTCCAGCGCGCGCTCGAAGACCCCGATCCGCTCCGCGCGATCGCCGGGCTGGTGGCCCGCTGGGGTGCGGCCTTCGTGCTCGACCCCGACGGCGTCACGCGCACCAAGGCGCTCGGCTCCGAGCGCATGGCGCGCAAGCTGCGCGACGCGCTGCCCGGCGGCCAACACCCGCTGCGCGCCGCCGTCTGGGACTTCCTGCGCCCAATGCTCTCACCACGGCTCGTCGAGCTGCACCGCGACGCGTTCGTGATCGACGACGGGCCGCAGAGCAGCGTCGACCTCGAAGCGCAGCGCGGCGACTCGAGCCTCGAGGAGCTCGACCTCGGCGAACAGGCCGTCGACGCCGCGTGAACGAGGGCCGGGCTCAGGTCCGGTCGTGGAGGGCAGCGCTGCGGCGCGCTGCCCTCCATTTTTTTGGGCTCGCCGAGTTAGTGATCGCTCACTATGTGCCCGACGGTCACGAGGCCTTCGGTCCGTCGGGTCGCCGCGCCCGGTCCCTTGAGGCCACGCCATCGCTCCGACCGCTGTTGCTGTCGTCGACTGGCGAGAGTCAGAGCTGGCGCTGCGCGGCTGATGCCGCAAGAAGGGCGGGCGGCGGTGGAGCGCCCCTGCCCATGGCACCTGGGCCAGCGCTCGGTGCGCGAGCGAGCCTAGCGCCGCCGCCGCGGGTCCGGCGCTCGTCGCGGCGCGGATCGCGAGGACCTGCGATCGGCGCCGGGAGCGCGCGGGTCAGTCCGCTGAGGCGGCGACGCGCGCGCGGAATCCGACCCCACCGTCCGGGAGTTCGAGGCGCTCGAGCACGCCGGCCGCGGCGAGCCGCGTCAGCGTGCTCGCGACGGTCGTCCGCGCGATCCCGGTGGCGTCGGCGAGCTCGCGCGCCGTCGCGCCCGGCCGCTCGCCCACGGCAGCCAGGATCGCCTCGCGGTTCGCGCCCCGCCGCGTGCGGTTGCGGCCTTGCGCGGCGCGCTGCCGGCGCGGGCGCCGCTCCGCCGTCTGCGTGTGCTCATGGATTTCGCGCCGCACCCGCTCGAGCACATGCTCCGCCATCAGACGGATCATGACCGAACCGGTGCTGCGATCGCCCTCCACCGCCGCCAGTGCTGCCGTGCGCTGGACAGCTGACTCCGGCCCTCCGATCGGCGCGAACCGCCGAGCGGCAGGCAACCGCCGAGGACCCGCCTATCTGCCGGCATGCGCGCCACGCGGCCGAGCCGAAGCTCCGCGGTCACCTCGCCCCCTGAGGGGAGCTCGGACGCCGAAGCCACCACCAGCAGTCCGCCCTCCGGTGACGCGGCCCGTCGCAGCGCGCCGGGTAGCCGGCGGCGGACCCCCACCGACCCCGCCGAGCCACTGCGCTCGTGAGCGCCCAGGGCAAGGCGCCCGCGACACTCGCGATCGGAGCGATCACCGCCGTGGCGGTGGTCGGTCTGGCCGCGCTCAGCACCGTGCTCGCGGTCATCGCCGCCCGCGACACCTGTTCCGGCACCGGCATCGAAGCGACCCCGAGCGCCGACGCACAACGGGGAATCCCCGCCCACTACCTCCGCCTGTACCGGCTCGCCGCCCGCGGCTCCGGGGTGCCGTGGACCGTGCTCGCCGCGATCGGATCGATCGAGACCGACCACGGCCGCTCGCGCGCCCCCGGCGTGCGCAGCGGTCTGAACCGCCACGGCTGCTGCGCCGGCCCGATGCAGTTCAACACCCGCGACGGTCCACCCTCGACGTGGGCGCGCTACGGCGTTGACGGCAACGATGACGGCACCATGGACATCTATGACCCCGAGGACGCCATTCCGTCGGCCGCCGCGTATCTGTCCGAGCTCGCGCGCCGCGCCCACGGCAACCTGAGCCAGGCGATCCTCGGCTACAACCACTCCCCTGCCTACGTCCGCGACGTCCTTGCGCGAGCGCGCGCGTACGCGGGCCGAACCGCGGACGAGCTCGCCGCGCCGGTCGGCGACTCGACGGCGGCAATCGGCTGCGCCGACCGCGGTCCCGGCCTGCCGGTCGGGCCGGCCAACCTGCGCACCGCCGCGCGGGTTTCCTCGCCGCGCGCATTCCGCGCCCTGCCGACCTGGACGCTGGCAGGCGGCCGCCGGCCCGGCACGGTCGACGCCCGCCTGTACGACGACGTCGTCTGGATCCTGCGGCGCTACCACCTGCGCGTCAGCGCCGCCCGCGAAGCCGGCCACCACACCCACGGCGACGGCACCGCCGTCGACCTCGTCCCCGCCGACGGGAACATACAGGCGGTCTGGGACAGCTCCGCCGGACGACTCGCCCATGACGTCGGCTGGACCCCAGCCTGCGCGCGCTCCGGGACCCGACCCGCCTGCCGGCTCGCGCTCGCCATCCAGTTCGTCGGCTACGACGGCTACCCCGGTCATGGCTCGCCACGCACCTGCACCGGTGACTGCCCCGCGCACCTGCACCTGTCCTGGGCCTCCCCCTGCTACGGCACCAGCCGCCTGTCCGCGCCCTGCGCTTGGGTGATGGCGTTCGCCGTCCTGGCAGCCGACTACCCGGCCTCCACCCCGCCCCTGTCTCCTCAGGAGGAAGTGTGAGAGCACCAAGCGGCCTGAGCCCCGACGGCCGTCGGCGATGACATCAGCGCCCAGCCACTTCACCTCTCGACTCCCACTTCCTCGATCCGCACCGTGAATCGTCTCGGCGTCCCCTCGAGCTCCTCGCGCAGGTTCGGCAGCCGCCCGTTCTGCGCGAACGCCGTAGCCCGGCGGGCGGCTCGGCGGCTCGGCGGGTCGCCGACGACGACGACGACGACGACGACGACGACGACGACGCTGGCAGCGATCGTGCGTCAAGCCGCCGGTGCGACCGCGTCGAGCCCGAGCTCGCGGGCCGCGCTGGCGATGGTCCGTGCGGCTGCGCGCAGGTCACGTTCCTCGTGGTTGGCCATCGCGACGGCGCGCAGACGCGAGGTGCCGTCCGGGACGGTGGGTGGGCGGATCGCCTGCGCGAAGATGCCGCGCTGTAGCGCCTCTTCGCAGAGTGCCATCGCTCTGCCGGGATCACCCACGAGGATTGGGACGATCGGCATCGTGCCGAGCTCGACCTGAAAGCCGTTGAGGGCGAGCTCCTCGCGGAGCGCGCGCGCGTTGGCGTGCAGGCGGTTCACGATCTTCGGCTCATCGCGCAGCAGTTGCAGGGCTGCGAGCGAGGCACCGAGCGCGGGCGGCGGCAGCGCGGTCGAGTAGATCAGAGTGCGGGCGCGGTTCACGAGGTAGTCGGCCGTCCGAGCGTCGCAGCACGCGAACGCTCCATAGCTTCCCAGCGCCTTCCCGAGAGTCCCGATCACCACGTCGATCTCGTGCTCGAGGCCCAGGTCGGCGACGAGCCCCCGGCCGCCGGGACCGACGACACCGGTGGCGTGCGCCTCGTCGACGACGACGCGCGCCCCGTGGCGGCGGGCGAGCTCGACGATGCCCTGAAGCGGTGCGAGGTCACCGTCCATCGAGAAGACAGCGTCGGTGACGATGACCGCTCGCCGGTCACCGGCGCGGCGTAGCCCGTCGGCGAGCGCGCCGAGGTCGGCGTGGGCGTAGACGACGGTCTCCGCGCGCGAAAGGCGGCAGCCGTCGACGATCGACGCATGGTTGAGCGCGTCGGAGAGGATCACATCGCCGCCGCCGGCCAGGGCCGCGAGTACCCCCGTGTTCGCCAGGAATCCAGAGCCGAACAGCACGCACGCCTGGGAGCCCTTGAAGGCGGCCAACTCGGCTTCCAGGCGCCGGTGCAGCGCCATGTGACCGGAGACCAGCGGTGATGCACCGGCGCCGGCGCCCCAGCGCTGCGCCGCCTCGGCTGCCGCATCGCGCACCGCGGGGTGCCCCGCCAGGCCGAGGTAGTCGTTGGAGCACAGCAGCAGGACCGAGCGGCCGTCAAGCAGGACGTGCGGGCCCTGCGGGCCCTGAATCACCCGGCGCTCGCGGAACAAGCCGGCCTGGCGCAGTTCCTCCAGCGTCGCCGCGATGTCGGTCACCGCGTCTCCAGCGGTCCGCAGCGCACGCAGCGCGCCGTCCAGCCGATGGGCAGCACCTGCACGACGAGCTTACGCCCGCACCCTGTGCAGAAGCGCAGCGGGTCGGTCGCCGCGCGCCGCGCACGGCAGCGGGCGTGGTCCCCCTGGGCGAGCGGCGCGCCGCATCCGTCGCAATGGACGGCGTTCACAGCGTCTCGCTGAGCGCTTTCACCGGCATGGACAGCTCTTCGAGCAGGTCGAGGTCGTCCTGCGGCTCGCGCCCGAGGGTCGTGAGGTAGTTGCCCACGATGATCGCGTTGATCCCGCCCAGCACGCCCTGGCGCGCGCCGAGATCGCCGAGCGTCAGCTCGCGCCCGCCCGCGAAGCGCAGGACCGTTCGGGGCAGCGCGAGCCGGAACGCGGCGATCGTCCGCAGTGCGTCGCGGGAGTCGACCACCGGCAGGTCGGCGAACGGTGTGCCGGGCCGCGGGTCGAGGAAGTTCAGCGGCACTTCGTCGGGATCCAGCGCGCCGAGCTGGGCGGCGAGCTCCGCGCGCTGCTCGAGCGTCTCCCCCATGCCGATGATGCATCCGCAGCACACCTCCATCCCGTGCTCGCGGACCAGCTCCAGCGTCTCCCAGCGCTCCTCCCAGGTGTGGGTCGTGACCACCTGCGGGAAGTAGGAGCGCGCGGCCTCGAGGTTGTGGTTGTAGCGGTGCACGCCCAAGCCGGCCAGCTCGCCCGCCTGCTCGCGCGTGAGGATGCCCAGGGAGCACGCCACGTTGATGTCGACCGCCTCCCGGATCGCCGCCACGCCGTCGCGGACCTGCGCCATCAGCCGCTCGTCGGGCCCGCGGACGGCCGCGACGATGCAGAACTCGGTCGCCCCTGTGGCAGCGGTTTGGCGCGCGGCCTCGACCAGCGACGGAATGTCCAGGCGGGCAGCGCGGACCGGAGTCTCGAACCGTCCGGACTGCGAGCAGAAGTGGCAGTCCTCCGGGCACCCGCCCGTCTTCACGCTCACGATGCCCTCGACCTCGACGTCCGGCCCGCACCAGCGCATCCGGACCTCGTGCGCGAGCGCCAGCGCCTTGTCGAGCGCGTCGTCGGGCAGCCGGAGCACCTCGAGAACCTGCTGCTCGCCGAGCCCCTCGCCGCGGTCGAGCACCTGCTCGCGCGCAATGTCGAGGATGGCGGGATGCGTCATAGGTGAACCTCCGTGGGTGATCGGTCAACGACGGGCGCGACCCCGCCGAGCGCGGGTGCCAGCCCGGCTCGGGCCGCCGCGAGGAAGGCGATGGGGTCCATGCCACCTGCGCCGCTGGGAAGCCGTCCCAGCAGCGGCGCGCGCGCATAGGCCGGCAGGTCCTCGAGGTTGCAACGCGCGGCCAGGTCGGGCACGGCGGGCCAGGCGCCGACGACGACGCCCGCGCAGGCGAGGCCACGCGCGCGCAGCGCCTCGCACGCCAGCGCGACCTCGTTGAGCGTCCCGAGTCCCGCGCGTGCGACCAGGAGCACCGGCGCCCCCAGCTCTGCGGCGACGTCGGGGATCGTCCCGCCGGCCGCATCGAAGCGGACGAGCAGGCCGCCGGCGCCCTCGATCAGCACGAGGTCGCGCTCGCGCAGCGCCTCCACGGCGGCGGCCACCGTCGCGGGCGCGACGCCGGGGCTCCCGGTCCGGCGGGCCGCGGTCGCCGGCGCGAGTGGCTCTGCGAAGCGTGAGAGCTCGTGCAGATCCTCGACTCCGGCGAGCCGGCGCACCTCCTCGAGGTCCGCCGGCTCCCCCGGGGCGGCGCCTGTTTGCGCCGGCTTGACGACCGCGACGCGCTCGCCGCGGGCACGCGCGAGCGCCGCTACGGCCGCCACCACGACGGTCTTGCCCACGCCGGTACCCGTGCCGGAGACGACGAGCGCGGTCACGTCGCATGCCCCGCAGCGGCCGCGGCGACCATCGCCCCCGAGATCATGGCCAGATCCTCATCGCCGGTGACGTAGGGCGGCATCGCATAGATGAGATCGCGGAACGGGCGCAGCCACACGCCATGCGCGACCGCCGCGCGCGTCGCGCTGGCGACGTCGACGGGGTCCGTCAACTGGATCACGCCGATCGCGCCGAGCACGCGGACGTCGGTCACGCCCGGCAGCCTACGCGCCGGCTCCAGGCCGCTCGCGAGCCCGCGTTCCAGCCGGGCGACGTCGGCGCGCCACGCGCCGCCGGCGAGCATCTCGGTGGAGGCGAGCGCGGCGGCGCAGGCCAACGGGTTGGCCATGTACGTCGGTCCGTGCATCAGCGCTCCGCCTTCGCCGGCCGTGATCGCCTCGGCCACCCGCGGCGTGCACAACGTCGCGGCCAGGCTGAGATAGCCCCCGGTCAGCGCCTTGCCGACGCACATGACGTCGGGCGCGACGCCCGCGTGCTCGCACGCGAACAGCGCTCCGGTACGGCCGAAGCCCGTCGCGATCTCGTCCAGCACCAGCAGCAGGTCGTGGCGATCGCAGAGCTCCCGCAGCAGCTGCACGCAGGCCGGCGCGTGGAAGCGCATGCCGCCCGCGCCCTGCACGACGGGCTCGACCACGATCGCGGCGATCTCGTGCGCATGGCGCCCGACCAGCTCGGTCACGTCCGCGGCCCAGCTCGCGTCCAGCGGCGCGTCGAATCCGTCGGGCGGTGGAGCGGCGAAGACGTGCTCGGCAAGCACGCCCGCGAACAGCCGGTGCATGCCGCCGATCGGGTCGCAGATCGCCATCGCCCCGAAGGTGTCGCCGTGATAGCCGCCGCGAACCGTCAGCAGCCGGGACCGCTCTGGGCGGCCGTGCGAGCGCCAATACTGCACGCACATCTTGATCGCGACCTCGACCGACACCGAGCCGGAGTCGCAGAAGAAGACGTGCTCCAGTCCCTCGGGGGTCATTCCGACCAGCCGCTCGGCGAGCCTCACCGCCGGCTCGTGTGTCAGCCCGCCGAACATCACGTGAGCCACGCGGCCCAGCTGCTCGCGCACCGCCGCGTCGAGCGCCGGATGGCGGTAGCCGTGGATCGCACACCACCACGACGCCATTCCGTCGACCAGGTCGCGCCCGTCGGCAAGACGCAGCCGCACGCCCTGCGCCGACACCACCGGCAGCGGCTCGCTCGCCGCCGGCATCGGGCCGTACGGGTGCCACACGTGACCACGGTCAAGCCTGAGCAACTCGGCCCACTCCGACGAAACCGCAACCGCCGGCCGGTCTTCGACCTCGCGCATCGGCCGTTCCAGCGTCGTCAGCCGGCGGCCGTGGTCGGTGCGGGGGCCCAATGCGCCGCCGCGCGCCGCCGCAACATCGCCCTGAAGGTCTCGGTGGTCCGGGGAAACAGCTCGCCGGTGCCCCAGTCCACGATGACGCCGAACTGGCGGACGAGATCCATGACGTCGAGCTCCCCGGCACGATAGCGCCGAGCAACGTCCTCGGCATCCGCTTCCAGCCACGCGAGCCGCTCAGAGCGGATGCGCTCGCGCTCCCTCTCCGTCTCGGTGACGTCCACCGCGTGGAGGCTGAGCACAGCGTCGGTCTCGTGAACGACGACACCGTAGTCCTTGCGGGCCCGCTCGACGCTCACGTATCCATCGATGACGTCCTCGCAGACCAGGCCCGCGTCGCGCTCGAGCGGATCTCCGAAGCCACCGCCGCCGGCGGAGGGACGGGTGAAGCTGTCGCCGGAGTTGACCGCCACATTGGAGAACACGGCTCCGAGGAAGGCCTGATCCTCGCGGCCCTGGTTGAGCCACACTCCGTGAGGAATGGACGGCAGACCTCCCTTGATCCCCCACGTCACCGACCGGGCGCGATCGCAGCAATACGACATCACCGTCCGGTCGCATTCGGTCAGGGTGCCGCCCTTCTCCACCCCGCAGCCACCCCGGAAGCGGCCGGGACCGCCCGAATCGGCGACGATCGCGTGCCCCGTGGTGAGAACCGGGGAGAGTCGCTCCTGGCCCTCGAGCGGCTGGACGGCGAGACCCACCCCGAAGACGGGCGCCGTGGCGTTGGAGCCGTCCTTGCCGTTGCGACCACCCCAGCCGCCGACCATCCAGTCGTACCACATGAAGAACGCGTCATCCGGCGTGCGGCGGTCGCGCCCTCCGACGAGCAGATACTCGAGGTTGAAGGAGCACGCCATCGCGCGCTCGGGCATGATCTCTGACCACAACTCGAAGATCGCGTTCATGATCTTCTCGTACGGGCCCGAGCAGAACCCCGTCACGGCGACGGGCCACGGTGCGTTGACGACGCTGCCCTCGGGGCCAAGGTCGATCGCGACCGCCCGATAGAAGCCGGAGTTCAGCGGGACGTCGGGGAAGAAGGTCTTCGTCCCGGCGACCACCCCGGAGAAGGCGCTGCCGAAAGAGCAATTCAGGAACGTGCCGACCGCGGGATGCGACCCCGAGAGGTCGTAATGCAGCTGATCGTCCCTGATCTCGAGCTTCACCTTGACGGGGACGAGCCCCTCGCCGTGGTTGGGATCGAAGTCGAGGTAGTCCTCGGTCTCCCAGACGCCGTCGGGTAGCTCGGCGACCCTGCGGCGGGTCAGGCGCTCGACGTAGTCCTGCACCTCGTCCATGGCCGTGAGCACCGTGTCGACGCCGTACTTGTCGACCAACCGCAGGATCTCCCGCTCGCAGACCGCCGTTGCCTCGGCCTGGGCTTTGAGGTCGCCCTCGGTGTCCTCGGGCGCACGCGAGTTCGAGAGGATCAGCCGCGCGACATCGGCGAGGTAGCGACCCTGCGACCAGATTCGCACCGGGGGAATGCGCAGCCCCTCGCCGAAGTGCTCCTTGGCCGTGATGTCAAACGAGCCCGGAACGCTGCCCCCGACGTCGGCCCAGTGGCCGTTGGACTGTGCCAGCGCGATGATCTCGCCCTCGTGGAAGATCGGCCGCACGATGCGCACGTCGTTGAAGTGCGTGCCGCCGAGGTAGGGATCGTTGATGGCGAACACGTCTCCCGGGTGAATGTCGTCGGGGAAGGCGTCGAGCACCGCTTTGGCCGTGAAATGCAGCGTGCCGACATGCACAGCGATGTCCTGGCTGCCCTGCATCACGGTGTTGCCGTGGCGGTCGCAGAGCGCCGAGGAGAAGTCGCGCGCGTAGATCACGAACGAATGGCACGTTCGCAGGATCTGCTCGGCCATCAGGTCGACCGTCGTCGAGAAGGCGTTCTTGATGACCTCGAAGGTGACGGGGTCCAGGGAATACGTGCGCTGCTCGGTGCTCATGACTGCTCCGCCGCGATCTGCATGCGGATGATGCCCCATTCGTCTATCTCGGCGGTGACATCGGGTGGGACGACGACGGTCGAGTCGAACTGCTCGATGACCGCCGGCCCTGCGATGCGGTGCCCGGGCTCGAGCATGGCGCGGTTGAAGACCGGCGTCTGCACCATCTCGGAGTGATCGTCGAACTTGGCGGGCCGGGTGGCGTAGGGCTGAGCCGGCTTGTCGCGACCGCTGAGCGCTTGGGGCTTGAACTCGGGCTTCGGCGTGATGCCGATCGCGCGCAGGCCGAGCTGGTAGATCTCGATCGGGGCGTCCTCCCGGCGGTAGGTGAACTCGCGCTCGTGCTCGTCGTGGAAGCGCGCAACGGCTTCCTCGATCGAGGTGTTCGCTGCTGCGGGAACCGCCAGGGAGCGCCACTGTCCCAGGTAGCGCATGGCGATCGTGCGCTGGAGGCTGACGTGCTCGTCGCGCACCTTCTCCTCGCGCATGCGCACGCGCGCCTCAACCTCGAGCGCGGCGAACTCGGCCTCGATCTCGTCGGGATCGGCCTGTGCCAGGGGGCGCAGGTACATCGTCGCCAGGTCGTGGCGCACGTCCACAAGCAGGCAGCCGAGCGCCGACGTGATGCCGGGGTAAGGGGGGACGATGACCGTCGGAATCGACAGCTCCTTGGCGAGGGCGGCGCCGTGGAGTGCGCCCGCGCCACCGAAGGCGACGAGAGCGAAGTCGCGCGGATCGTAGCCGCGCCGGATCGAGATCAGCCGGACGGCGTCGGCCATGTTCGCGTTGGCGACCTGGATCACGGCGCTGGCCGCGTCGAGCAGCTCGAGGCCGAGCGGCTCGCCGACGCCCTTGCGGATCGCGTTCTCGGCCAAGCTGCGGTCGAGCGTCATCGCGCCGCCCACGAGCTCGGCGCCCAGGCGCCCGAGCACCAGGTTCGCGTCGCTGTTGGTCGGCTCGTCGCCGCCGCGGCGATAGCAGGCCGGCCCGGGGTCCGCGCCGGCTGACTGCGGTCCGTTGCGAAGTGAGCCGCCCTGGTCGATCCAGGCGAGCGAGCCGCCGCCGGCGCCGATCGTGAGGATCTCGATGCTCGGGAAGCAGATCGGATGGCCGTACTCGACCGACCACTCGTTGGTCGTGCGCATCTCGCCCTCGTAGACCAGCGAGATGTCAGTGCTGGTGCCGCCCATGTCCAGACCGATGGCGTTCTCGTAGCCGCACAGACCGGCGAGACGCTGACAGGCGATGGCCCCGGCTGCGATGCCGGAGGCGGCGACGCGCACGGCGTACTTCTGCACCAGGGCTTCGGTCATCACGCCACCGCCCGAGTGCAGCAGCAGCAGATCGCCGTCGTAACCGCCCTGCTTGAGACGCTTTCCGAGTCGCTGGACGTAACCGCCCACCAGCGGTGAGAGCACGGCATTGGCGACCGTGGTGGAGAAGCGTTCGTACTCGAAGATCTCGGGCAGGATCTCGCTCGAGGTCGAGATGGAGAGGTCCGGGAGCTCCTCTTCGAGGATCTCCCGCATGCGCTGCTCGTTCGCCGGATTCGCGTAGGCGTTGATGAAGCACACGGCGACGGTCTCGACGCCACGGGCCCGCAGCTGCTCGGCGACGGAGCGCGCCTCGGCCTCGTCGAGCTCCTGGATCACCTGGCCCTGGTAGTCGATCCTCTCGCTCACCTCGAGCCGGTCGCGCCTCCGGACGATGGCCGGGGCGACGTCTTTGTAGGCGTCCCAGAGATCGTCCCTGGTGCCGCGACGGATCTCGAGCACGTCGCGGAAGCCGCGGGTGGTGACCATCGCCACGGGCGGGAATCGCCGGCTGATGAGGGCATTCGTCGCGACGGTGGTGCCGTGCGAGAACAGCGTGACGTCGGCGAGGTTCACGTTCGCGGCTGCGACGCCGCTCATGATCGCCTCCATGGGGTCATCCGGCGTGGACGGGACTTTGGCGACGTTGACCGCTGCCGTGTCCTCGTCGAGCACAAAGACATCCGTGAAGGTCCCTCCGACGTCGACGGCGACTCTGTAACTCGACACGATCGTGTCCTAGTCGAGCGCGCCCTGTAGCCGCGATACCCGGTCGGCGCGCTCTCGCCGTGCAGCCAGTGCGGTCTCGAGGTCGACGGCAACGAAGCGGGTCTTCGAGCCGGGCGCGGACTGCGCGATGGCGTCCATGTCCGCGCTGATGACGGTCGCGATCATCGCGTACCCGCCACCTGAGACGGCGTCTCGATGCAACACGATCGGCTCGACGCCGCCGGGGACCTGGATGGACCCGATCGGGTACGGCGCGTCGACGATGTTCGATGGGTCGCTGCCGGCGCCGAACGGCTGCTCGCGCTGCACCATCTCGAGCTCGGCCCCCTTGTAGCGGAAGCCGACCCGGTCGGCGACGGGTGTCAGCGTCCAGCTCGTCGCCAGGAAGGTCTCCCGGCCCTCGTCGGTGAGCAGGTGGTCGTAGAGGCCCATCACGACACGGATCTCCAGCTCGTTCGGCAGCTCGGGCCGCAAGTCCTCCGGCACGGATCTTCCGACAGCCTCGTCGCGAGCCGGGCCGATCGCCAACTCATCGCCGGCTTGCAGCGCGCGGCCTTCGTAGCCTCCGAGCCCTCCGAGTGGGTAGGTCGCACGGCTGCCGAGCACCTCGGGTACGTCGATCCCGCCCGCCACCGCGAGGTACATCCGCGCGCCGCGCTTGATGTAGCCGAACGTGAGCACGTCGCCGGGCGCGACCGCGAACGACGTCCACGCCGGCTGCGCCTCGCCGTTGAGCTGCAGCTCGAGCTCAGCGCCGGTGGCCGCGACGACGGTCGACTCGGTGAAGCGCAGCTCGGGCCCCATGTAGGCGCATTCGAGCGCGGCGGCATCCGCGGGGTTGCCGACCAGCAGGTTCGCGGCCACGAGGGAGAACTGGTCGAGCGCTCCGGACGGCGGCACGCCGACGTGGTAGTAACCCTCGCGCCCGCGATCCTGGACGGTGGTCGCGAGCCCTGGCTTGGTCACCTCAATCGGCATGGAGCACATCCAGCAGCCGCTCGTTGTAGCTGTCGGGGTCCGCGGTGAACTCCTCCAGGTTGAAGGTCACCGCCTTCTGGCGGATGGAGATCCGCCCATTCTCGACCTCGTCCCGCAGCTCGTCGTAGCGGTCGCGGTCGATCGGCTCGAACTTCACGATGTCGCCCGGCTCGAAGAAGCAGACGAAGTCCTTGAAGTCCGGCAGCTCCTGCCGCGGGTCGTAGATCGGCACGGGCGTGATACCGAACATCTGATAGCCGCCGGCGCCCTTCACGGAGTAGATGCAGCCGAAGCAGCCGCCGTGGCCGACCGTCAGCGCGGGCGTGTCGGTCCGCGGGCGCACGTACTTGGGCACCTCGAGCTGCCGTTCGCGCGCGACCATCTGATACAGGAACGGCAGCCCCGCGACGAAGCCCACCATCGACGCCATCCACGGCGCGCTCGAGTGGGCGTCGATGAAGCCCTGGACGTCGTCGAAGTCGTTGATCCGCGCTGCGTACTCCAGGTCCGTGGCCTCGGGATCCTGGTGGCGGTCGCGGAAGCGCATGAGCGTCTCGTGCGTCCAGGGGTCGTTGTAGAGCACGGGGATCGCGACGATGCGCGTCTTGAACTCGAAGTCGTGCGCGTCGCCGACCTCCGCCTCGATCTCACGCAGCAGGCCCTCCAGGCGGTCGGGCGCGAGCGTGTCGGGGTCGAAGCGCACCTGGTAGGAGGCATTCGCGGGACAGATGTCGATCACCCCTTCGGGGCGTCGCTTCCGAAGCGCGGTGACGACGGCCATGGAGCGGAAGTAGGCCTCGAGGCTCATCGCCTCGTCCATCTCCACAAAGAGGTGCTCGTCGGCGCCCCAGCTGTAGCGGGCGCTCGTCGCGTCGGCGGTGCTCATCCTCCTGCGCTCCCGTTCGTCGTCTCTTCCAGCCAGGCCTCGAGCGTACCTGTGTTGAACTCGCCCTCGGCGAACCAGTCCTCGGCGAGCAGCGTGGCAAGCAGCGGCTTCGTGGTCTTCACTCCCTCCACCTCGAGTTCTCCCAGCGCCCGGCGCGCCCGCGCCAGTGCGCTGGCGCGGTCCGGGCCCCAGACGATCACCTTGCCCAGCAGCGAGTCGTAGAACGGCGGGACTTCGCCGCCCGGCTCCATCCACGTGTCCATGCGGACCCACGGCCCGGCGGGCAGGACCACGTGTTCGAGCGGCCCAGGACTCGGCATGAAGTTGTTCGCCGGGTCCTCGGCGTTGATGCGCAGCTCGATCGCGCATCCGCGCGGCGCGACGTCCTCCTGGCGCAGTCGCAGCGGCTCGCCGCCGGCGATGCGCAGCTGCTCGGCGATCAGGTCGACACCCGTGATCACCTCGGTCACCGGATGCTCGACCTGGATCCGCGTGTTCATCTCGATGAAGAAGAACTCACCGCTGGAGGCGTCGACGAGGAACTCCACCGTGCCCGCGCTCCGGTAGCCGATCTCGGCGCACAGGGCGATGGCGGCCTCGAGCAGCCCGACGCGCGTCGCCTCCGCGAGCCTGGGGGCAGGCGACTCCTCGACCACCTTCTGGCGCCGGCGTTGCAGCGAGCACTCCCGCTCATGCAGGTGGATCGCCCGCTCCCCGTCGCCGAGCACCTGGACTTCCACATGGCGAGCTTCGGTGATGAAGCGCTCGACATAGACGCGCGGGTCGTCGAACGCTCCCGCGGCCTCGCGGGCGGCGGTCTTGTACTGGCTGTGCAGCGTCGCCTCGTCCTGCGCGATCCGGATGCCCCGGCCCCCGCCGCCGCCGGCCGCCTTGAGCGCCACCGGGTAGCCGATCTCGCCGGCCACCTCCGCAGCCTCGTCGGCGTCGGCGACCGCGCCATCGCTGCCCGGGATGGTCGGCACGCCCACGTCCCCGGCCGCCTCGCGCGCCCGCGCCTTGTCGCCCATGAGCGCGATGTGCTCGGGCTTGGGGCCGACATAGCGGAGGTCCGCGTCCTCGACCGTGGACGCGAAGTCGGCGCGCTCGGAGAGGAACCCGTAGCCCGGGTGGACCGCCTCGGCCCCGCTGCCGTGCGCCGCCTCCACGATTGCGGTCATGTCCAGGTAGGACTTGCCCGCGGGCGGCGGGCCGATCGCCACCGCCTCATCGGCCATGCGGACGTGCGGCGCATCCCCATCGGCCTCGCTGTAGATCGCCACCGCCTCGAGCCCGAGGTCGTGAGCGGCACGGATGATGCGTACGGCGATCTCGCCGCGGTTGGCGACGAGGACCCGCTTCATTCGCCGTCGTCGACCACCGCGACGGGCTGCCCGGCGGATACGGTGTCATCGTCCTCGACGAGGAACCGCGAGAGCGTTCCGCCGGTCTGCGCCTCTACCGGCTGGAAGTTCTTCATGATCTCGACCAAGCCGACGGTCTCCCCGGCCTCGACGGCGTCGCCCTCGTTCTTGAACGGGTCGCTGTCGGGATCTGGACGGCGGTAGAACGTCCCCGGAACAGGGGTCAGGATCTCGTGGTCTGCCATGGGCTCCTCATCGTGGGTGTGATTGCTGGGCTTCACGCAGGGCCTCGCCCACGGCGCGAGCGAGGTCCGGGGCGCCGGGCGTGTCGGAGTGAACGCACACGCAGTCCGCGCGCATCGGGATCTCCCGGCCCGACTGCGCCACCGCCACGCCCTCGGTGAACACGCGGGCGACGCGCTCGCGCACCTCTTCGGGATCGTAGGCCGCGTGCCGGCGCGTGATCAGCAGTGAGCCGTCGTCGGCGTAGTCCAGATCGGCGTAGTACTCCGCCAGGAACTCAAGTCCGTGGGCCGTGTAGACAGACTCGTGCTGCGTGCCGGCCATCCCAAGCACCGGGACGCCGAGGATCTCGGCGGCGTCCGCGACGGCATGGGCGGTGGCCTCGTCCTTCGCCGCCCGGCCGTAGAGGGCGCCGTGGGGCTTGAGGTGGGTGAGCGGCATGTCCTGTTCGTCCAGGAAGACCTTCAGCGCGCCCGCCTGATAGAGGATCGTTGCCGTCAACTCGTCGGCATCCATGTCCATCGCCCGCCGGCCGAAACCCTGCAGATCCGGGTAGCTGGGGTGCGCTCCGACACGCACGCCGTGCTCCTTTGCCAGCGCCACCGTCTGACGCATGATGACCGGGTCGCCTGCGTGAAAGCCGCAGGCGACGTTGGCCATCGAGATCAGCGGCATCAGCACCTCGTCGTCGCCGAGGCTCCACAGGCCGAAGCCCTCGCCCATGTCGCAGTTGACGGCGGCGGTCATCGGCTCGCGCTGCCTGTCGCGATCCTCGCCTCGCGCGCCTCATGGCTCGCCGCCGTGTGGAAGGTGCGGCCGGTGGCGCAGGCGGCGCAGATCGCCTCGTGGCCGGCGGTCGGGTCGCGGTCCATCTCGTGCGCGACATAGGATCTGTCGCACCGGTGGCAGCGCACGCGGGCCTCCCACGCGTCCTCGACCTCGTCGATCGGGTCGTTCGGCCGCGCCATCGCGAACCACTGCGGCTGGGCGGAGCGCATCGTGGCGCCGGTGTACAGGGCGAAGGCGATCGCGAAGGTCAGCGGCAGTCCCCAGGTGTCGAAGAACTGGCTCGCCGTTGTGTCCGCGATCTTGAGCACGATTCCGATCGCGGTGGCCACCACCCAGGCGACGATGCCTCCGGGGTTGAATGCGGGGATCCGGCCGGGACGGAATTCCATGCGATCGAGATCCGCGTGCTCGCGGCGCAGGTACGCCATGTGCGCGAGGGCGATCCCGACCCAGGCGACGATCGCGATGCCCTGGTAGTTCAACGCGTCGAGGACGTAGCTGAAGACGTTGGTCAGCATCAGCAGGTAGCCGATCGCGCAGGCGACGACCAGCCAGACCGTCCGAGACAGGTTCAGTCGGAACACCAACGAGAAGAAGCTCTGCAGGTTCGAGGAGGCCAGATAGAGGTTGACCGTGTTGATGCGCATCTGCGTGATGATGATCAGCAACAGACCGAGCAGGCCGGTGAGGTTGACGATCGACACGGGGAGCGCGCTCTCCTGACCGGCGAGCTCCGCGAGCGAGATGCCAAAGGTCGAGACCAGCAGGATGCCGATCAGCCCGTTGACCAGGAACGTCAGGACGTAGAAGAGCCAGCCGAACGTCACCGCCGCGTGGTAGCCCTGATCCTCCGGCCGGCTCAGCCGCGCGAAGTCCATGGTGAACATCATCAGGACCCAGACGCCCATGTACGCCGTGAAGGCCTGCAGCCACGGCAGCGTTGTCCCGGGAGCCGCCTCGACGTCCGGCAGGAAGCCGTTATAGCCCTTATCGGCGAGGGCCCAGACGACGACGGCTACGAGCGCGATCACATAGAAGGGGAGCAGGATGCCATTCAGGCGGTCCAGCCAGGTGCGGACGCCCTTCCAGACCAGCGGAGCGGTGAGGGCGATGACGACGGCGTACCAGAGCTTGATCGGGCCCCCAATGTAGGTCTCCGCCGCGACCGCGATGACTGAGCCCTCGAAGACCAGGAAGTAGATGCACGTCGCGGCGAAGATCAGCGTGGCGATCGCGGCGCCGACGAAGCCGAACATGCTGCGTGAGAACAGCGCCACCGTCAGCCCGCTCTTCGAGGCGAAGCGGAGGATGATGGTGTTGACGAGCGAGTACACGACCACCGTCAGCACGATGCCGATCAGGGCGTTCGTGGTGCCGTAGGCAAGCGCGATGAAGGCCGCGAGATAGATGTAGAAGAAGGCGGTGGCGACGCCGTACCACGCCATCGTGAGCTTGACGCGATCCATGCGCCAGGTCCGCGGGACGACGTGCAGCGAGTAGTCGTCGGTCGCCGCCTCCTCCACGACTCGCGGGTCGTCGATATCCGACACCTGCAGCGGCGGCACCGGCCGAGCGGCTTCTACGGCCAAGGAATCCTCCTCCTCATGGGGATCATGCGGTTTTCAGAACCGAATTTCGCAAGGTCAAGCATTGGTTCCGAGGATCGAGCGCGCCCACGTGCCTCCGGCCCACGATGAGCACACTACGCCCTCCGCGAGGGAGGCTCCGTCCCGATCAGCGAGCCCGCCACGTCCGCCGCGCCGGGTTTGGTGGCGAAACGCATGCGGAGGTGGTTGCGCGCAGACACACGCGAGTGTTCTCACGTCCAAGGCCGCCCCAGCGCCTGAAGCGTCACACCTGCGGTGGCGAGAACGTCCCCGCTCGCTATCAGCCCGCGCGGTCGATGAGGAACAAACGAACCCCCTCGGCGCCAGCTCGGCCACGGTGGCCGCTCCCGTCGGGCAGCGTGAACCCCTCGCCCCCGCGCACAGCCAGGGCCGGACGACCATCCTGGAACTCGTAGATGACCGCGCCCTCCAGCACGTAGCCCGAGTGGCCCTCCTCGCACCATTCCTCCCGCAGCACGCCGGGCTCGTACTGCACAACGGCCCAGCGCACGCCGTTGACCCGTACGGCACGCGACGCGATGCCGGCCGCCTCCGGCTCGAATGCTGTTGCGGGGAAGGGCACGACCTGCGGCTCGCTCATCGAGCCTGCCTCCAGATCTCGGGAACACGATAGGCGAGAGCATGCCAAGGAGCCCGATCCTACGGCTCGTGAATGCGGGAAGCCGCCGACGCAGCGCGCTCCCTGATCACGAACGGAGCAGTCACACAACGGCTCAGCCGAAGGTCGCTGCAGGTCGGACCTACGGAGCGGGGCCGCGGCCCCCAAGCCACCCCGAAACGACCACGGATCTACCCCGAGTAAGCCCGAAAGTACCCCGAAACGGGGTATTCCGCGGTATTACCGCGTCTTACGAAAGCGCTCATTTGCAGGTATTTTCGTTTTCCGCGGTCTCTGGGAGCGGAATCATAATCCGCGTGTCGGGGGTTCGAGTCCCTCCTCCGGCATCGCGGCGTACGTCCAAATCCGCGCTGCAGAGCCAATACTCGCGGAATTGCGGTCGGGTGGTCCGACCCCATCGAACCCCTACGTACGCCTCAGGGGCGCGCATTGATGTCCGCCCGCATAGCCCCCGGGGGGCCGGGTTTTCGCCAGCCGGGTTCCAGTGCTGCGCAATGGCGAACTGGCGGAAGACGAGCACTCCGAACGTCTACGTCGCCCACCAGCTGCGCTGCGCCGCCTTCGCTGATGGGAGCGCCCGCTGCAGCTGCATGCCGTCCTGGCGTGGGCGGCGGTGGAGTCCGATCAACCATCTACGCAGGCCTTCGCCGCGCTGAGATTGCGCGACTCGAATGGCCGGACGTGCTCGACCGCAAGCGGATCGGCCCGCGACTGCTCGTTGCCGGTCATCCGGTCCTGCGCGTCGACGACCAGGCCGTGTATCGCGCTCATGCTGCCGTGGAGCGAGGTCGCCGTCGTCGAAGATCTGCCGCTGGCTCACGCCAGCGCCACGTCCGGCTTGATGTTGGCGTTGCGGTGGAAGAGGTTCTCCGGGTCGTAGTCGGCCTTGATGCGGGCGAGGCGGTCGTACTTCGCCGGCCCGTACGCCGCCCTGACGCGGTCATCTTCGATCTCCGCCATGAAGTTCACGTAGCTGCCGGTGTCGCTCGCATGCGGGCGCAGCGCCTCCCAGAAGGACCGGACCCACGCGCGGTCTGCGGGCAGGAGATCGGGGACGGGGCAGATCGCCGCGATGTTGAACGCGAAGCGCGCCGAGCGGGGTCCGCCGAAGGCCGTCGCGTCATCGTCGACGCGAGCGTATGCACCGCCAAGAGGGAAGACCGGCGAGAACGACAACGGCGACGCCTTGCGCGGGAGGTGCTCGGCGAAGATGTCGATGACGTCGTCGGTGAGCGCGTCGAGGTAGTGGGCCTTCTCGTAGGCGTGCGTCCCCCACGCGTTGCCCTCGTCGAACATCTTCTGCAGCTCGGCATACGGGATTGGCGTGACGAGCTCGAACAGCGGCTCGCCGGCGCGGGCGGGCGCGATGAGCTCCTCGTGCTCGCCCGGCGTGCCCCAATTCACGATCAGCAGCGCGAAGCCCGGTTGCAGCCGGTACTGCTCGGGCACGAACGGCGCCGGCGGCGCGCTCAGCCCGGCGAGCAGCGCACCGGCGTCGTCGGGCAGTCCGGCGAGGACGTCGCGGGCGAGCCGCAGCGCCTCGACCCCACGATCGGGGCCCCAGAAGAACATCCCGAGGTTGGCGAGCGGGTTGAGCTCGTGCAGCGCGAACTCGAACTGCGTGACGACGCCGAAATTGCCGCCCCCGCCCCGGATCGCCCAGAATAAATCCTCGTGCTCGGCCTCGGATGCGGTGACGATGCGCCCATCGGCGAGCACGACCTCCGCGGAGACGAGGCTGTCGCACGTGAGCCCGGCCCGGGACGTGAGCCAGCCCATTCCGCCACCTAGCGTGAGGCCGCCGACGCCGGTGTGGCTGATGAACCCGCCCGTCACCGCCAGGCCGTGCGCGGCCGTCGCAGCATCAAGCGCGGCCCAGGTCGCGCCTCCGCCGCAGCGAGCGCGACCGGTGGCGGCGTCGACCGTCACGTCGCCGATCGCGCTGAGGTCGATCATCAGGCCGTCGTCGCAGACCGCCAGCCCAGCGAAGTTATGCCCGCCGCCGCGGATCGAAAGCTCGAGCTCGCTCGCCCGCCCCGCTTCGATCGCCTCCGCCACGTGCTCCGCCGTGGCGCAGCGCGCGATCAGCGCGGGCCGCCGGTCGATGTCGCCGTTCCAGACCCGGCGGGCCTGCTCGTAGGCCGGCTCGCCCGGCCACAGCAGCTCGCCCCCGAAGTCCTTCCCGAACGACTCGATGCCTGTGGACCCCGTCGTCATGGATTCCTCTCTTGCCGTTGTGCCGACGCTACCTGAGAAAGAGCGGCCAGACGGCCCGGAATGCTCTGCGCTGGTGGGCCGCTCAAGTGATTGGTGGGGGGCCGCGACGGGCGAGAGACCACCGAAGGCCCGGATTTGGTTGTGGGGAGGCCGAGCGGGGAGTAGCGTCGAGGAGGTCAGCGGCATAAGAGGAGCGTGATTCGGTATGCGCAGACGATCGACGTTGATGCTTGCGGTGGTCATCACGCTCGCCGCGGTGGGCACGGCGATGGCGACGTTGCCCGCGGGGATTGCCGTCACCACGTTCGTTCGCGCGACGCTCGGCTCGAACAAACCTCATGGTGGCGTGAACGTGCATGCCGACCACGTCAGGCTCCACAGCAAGGGAGCAACCGACGTCGCCATGCAGACGATCACCTCGCCGCCGGGCGGGAGTTCGGGTTGGCACAGCCATCCCGGCCTCGCGGTGGTGGCGGTTCAGTCAGGCACGGTCACGTTCTATGACAAGCATTGCAAGACGACGCAGTACGGCCCGGGACAGGCGTTCGTCGAGGCCGGCGACGCGCCGCAGTTGGTAAGAAACAACACCACCTCGAACGCCGTGTTGTACGTCACATTGATCGTTCCCACGAGCGCGACCTCGCTCAGGATCGACAAGCCCCAACCAGCAGACTGCGCGGCACACTAGGCGCGCTGGGGGGGAGAGGGCCCTAGGTCCCCCTCCCTCAACAGCGGCCGGCGCCACGGAACATCCCGTTACCACGGCGAAGGCGCTCAGGTCATCCGCGCCAGGACGAAGTCCTTCAGGGCGACCTGCTCGCCGTCAACAACGAGTTTTGCGACGACACGGCAACTCGCGGAGGCGGATTTGACCTCTACGACGTCTCGAACCCGCGCAAGCCCAAGGTGCTCGTGCAGGGCTTCGGCGACTTCGGCCCGGATGGGTCGCTGGTCGGCGAGAACACAGCCGCCAACTCGTCGCACAGCGTTTTTCTGTGGCAGGACGATCGCAAGGGCAAGATCTACGCCGTGGCGGTCGACAACGTCGAGCTCCACGACGTCGACATCTTCGACATGACCGATCCGCGGAACCCGAAGCCGGTGGCCGAGCACGACCTCGTGGAACTGTTCCCGCAGATCGTCGACAACTCCGCCAACGAGAACCAGATCTACGCCGGAGGGTCACTTGACGCGGCCGGCGAGCCGGCGTTCGGAGCCACCGGCGAGAACGTCGAGGGAACCGCCGTGTTCGACGGATGGGGTACGCGCACCTGTACCGCAACGAGAACGGGAAGACGCGCGAGATCGACGCCAACGCCATTCCTGTTCTCGTTCGGCGAGCGGGGACTGAGAGAGCGAGGCAGGTTCATCGACGAGGGCGGCAACAACTTCTGGGGGATCGAGCAGTTCATGACGGTCCGCCGGAAGCGCGAGCGGCTGATCGCGGCCTCAGACCGCGACTTCGGCCTCTACCTCTTCAGGTACACCGGGCCGGGCGCGCCTCACAGCTGATCGCCCATTGACGACATGAGGGGTGGGCGCCCAGGCGCCCACCCCTTGTTCGCACCCGATACCCAGTCGCTGGCCGGACATCGATACCGGCCACGTAAATTTGCCCTACATGGTGTAGGTCCGATCAGTTAGGTTTGCGTAGCAATCAAGAAACCGGGAGCTGGTCGGCGGGCATGCTCTCGCCCGAGAAGGAGGGCCGCGTGTCGGTAATCCCCAACTTTCCCCAGAACCTGATCGACATGCATCACGCATGGCATCAGGCCGGAGCGCACCCGGGGTTTCCGGGTCGAGCAATCCCGCCGGGTCAGCCGGGATCGGGACTGGAGTTCTTCCAGTTCCACCGCGACTTCGTCAACCAGTTTCACGCCTGGTACGACTCGCAACCGGGGGCCGACCAGATCGCGGTCGCACCTTGGACGGCACTCCCGCCGCAGGTCAAGGACCCCAACGTCGGCTGGAACCCGAACCTCGCGATGCAAGAGCAGCGCATCACGACGGCCAACCCGCCCTTCGCGAGCGCCGACGATCTGGGGCAATACGTCGAGAACGGGATTCACAACTGGATCCACGGTGCGGTGGCCAGCGCATTCAACGAACCCAGCGTCAGCACGCTGCATTCCCCTCAGAGCACCTACTTCTACAAGATCCACGGGCTGGTCGACCTGTGGTGGCAGCAGTGGCACGCGCCGAAGTCCCGGATCAAGGACATCATCGACTCGAGCCCGAAGCACCTCGTCGTCGACAAGACCGTGCTTCCGGAGCAGAAGCGGTTCCAGAAGGACGTGATCCCCGACGGCAAGGGGCACTTCAAGGAGATCAAGGAGAAGGACAAGGACAAGGACCTCGTCGAGAACCCCGGTTGGGGGGACGAGGTCTTCGATCCGGTCGTGGATCCCAGCGGTGTGCTGCTCCAGAACATCTCCCAGCGTCTCGAGGCCCTCGAGGGGTTCATCACACGCCGCCCATTTATCCGCGCTGATGAGCGCCCGGACGTCGGCGGGCAGGCGGACGTCGGCGGGCAACCGGATGTCGGCGGGCATGGCCACGGCGAGGGCGAGCAGCACTAGTCCGCGATGACCGACGGGCCGGTCGTCGTCCTCGCCAGCGAGGCCGACGCGGAGGCGCGCACCCTGCCTGCGCGCCTCCCGGGTCTCGACCTGCGGCTGCTTACCCCGGCCGACCTGTCGCGGCCGGGATGGGAGTTTCGCCCCGGACGCGGCGCGGGCATCGCGGTCGTGGACGGCGAGGCGATCTCGACGCCGCCGGCGGCGGTGCTCGTGCGCCTGCCGTGGGTCGCGGAGCACGACCTGCCCCATATCGACGCCGGCGACCGGAGCTACGTCGCGAGCGAGATGACCGCGTTCCTGCTGGCGTGGTTGTCGGCCCTGCCATGCCCGGTCCTCAACCGCCCCAGCACGACGTGCCTGGCGGGGCCGCTGTGGCGCCCGGAGCGCTGGGCGATTCTCGCGGCCGCCGTCGGCCTTTCCGTCGTACCCGTCCAGCGCTCCGCCGGCGGCGACAGTACGTCGCCCGAACCGTTGCCCCCGGCAGATCCGGTCGTCGTGACCGTGGTCGGGAATCGGTGCCTGGGTCCCGCCGATCAGACCGGCGCGTCGCGCTTGCAGCGGCTCGCCCGCCTGGCCGGCGCCGAGGTGCTGACCGTCAGCCTCGACGAGGCGGGCCCCGGCGGCGCACGGTTTCTCGCCGCGAGCCCATGGCCGAATCTCGCTGACGACACGGTGCTGGACGCGCTCCTCGACAGCGCCGGCGTCCTCGCGAGCGCGGCGCGGGCGGCCTCGAGCGGATGATCCTGCTCTGGGGGCCGCCGACGGACCCGCCGCTCGCAGCGGTCTTTGCCGCATTGTCGCGCCGTTCGGCGCCGGCGGCGCTGATCGACGCGGAGACTGCCGCCTGTTCGGTGCTGCTCACCGTCGATCCTGTAGTGTGCGGAAGTCTCGGCGTCGACGGCGCGGAGATCGACCTCGCCGCCGTGGATGGCCTGTACCTACGCCCCGGGGTTCCCGCCGCTGGTTCCGAGCGCGCAGCGGTGCACGAGGCGCTGTGGGCATTCAGCGAGGTCACATCGGCGATCGTGCTCAACCGCCCGGCCGCGATGGCCGGCAACGGCTCCAAGCCGTACCAGGCGGCACAGGCACGGGCGGTTGGATTCGCTACGCCCGACACCCTCATCACCACGTCGGCCGAGGCAGCCCGCGACTTCGCCCGCCAACACCGCGAGGTCATCTATAAGTCGACGAGCGGGGTGCGCAGCGTCGTCGCAACGCTCGACCTCACCGACGACGAGCGCCTGGCCGACCTCGAAACCTGCCCGACGCAGCTGCAGGAGCGCGTGCCCGGTGTCGACGTGCGCGTGCACGTCGTCGGGCCGCTGCTGTTCGCCTGCGAAGTGCGATCCTCCGCCGTGGACTACCGCTACGCGGTACGCGACGGCCTCGACGTCGAGATTCGCTCGACCGAGCTGCCGCCCGAGATCGCCGCACGTTGCCTGACCCTCGCCGCGCTGGCCGAACTGCCGCTGGCCGGGATCGACCTGCGGCGCACGCCCGACGGTGCCTGGTACTGCTTTGAGATCAACCCCTCGCCGGGATTCACCTACTACGCGGACGCGACGGGCCAGCCGGTCGCCGACGCGATCGCCGAACTGCTCCTCGCGAGCTGAAGCGTCGCCACGTCAATGATCAGCTGCGCGAAGGGCGTCACAGGTAGCCCGCCGGGTTGACCGGCGCACCGTTGATGCGCACCTCGAAGTGCAGGTGGTTGCCGAAGGAATGCCCGGTGCTGCCCACAAAGCCGATGACCTGGCCCTTGGAGACGCTCGCGCCGTTGGAGGTCCCGTAGCGCGACTGGTGCGCGTAGCAGGTCGAGAGCGCGTTGCCGTGGGCGATGCAGGTGTAGTTGCCGTAGCCGCCGGTCCAGGCCATGAGGATGACCTTGCCCGACTGCGCGGCGCGGATCGGCGTACCACCAGGGGCAGCGATGTCGACGCCGGCGTGCAGGCGGCCCCAGCGCATGCCGAAGGGAGACACGAGCGGGCCGTTGACGGGCCAGATCATTCCGCCAGAGCCGGGGCGGACGGGGACGGCCACAATCGGCGCGGAGCCGTTCTGAGCGGCCGCGATCTGCGCCTGCACGCGGGCACTGACGGCCTTGAGGGACGCGAGCTCACCCTCGAGGTCCTTGCGGCTCCGGCGCGTCGAGCCAAGGGCCCCGGCCTTCGCCGTACGCACGGCAGCGAACTGGTCGCGGCGGTCGACGAGCTGCCCGCGCACCTGCGACACAGCATTGCGCCGCGCCTCGATCGCCGCGGCGACCTTCGTCTGGCGCTTCTCGAGCACGTCGAGCCGCGCTGCCGTCTTCGTCGCG
>JBBQLH010000054.1:0-27089 GCA_038327685.1 Solirubrobacterales bacterium
CATTTTCGAGGAGAGCGGCACAAGCGCGAACGACTCGTCGTCCCCCAAGTCGACCACCGTCAGCTGCCCCGCCAACACGTTGGCCATCGGTGGCTACAACATCGCAGCGGCCGATGACGCGCCGATCGCGGTCGCGACGAATCGCGAGCAAATCCCGGGGGCCGTGTCTCAATGGGTCGTCAGTGCACACGAGACCGCTGCATACGGGGGCAACTGGCAGATCGAGGTCTTCGTCAACTGCGTCGGCTGACCACCGCTGACTCGTCCGCGTGCGCGACCGTCACTTAGGCGGCGCGCGACGCGGACGATTTGGAACGCAGTGCAGCGCGCCCAGACTGTCAAAACGCACCAGCGACCCTCCGCCTCATCGCGGCGCCGCTGTGAACCAGCGGGCGGCAGCCCGAGCCAGAACCGCCGCGATCCAGGCGCGCTGCTGCTTGTCGGCAGCCTGACCGTTGCTATCGCATCCGACAATCAGCGACAGCGCAGCGAAGAGCCAGACCGTGCAAAGCCGCGCTGCTCCTTCGAGGCACTAGCGACAGCACGCCGCAGCGACGAATGACGCCAGCGTCAGCCGCCCATGCATAACCCGCAGCCATGAAGCATGAGATGCGGGTGCAATCCTCAGACGCCGGAATGCCCGGCGGGCACGCGTCCCTCGGGGGGTGGTGGGTCGTTCCTGCTGATCAGCCGGATGCCCGCGCCGAGTAGTGCGAGGAAGCCACACGCAAGGATGATGGTTCCGGCCGTGCCTTCGACGACAAACAGGGCAACCGCGAGGAGCACCACGGCGACGATGAGCCAGGGCAATGGTCCGGTCTTGAGGACGGTCATGATGACCTCCTGAGTAGGCAGCTTCCCAGGGTGAGCAGCTTGCGGCGAGGCTGTATCGAACGCAGCACGACGGCAAGCGCTCGCCCGCGCCGACGCTGCTTCGAGGCACGAGTGACAGTGCGGACCGGTCGCGCTGCGCTGCTGCTCTTGTAGAAGAGCGAGCGGCATGGCTGCCTCGCACCTGGCCGGCTCTGCGTGGCGCTTCCATAACGGATGCTCGGGCTCGTCCCACGAGCCCGAGGAGGGGTCATGTCTGAATTGCTGCTGGACCGCGCTGGTCGGCGTCGCTCGCCGGCGACCATGCCGGGGTTCCACGCCGGTCGCCCGCCGCGCAACAAGGGTCTGCGCTACCCGGCAGATCCGCCGAAGGTCGAGGAGATCGTCGCCGTCATGTCCGGCTGGCCCGTCGCGCGCAGCTGGTCCGGGCGCGCTCGCGGGTCAAGAACGAGATCCACGCGGTGTTGATGCGCTGCCTGAAGGACCGCCCGCCGGCCGCGGACCTCTTCGGCGTCAAAGGCCGGGCCTGGCTGAATGATCAGCAGTTGGCGGTCTGCGAGCGCGAGACCGTCGATTCCGGCCTGCGCCAGGTCGACTTCCTCGACACGGAGATCGCGCAGGTCGACCAGCTGATCGCCGCCGACGCGCTGGGCTGGCCCGAGGTCAAGCGGCTGATGAGCGTTCCCGGCGTCAACGTCACTGTCGCGGCGACGTTCATGGCCGCTGTCGGCGACATCCGCCGCTTCGGCGGATCGGCGCAAGCTGACCGCCTACCTCGGGCTGGACCCGAAGGTCCGCCAGTCCGGTGTCGGGCCGGCCAACCACGGCCACATTTCCAAGCAAGGCTCAAACAGCGCGCGGCACGCGCTCGTGGAAGCGTGTTGGTCGACCGTCCGCCAGCCCGGCCCGATCGCCGCGTTTTACGCGCGCATCAAGGCCAAGCGCGGCCACTCGTCGCGATCGTCGCCTCAGCGCTCAAGCTCGCCTGCCTGTTCTGGTGTCTGCTCACGCGCGGCGAGGACTACGCGTTTGCCCAGCCGTCGCTGACGACCAAGAAGATGCGTCGGCTCGAGCTCGCCGCCGGCGCCCCGCGCCGCCAGGGCGGCCGCGACGTCTGGTCGACCAACACCGCGATGCGTAGCGCCGAACGCGAACTCGCGCTCCAAGCCCAGCGCGCCTACGAACGCACCGTCGCTGACTGGCAAGCCGCCGCCCCGGCGAAGGTGGGCGCGAGCGCGACACCGGGGCGCGCATCACAACAGCCCTCAAAGAGCCAAGCCGCGCGGCAGACCACAAGCCCCTGACGTCTGCACTTCGCTACGTCAGTCACTCGCGCCCGCCCACGATGATCGCGCAGGAGGTCCCGCCCCACAAGCCGACTTGACTTTCATCCGTCGCGCAAAGATGGCATGTGCCGGGCGGTGGTCCCGGCGCGGGTGCGACCTCCTCAGCTCAAGCGCGCAAGATGCGCGCAGGTAGCTAACCGTGGAGCTTGAGGAGGCCCCGTGATGTGGCGCTGGAGGCGACGACAGGCTGGCGGTTCGTGGTCGAGGAGCTGCACGCGATCGGGGCGACGGTCCATCTCGCCGAGCCGGCCGAGACGGCGGCGAGCGGGGGAACAAGAAGCGCGCCAAGGCCGACCGCGGCGACGCGCGGCATCTGCGCGAGTTGGTGATGATCGGGCGCCTGCCCGAGTCGTGGATTCCGCCCGATCACCTGCTCGATCTGCGCGCCCGGGTCCGGTTGCGCCACACGCTGGTCGATCAGCGCGGCGAGTGGCAGCAGCGCATCCAGGCGATGCTCTATCACCACGGCTTTCCGCCGCGAAATGGGCTGCTGACCGTTGAGAACCGAGGCTGGCTTGAGGGTCTATCGCTTCCCGCGAGGCCCACAGCAGGTCGGCGTCGCGCTGACGATGATCGACGCGCTTGACGCGCAGGCGGCGCCGATCACGCGCGAGCTGCGGCTCTACGCGCGCCGCCAGCCCGGCTGCCGGGCACTGATGAAGCACTACGGCATCGGTGAGCTGACCGCGGTCCCGATCCTGGCCGAACTCGGTGACACGCGGCGCTTCTCCTCCTCGCGCCACGCCGTCCGCTACGCCGGGCTGGACATCACCGTCCACCAGTCAGACCAGCGCCGCGCCGCCGGACACCTCTCCCGCCAAGGCCCGCCGGCGCTGCGCTGGGCGCTGTTCGAGGCGGCCCAGGCCGCGCGTCGCCCCGGCAGTCCCGACCGCGCCTACTACGACCAGGCCGCCGAGCGCCTCGGCGGCAACGGCGCCTGCCTCGCCCTTGCCCGCGAGCTGCTCAAGCGCAGCTACCACACCCTGCGCGAACTCGGCGACGAGGCGCTCCAGCCCGTCTGAACAAACCCTGGTGCGCGCCCTGCCCTCAGTCACTCCGATGCACCGCGGCCAGCTCCCCGCATGTCGCTGCCGCCACCGCTGGGTGGACGGCCTCCAAAGACCGAGCGGTCGCACCGCATCCCGCGGGAACACCCCATCACCCATCACGTCACCGGCCCACCGCACGGCGAGGCCGCGGACCGAGATAAGCCCGGGCGCCCGCGCGCACCACACCCCGCCCCTCCAGCGCGCCCACGCACCGCCCGGT
Organism: Solirubrobacterales bacterium; assembly: GCA_038327685.1. Taxonomy (GTDB): domain Bacteria; phylum Actinomycetota; class Thermoleophilia; order Solirubrobacterales; family Solirubrobacteraceae; genus DASQFQ01. Next base: position 3,447 of record JBBQLH010000054.1, read on the forward strand.
CCGCTGAAGCGTCACTCCAACAACACCATCGCGGACTTGACGCGGAGTCCCGGTACAGATAAGCGGCAGCGACCGCGCGGGCCTGCAGGCCAGATGAGCTGTTGATCCTCTGTGCAGCCGAGCGACGGGTCGGGCGCGGGCTCCGCGGAGGCCACGACGTTCGCGATCACGCCGGCGAGGTCCGGTTGCGTCGTGCGCGCCAAGGTAGTGTCGCGGCGAGTGGACTTCCGCATCCTCGGCCCGCTGGAGGTCTGGCAGGACTGCGAGCCCGTGCCGCTGACCGGCACCACACAGCGCGCGCTGCTCGGGATCCTGCTGTTGCACCGCGGCGAGGTCGTTGCCGCCGACCGCCTGATGGACGACCTGTGGGGCGAGGATCAGCCGGCATCGGGCGTCACGGCGCTGCACGTGCGCGTCTCCCAGCTGCGCAAGGCGCTCGGCCCGGCCGGCGACGCGCTCGTCACGCGGCCGCCCGGTTACGCGCTGATGGTCGCGCCGGACGCCGTCGACCTCTGCCGGTTCGAGCACCTGTTCGCGGAGGGCGAGCGGGCGCTCGCGGCAGGCGATCCGGCGGCCGCCTTCGAGCGCCTGCAGCAGGCTCTTGCCCTGTGGCGCGGCATGCCGCTGGCCGACCTCGCGTACACACCGTTCGCGCAGGGGCCGATCGCGCGGCTGGAGGAGCTACGACTCGCGGCGCTGGAGCGGCGCATCGAAGCGGAGCTGGCGCTCGGCCGGCACACGCGCGCCATCGCAGAGCTCGGACCGCTGACGGCTGAGCACCCGCTGCGCGAGCGACTCTGGGCGCTGCTGATGGTCGCGCTCTATCGCGATGGGCGACAGGCGGAGGCGCTGGGCGCATACGCGTCGGCGCGCGCGCGGCTTGTGGAGGAGCTGGGGATCGATCCGGGCCCGGCGCTCCAGGAGCTGCAGCGACGGGTGCTCGCGCATGACGCAGGTCTCGAGCTCGCGCGACCCGTGACACCGCGCCGGATCGTCCTCGCGCTGCCTGGCGCCGACCCGGAGTCACTCGGCGCGATCGCCGCGCGGCTCGCGGCGCATGCCGGCCACGAGCTGATGGTCGTGGCGCTCGTCGGCGACGCCGCTGCGCTGGGACCCGCCAACGAGCGGCTCCGCGGGATCGCGTCCGAGGCTCGAGTCGCCGCGTTCACGTCGTCCGACCGCGGCGCGGACGCGCTCCGTCTCGCCTCTGAGCAGGACGTCGCGCTGCTGCTCGTCGACGCACCCGACGGCGAGCCGGACGCCGGCATCGCCGCCGTGCTCGACCGGTCGCCCTGCGACGTCGCGCTCGTGACGCGCCGGCCGACGGGCGCCGGCGCGGTGGTCGTCCCGTTCGGCGGCCGCGACCACGACTGGGCGGCCCTCGAGCTCGGCGCCTGGCTCGCGCAGGCACACGGCGCCCCGCTGCGCCTGGCGGGCACCGAGGGGCATGCCGGGGGCCGCGACGCGAGCCGGCTGCTGGCGAGCGCGTCGCTTGCCGTGCAGCGCGGTGCCGGTGTGCTGAGCGAGACGGTGCTCGTCCTTCCCGGCGTCGATGGCGTCCTCCAGGCAGCCGCCGACGCGGCGTTCCTGGTTCTCGGCCTGTCCGACGCGCAGGAGATCGGTGAGGTGCGGCTCGAGCTCGCACGGCGGGCGCGACCGTGTGCTCTGCTCGTGCGTCGTGGGCTCCGTCCGGGTGGCCTAGCACCGAGCGTTGCGCTGACGCGCTTCACCTGGTCGGCGGTGCGCGGCTGAAGCGGCGTTAGGGCGGCGTTAGCGAGCCGGCATCCCCCGGAGCGATTCTGCTTCACGAAGCCGCCGACCCGGCGGCCCGGCTCTCAGGAGGAGCTCCATGTTCACCGCCATCCGCACCGTCAATCGCCGCCGCACCGTCGCCGCCCTCGCCGGAGCGTGCATCGCGTTCGGCGCCGCATCGCCGGCACACGCCGCCGACACCGTCGGCGACACCCAGGCCGAGTTCGGCAAGACGGTGGTCGCGTCGCAGCCGAAGGCCGGCGACACGCCCGCCGAGTTCGGCAAGGACGTGACCGTGCCGCAGCCGAAGGCCGGCGACACGCCCGCCGAGTTCGGCAACGACGTGACCGTGCCGCAGTACGTCGAGGTCGTCAAGCCCGAGCGGACCATCGTCCGCGAGGCCGACCTGGCGCTGCCGATCGCCCTCTCCGGCCTGGCGCTGCTCGTCGCGCTCGCCGGCATCGCGCTGCCGCGCCGCAGCCCGCGCGCCCACTGACCACCCACCGACGCCGCCCCCACCGGGGGCGGCGTCACTCCACCATGGCGGGCGTCACGGGGATCACGTCCTCGACGACTACGGCGGAAAGGCTCTGGATCCCCGTGCCGCGCTTGCCGCCGACGACGCGCACGATTGTGTCAACCCCCTCCCTGATGTCGCCGCGCTCATCGAAGCCGACCTCCCCGACAAGCCCCCGCGGGTCGCGCGCGCGCAGGAGCTGCTCGAGCACCGACGCCCGCGTGCCGTCGGAGCGCGCGATGGCGTCGAGCAGCGTCTCGGCCGTCTGCGCCGCGTAGACGGCGTACTGGGCGACCTCGACGCCGGGTTGCGAGCGGGCGAAGCGCTCGAGGAAGCGGTCGCCTGCCGGTGGGAGGCGGTTCGTGGCAAGCCCCTGGTACGTCAGGTAGACACCCAGCGCCGAGGCGCCGGCCGCGTCGAAGAGGTCGGTTGCGACCAACCCGTCGGGCGCCAGGATGTCGACCCGCCTGCCCAGCGTCGAGCGCAGGTCCTTGACCAGCTGCCCAGCGTTGCTGACGACCAGCCCGCTGACAAGGACGGCGTCCGCACCCGAGGCCTTGACGCGCCGCGCGAGCCCGGCGTACGAGTCGCGTCGCCGGTCCCAGCGGACCCGGCCGGCGATCTCGAGCCCCCGCCGCTCCGCGACCGTCGCGAACGCGTCCGCGACGAGATCGGAGTAGCCCGGGTTATCGTCTTCGAGGATGAAGGCGCGCTCGCGGCCGCGCCGGTGAGCGAACTCGGCAAGGGCGGCGCCCTGCAGGTCGTCGGCCGGGAAGATGCGGGCGAAGCTGCGCTTCCCCGTCGGGTACAGCTTCCCGAGGAAGCCTGGCTCATCGGCCTCGCGCGTCAGGCCGACGTAGGAGTTCGTGGCCGAGATCATCGGCACCGGACCGCCCCGCGCGCGGTTCAGCTCGGGCAGCAGGGCGACCGCGCAGCCCGAGTTGAACGACCCGAGCACGGCGACGACGTCCGGGTTGCGGGCGTAGGCGCGGCCGTTGCTGGCGCAGCGGTCGAAGTCGTACTGGCCGGTGGCCGGCAGCGCGTCGTTGCACGACTGGTACGCGAGGCGGAACCGGCCGGCGCGGAAGCGGCGCTCGCGCATCACGAACTGGATCGCCTGCGCCATCTGCGTCGCCTCCAGTCGTGAATCGCCGAGCAGCGGCAGGTCGGAGGCGATCAGCAGGTCCGCCTTGCCGCCGTTGCCGGCGACCACCGGCTCGCAGATGTCCGGCGGCAGCGTGCGGACGCCAGCCGCGCTGCGTGCGGGCGCGGCCCCGACGCCCGTCGTCGCCGCCCACACGGTGCGGTCGTCGGTCGCGAGCGAGCGCGGGGTGCCGCCGACCTCGATGACGCGCACGACGCGCATCTCGACAGGATCCACCTGCGTGACGGTGCCGGCGCCGGGGTTCGCGATCCAGACGGCGCGGCGCGTCGCCGCCACGTCGGTCGCGCCCGACCCGACCTCGACAGAGCCGGGAACGCTGCGCTCGCCCGGGACGATGCGCCACAGCTTGCCCTCCCCCGCCGATGTCGCCCACACCGCCGTGTCGCCCACGGCGAGGCCGTCGACCCCACCGGGGATCCTGACCCGCCGCCCGGGCCGGCCCGTCCGCGGGTCGAGCGGCACCACGGACCCATCCTGGGCGAGTGCCCACACCCCCGCGCCGCCGGCCGCGACGGCGAACGCGCTGATGCGCCGGGGCGACGCGGCCACGCGGGCGGCCGGCCCGTCGACGCGCACCACCGATCCGTCGGCTTTGACGACCCACAGGGCGTCGCCCAGCACGGCGACCTGGCTGTCGACGCCGTTGGCGTCCGCGAGGTCACCGCGCGGCGGCGTCGGGACCTCCGCCTCCTGGCTCTGCGTCGCAGGGTCGAGCCGCACGACCTTGTCCAGGGTCGGTCCCAGCGAGAAGTTGCCCTTACGCGGCGTCCCGTTCGCGACCCAGACGCCACCGGCGCCGATCGCGACGTCGATGGGCGTGGCGCCGGTCGCGGTCGACTCGACGGCGCCGGTCTCGGTGTCGAGGCGCAGCAACGTGCGCGCGTCGGCGTCGATCATCCAGAGCCGTCCGGAGCCGTCAGAGGCGAGCGCCGTCGGCGTGCGCCCGGCCGCCAGCCGGCCCGTGACGCGGCCCTTCGCCGCGTCGATGGCCACCACCTGCCCACCGGAGGGCGGCCCCACGGAACGCTCGTCGCCGCCGATGAACGCGACGACCCCGACCGCGATCCCCGCCAGCGCGAGCGCCAGGCCGCCGGCCAGCAGCACGCGGCGCCGGCGTGGCGGCGCGCCCGGCGGCGGGGCGGGCGCCACGGGCGCGGTGCCGGCGAGCGCGGACCGCGCGGCCTCCGCCAGCTCGCCGCAGCTCTGCCACCGTTCCTCGGGCTCTTTGGCGAGCGCCCGAACGACCACGGCGTCGAGCGCCGGCGGAACGCCCGGGCGCCGCTCGCTCGCCGAGGGCGGCTCGTCCTGGAGGTGCGCGTAGATGCGCGTCATGTCGGAGTCGCGCGGGAACGGCACCGCACCGGTCAAACATTGGTAGAGCACGCAGCCGAGCGAGTAGACGTCGGCACGGCCGTCGATCGGGTCTCCGCGGATGCGCTCGGGCGCGACGTAGTCGACGCTGCCGACGAGCTGCCCGCTCTCGGTCAGCCGCTCCGGGCTGGTGATGTCCTGCGTGATCCCGAAGTCGACCAGGTAGACACGCTCGTCGCCGCGCTCGGATGACACCAGCGTGTTGGCCGGCTTGACATCGCGATGGATCAGTCCGGCGGCGTGTGCCACGTCGAGCGCGTCGGCGAGCTGCTCGACGAGCGCCACCGCGCGCTCCGGCGCGAGCGCGCCCTCACTGCGCAGGATCGCGCCGAGGTCACGCCCGTCGACGTAGCGCATCGCGAGATATAGCACGCCGTCGATGTCGCCCGCCTCGTAGATCGGCACGACGCCCGGATGCTCGATCGCGGCCGCCAGCCGCGACTCGCGGACGAAGCGCTCGCAGAAGCGCTCATCGGCCGCGAGCTGGGCGGACAGCAGCTTGAGCGCCACGCGTCGGCGCAGCCGCTCGTCCTCGGCCCGGTAGACGACGCCCATGCCGCCGCGTCCGAGAACCGCCTCGATCCGATACGAGCCGAACGTCGATCCGACCGCGGGGGGCGTTTGAGTGGACACGAGCCCTGCGGAGAGCGTAGATCGGCCGCTCGCCCACGTCCACCCCGCCGACCCGGTCCCGGCCGTGAACGGAGCACGGCGGGCGAGAGTGCCCCTCCCGCGTGCACGAGCACTGCGCGCCGGAGTGCCCCTATCGTGTGGATGCAGCACTGCGGCCGTGAGTGCTGCTTCCGCGTGAACGGAGCGCTCCGGGCAGCGTTCTCCCTCGGCTTCCGACGGAACCGACGAGAGAGGGGGGTGCTGGGCTGTCACCCACGCTCAGTCCCTCGGGGTTGTCGCCAGCATCGCCCGCGCGCCGGCTGCGCGTACAGCGGCCGTGAGTGTGGCGATGTCGTAGGCGCCGTAGTGGCGGTGCCCGTCGACAAGGAAGGTAGGGGTGCCGCAGACGCCGCGGGGTTGGCGCCTACCACATCTTCGGCGATGCGTTGCCCAGCGGCGCGCTCGTCCAGATGGTCAGCGAAGCGCCCGTCGTCGAGCCCGAGCTGCTCGGCGTTGCGGACGAGGTCTGCCGCCTGAAGCGCGTCCTGGCGTTCGAGCAGCCTTCCGCTAGGCCAGTACCCAGATTGGCCGGCGGTCCGGGCGCTCGCTGTCGGGTGTGTCGCGCGTGCTGGCACCGCAGAGGCGCATCTCTCAGCGGCCCGTCAGTTGCATTTCCGTGAGGCGTATGACGCGCCGAGCTCGACAGGCATGCGAACATACGTTCGTGACGAGTCAAGGATCGACATACGCTCGCTTCCGACGGGCCCTGAAGACAGGCAACCTCACCCTGATCCGCAACGCCGCCGCGGAACTGCCACGCGTGGACCTGGGCGACGCCCTGGAGGTGTGCGTCGCCATTCGGCACGCCGAACCCGATCGGTTTGAGCGCGCGGCGCTGCGCTGGCTCGCGCGCTTCTGCGTCGAGCGACGCGAGGCCACGCTGGCCCAAGTTCAAACCGCAGCATGGGCGTTCGACAACTTCACGGACGAGGCGGCAGCACTCGAAACGCTCCAACGACTCTGCTCCCGCTAACCGGTACACAGCGATCCTCCACAAGAGGACGCGGCCAGAACGCCGGCCACAACCTCGGCGCCCAACCAGGACAGAACCAACAGACCGAGCACCCACTTGCATCCCGCGAAGTGCGGTTGGACGGGGTTCCGGCGAACGGCGATCTGAGTGCTCACGGGCGGGTCGACGAGTCGTGGCGACCGCTCTGTTGTGGAGCTACCGGCCGAGTCGGCAAAACGTCTCGGCGGCCAACCGGGGGTCCATCCGAGTTTCGGCCACGCGGAGGCCGCGGCGTGGCAAACTCGCGCTAAATCCCGCCAAATGCGAACGATCTCCGACACTCACGGTCGACCGTATCGCGATAAAAGACCGGGATCGCACAGGAGGTCGCCGGTGCGCCCGGCTCAGTCGAGCGCCGCGACGTGTGTAGCCCGGTCGCCATGGGTCATTCGTGGGACCGAACGCGGCCGAACCGGGTCGGATCTAGCTCGTCGCGCTTAGCGCACGGTGCGCTCGATTTGTGACATTTGCAGGCAATAGGGCGCCAGCCACGATGGGGCCGCGTCGCTTCACACGCGAGAGGTCGCAGGTTCGAAACCCGCCGCGCCCATCCTCTGAAGCCCCTGCATCGGCGGGGGTTTCGTCGTTTTCGGACGCCTCCGCGCGAGCGTCTGCCGGCGGCGTTCGGCCCACTGTGGCGCCCAATGGTGCCCAATCGCGGCCCTCGACGAGCGCCTTCAGCCGCTCCTTGTCGCCGACATCACGGCGCATCGCGTGGGCGTACACACGGAGCGTGAAGCCCGCGTCGGTATGGCCGAGCTGGGCCATCACGTAGGGCGGGTCCTCGCCGCGGACGTAGAGGATCGACGCGGACGTATGGCGGAGCTTGTGCGCGCTCACGCCCTCCGGCAACGGCGTCTCGCCGCGCCGCGCGAGCAGCTCGTTGGCGTGAGCGACGACCGGGCGGATGACGCGCTCGCGGGCGTTGTCCTTGTCGCGGCGGCTGCCCGTCGAGGTCGGGAAGACGAGGTCGGTCGGCCCGGCGCCCGCGCGCGCGTGGCGGTGGCTTGTGAGCTCGTCGCGGAGGGCGGGCAGGATGTCGACCAGGCGGATCCCGGCCTCGGTCTTCGCGTCGCCCACGGAGATGCGCCCGTTGGCGAGGTCGATGTCCTGCCAGGTCAGGGCGGTCGCCTCGCCGATCCGCAGGCCCGCGTAGATGAGCGTGGCGATCAGCGCGCGGCGGCCGGCCGTACGCGCCTCAGGCTTCGCGTCGAGCTCGGTGGCGGCGTCGATCATCGCGACGATCTGCTCGGCTGAGTCGAGGTAGACGGGCCGCTTCCGCTTCGCCTTGAGCTTGCGGTTGCGGGTGTTCACGCGAACCGGGTTGCGGATGATGAGGTCACGCTCCTCCGCCACGGAGAGGATCTGCCCAAGTCTCGTGATCGTCTTGTTGATCGACTCGGCCGAGCGGACCTGCTCGCGCACCTCGAACTCGCGATAGCGGTCGACCTCGGCGACCGAGATCTGCGGCAGCCGGTGGGCGTGGAAGAACGGCAGCAGGTGATTGCAGAGCTGCCACGTGTAATCGGCAATCGTCGCCTCGCCCAGTTCGCCACGGCGGGCCTCCAGCCACGCAGAGGCGAACTCGTGGAACGTCGGCGACTTCGGCGCCCCCGCCGTTCGGTCGACACCTGGCGCCCCGGAGGCCGCGCTCAACGTCGGCGAGGACGTGGCGCAGCTCGGCCTCGGCCTTCTGGCGCGTCCAGCCTTCATCCGCACCGCCCAGCGTGACGAACTGGCGCCGGCCGTATGCGCGGAATCGAAGCGCGAAGACGCGGCCGCGCTCACGCTCGCGCTCGATGACCTCGCCTGTCGATCTTGGTGCCATCGGATGCCTCCTGGTTCGGATCGAGGGTACGCGTCTGCTGTGACGGCTTGATCGGGAGGAGCGGCGCGCCGCCCCTGACGTGCGAAGGGAAGGGCGCGACCGCTGTTCGCGCGGGCCGCGCCAGGAGGTGCTGAGCCACCACGGCGGGGTCGAACCGCAGGCGCGGTCGCGGCCCTTGCCCGATGCGGACGACGCCCAGCTCGTCGGCGTGCGCGTAGACCCAGCTGCGCTCGACGTTGAAGCGGGCGGCGACCTGGCGGGCGGTTGGCAGTCCGTGCGCGCCGGGCTGGTCATCGCGACCGAGCAGCCGGGCAACCTCACGCGCGATCGTCTCGATGCTCGGGTGGTCCAGCACGGACTCCGCAGGCACCGCCATCTCACAACTCCAGCCCGTGGTCGCGATCAGGAACGCGATCGACCGTCTGCCGGCGCGCGCGCTCGGCGCCGGGCGCGGGTTCCAACGCGGCGAGCGGGCCCGTGAAGGGTCTGCGGGTCAACTCCGTAGGCGAAGGTTCCTCCGTCACCCGCGGCGCCTTGATCTCCGGCCACTCCTCGACCAGCCGCCGCAGCACCGGCTCGAGCGGATCGAGCATCGACCCCGCCGGCGCCCGCGAATACCGCGGCGGCTCGCTGGCCAACCGCAACCGCTCGACCGTGTTGCGACTGATCCCCAGCCGCCGCGCGATCTCGCGCTTCGTGACCCATCAACATGCATCGCCCGCACCTCAGCCCAATCCACCGCGCTACGCACCTCCTCTGCCTCCTCGATCGACAACACACCGACCGTGAAGACGGACACGGACACCACCACCGCACCGCGCCAGTGGCTCACATTTCGATTCCTAGAAGTGGCGCACTATTGGGCTCCTGGCGTCACCCCCCTTCCTCGAAACCCCAGGCGCAGAGCGGAATCTAGGCCGGAGTCGGGGCGGCGGCCCGTTGATCTCCAAGGATCAACACCAAGAGATCAACACCAAGAGATCAGCCTACGTCCCGGAGGGTGCACGTGCGTGCCCGGGCTGTCTGATCTGTCGTGCTGAGGCGTTGGAGTTGACGAGGAGGCTCTGCCGGCCCCTGTCTGGCGAACCGGGGGCCTCCCGAGTCCCTCCTAATGAGGCCGCGCGCCGGCCCGGCAGCCCTGACCGTGCCTACTACGACCAAGCCGCGCAGCGGCTCGGCGGCAACCGCCTGCCTCGCCCTGGCCCGCAAAGCTGCTCAAACACAGCTTCCACGTCCCGCGCGAACTCGGCGACCAGGCCCTACAGCCCGCCTGACCACGGCGGTCGGTGCACGCGCAGCGCTTGTTCACAGCTCTATCGCGGAGCCTCAGCGATCCGCGCCGTCGCCGTCGAGCCGCGAGCGCAACCAGCTCCGAACCATGACGCATCAAACTCGCTTGATGTATTGTCAGCGGAGTGGTCGCCACGGCCCGAGCCGACACGCCCTCACCGCCGCGGTTTCTGCGGCTCGCGGGCCATCCGCTGCGGTGGCGGCTGCTGAGCGAGCTGGCGCGTAGCGATCGGCGTGTCGTTGAGCTGTGCGAGCTGGCGGGCCGACGCCAGAGCCTGGTCTCCTATCACCTGCGCCAGCTACGTGACGGCGGCGTGGTCTCGGCGCGTCGCAGCCTCGCCGACGGCCGCGACACCTACTACGTGCTCGAGCTGGCGCGCTGCGGTGAGCTGCTCGTGAGCGCCGGCGCCTCGCTGCACCCGGGCCTTGCGGCGACCGTGGGCTCACCCGACGGCCGCGGCTTGGCGCGGGCGCGCGTGCTGTTTCTGTGCACGGGCAACAGCGCGCGCTCGCAGATGGCTGAGGTGCTGGCCGAGCAGCTGTCCGAAGGCGCGGTGCGTGCGGCCAGTGCCGGCAGCCATCCCAAGCCGCTGCATCCCAACGCGGTGCGGGTGATGCGCAAGCGCGGGATCGATCTCGCGGACCGCCGTTCCAAGCACCTCAGCGAGTTCACCGACCGGCGCTTTGACTACGTGATCAGCCTCTGCGACCGCGTGCGCGAGATCTGCCCCAGGTTCCCCGGCACACCCCAGGCGATCCACTGGAGCATCCGCGACCCGGCACGCGAGCCGGGAACCGACGGCGACACCCTGCCGGCCTTCGAGCGCACCGCCGCTGAGCTTCAGACGCGCATCGGCTTCTTGCTCGAGGCGATCAGACACACCACCGACTCCCAGGAGGTCATCGAGCATGCCTGACGAGTTCGTCAACGTCCGCTACATGGTCGACGACGTCGAGAACGCCGTCGCCTTCTACACCACCCACTTCGGCTTTGAGCTGCGCACCAGCGCCGCGCCCGCGTTCGCCGACGTCGTCCGCGGCCACTTGCGTCTGTTGCTCAGCGGCCCCGCCAGCTCGGCCGGACGACCGATGCCCGACGGGCGCACACCTCAGCCCGGCGGCTGGAACCGCATCCACCTGATCGTCGAGGACCTCGCCGGCGAAGTCGAACGGCTGCGAGCCGCCGGGCTGACCTTCCGCAGCGAGATCGTCAGCGGCCCGGGTGGCCAGCAGATCCTGCTCGACGATCCCGCCGGCAACCCGATCGAGCTCTTCCAACCCGCTGGCGTGTAGCAGTCGGTGTCCGGCCCGGCGATCGACGCCGACGCCGTCACCGTGCATCGCGCCGACGCATACGAGCCACGACCGACCCTGAGCGTCGTCGTCCGCGAGTGGGGACGGATCGGCTGCATAGGCTTCGGGGGTCCACCGGCGCACATCTCACTGCTGCGCGAGCTGTGTGTCACGCGCCGCAGCTGGCTCAGCGACCACGAGTTCGAAGACGCGATCTCCGCCACCAACCTCCTGCCCGGCCCGGCCTCCACCCAGCTGGCGATCTACTGCGCGTGGCGCCTGCGCGGCATCGCGGGAGCGCTCGTCGGCGGACTGAGCTTCATTGTGCCGGGGCTGATCCTCATCCTCGTGCTCGCCGCGCTGTTCCTGGCCGCCGCCCCACCCGACTGGGTACTCGGTGCCGGCGCAGGGTCGGGCGCCGCTGTCGCCGCGGTCGCCCTTCAAGCGGCCGCGAGCCTCGCCCCGGCCAGCTGGCGACGCGCAGCGGTTCGGCGCCGCTGGGTCCTCTACGCGCTCGCTGGGGCGATCTCCGCCGCCACCGTCGGCGCATGGCTCGTGTTCGTCCTGCTCGCCAGCGGCGCCATCGAGATCACCCTACGGCGCGCCCAGCCGAACCACGGCGCCGCAGGCATCCACGCCTGGCCGCTGCTCGCGGCCGCCGCGGCCACCTCCGGTGGGCTGCTCGCGCTGAGCTGGGTCGCGTTCAAGGTCGGCGCGCTGTCTTACGGCGGCGGGTTCGTGATCATCCCGCTCATGCAGCACGACGCCGTCGACACCTACCACTGGATGACCGACGGCCAGTTCCTCAACGCCGTCGCGCTCGGCCAGGTCACGCCGGGACCGGTCGTGCAGACCGTCGCCGTCGTCGGCTACGCCGCCGCCGGCCTCGGCGGCGGACTGCTCGCCGCCACCGTCGCGTTCGCCCCGTCGTTCTCCTTCATCCTCATCGGCGCCGAGCGCTTCGACCGCCTGCGGGCCAACCCGGCGGTGCGCACCTTCCTCGACGGCGCCGGCCCCGCCGCCATCGGCGCGATCGCCGGCGCCGCCATCCCGCTCGCGCTGGCGCTCAGCGAAACGTGGCAGCTCGCCGTCCTCGCCGCAGCCGCGCTCGCGCTCTTCGCGCTCCATCGCGGCGTAGTGCTCACGCTGATCGGTGCAGGCGCCGCCGGAGCGGTCGCGAGCGCCCTCGATGCCCCACTTCCACGCTAGCCAGCACCGCAACCCGACCGACCCGCCTGACACGCCGGCTCGGTGCTCCACTTCTACGCTCTCGACCGAGCATCACGAGCACCACGCGATGCCGACGAGCGGCCGCGCGCACAGTCAGGTTGCGTTGAGCGCCACCCGGCGCTGCCTCACCGCGTGCGCGATCGGCCAGGTACTCGGCATGTTCATCGGTTACACACCTGCCGCGGGTGGATTGGTGTTCCGCGCGGCGCGCTGAATATGACACTGCGCGCGCTGTCCAAGACAGACCGGGTGTCGGCTGCAGGCGCGGGGCGTTACCGATCGCCTCTGCTCCCCGGCCGGGAGGGTCGGGGTGGCTCTCGGCCGAGTCGAGCTTGGGTTGGCAGGGCGACGCGGCACCTATGGTGTGCGGCTGATGCGCCTGACACTGCGGGCGAAGCTGCTTGCTGTTTTCGTTGCGCTGGTCGGGGCGCTGGCGGTGGTGGTGCTGGTTGCGGGGCGTGCGACGACGAGCGCGACCAGCGGCGCGGAGACGGTCGATACGGAGTTTCCGAGCGTGTCGCAACCGACCGGGTGGTCGCCGACACGGCCGCAGACTTTGAGCAGGTCAGCGCGCGGCTGCGTGCCCGGGGTGCCGACGTGCCCAGACACATCGCCGCGGTGGCCGACAGCGGCCGCCGTCTCGCCAACGACTTCGCCAAGGCCGTATCGGGCGGCAACGGGGTCAAGGCGTCCGAGCGTGCAAATGTTGATCGCTTGAACGTTGCCTACCGCGACTACCTGATCGTTCGCCGTAAGGTGGCCGGTGCGGTGAACCGGGACGCGGCGTTTCACCGGCTCGAGGCTGCGGTCGCCGAGCTGCAGCAGGCTGTTTCGAGCTACGGGGCGACCCACTACGCCGAGGCGCAGGCCGGGCTGTCTGCTCTGCGCCGCAACTCGCGCGCGCGCACGCGAGTGCTGATCGCGGCGGTGGTGATCGCGTTGCTGTGCCTGGTGGCGGTCAGCGTCGTCCTGAGCGGGTTCGCGCGCCGCGTCCGCGAGTACGTCGCGTTCACCGCTCGTGTGGCCGGGGGTGACTTGGAGGCGCGCGTAGTTCCGCACGGCGGTGACGAACTCGCCGCGCTGGCCGGCGGCCTGAACGGCATGGCGGAGAAGCTGCGTGAGGCCGCGGAGGATCGTGCGCGCCGCGAGGGCCAGGAGCACGACTACCGGGAGAGTCAGCGCGAGTTCGTCGATCGCCTGCAGGTCTCCGGCAGCGTCGCAGAAGCCCACGTCCTGCTCAAAGCGCACCTGGAGCGCAGCGTCCCGGCAGGCGGCGTCGTCGTGCTCAACCGCAACAACAGCAACGATCGGCTCGAGCCCAGCACATCGATTCCTGATGGGTGGACACTGGCGGAGCGCTTGACGACAGCGACGCCGCGGTCGTGTCTGACGGTGCGGCTCGCGCAGACCCACGCCGAGCGGGTAAGCCGGCCGCCGCTCGTGGCCTGCGAGGTTTGCGGGGCCCTTGCACCCAACACGACCTGCACGCCCCTGCTGGTCGGCGGAGAGGTCATCGGCTCGGTGCTCGTCGGCCACCCCGACCCACTGGACCCGGTGTCGGATCGCTGCGTCGCGGAGACCGTCTCGCAGAGCGCTCCCGTCCTTGCCAACCTACGAAATCTTGCCCTCGACGAGGCCCGCCCCGCGACGGACGCCCTCACCGGGCTCTCCAACCGCCGAGCGTTCCACGACACGCTGCTGCGCATGCTCGCCCACGCTGGGCGCACACTGAGCCCGCTCAGCGTCATCGCGCTCGACCTCGACCACTTCAAGGCGATCAACGACACCTACGGCCACAGTCACGGCGACGCCGTGCTCGCGGCCGTCGGCGACGTCCTCTCCGACTCGATCCGCGTCAGCGACCTCGCCGGACGCACCGGCGGCGAGGAATTCGTCGTCCTCCTCCCCGACACGACGTCTGAGGGAGCCATCGACGTAGCCGAAAAGCTGCGCCATCAAATCATGCGACAGTGAATCCCCTTTCGATCATCGCAATCGCACGCGCGAACGCCTGAATCGGACGACATCGCTCAGGCCGACCACTGGAGAGGGTGTGAAGCGAAGCAACAGCAACTGTGGCCGTCCACCCTCGCGCCGACGGAACGGCGACCGCCGACTGCCCACGCGACGGCCATCGTCGACGCCGCGTCTGCCCCGTGGCAAAGCACTCATCGCGTCGTCAGCAGAGGGCCCACCCCGCCAAACGAGCTGTCTCGGTTCCCTCGAGCTTGAGGCGCCCGCCGGGGTACGCTCTGCGCCATGTAGCTAGCGACGCCGATCCGAGGGGCGCCCGGCCGATCGAGTTGGGCCGCGCGGTTCACCGCCGCCGGACGACCGTGGCGAGGCTTGGCCAGGCGGCCGGCGCCGTTGAGTCGATCATCGCGGTCGGGCCGGATGATCACGAGCTCACCGGGCGCATTGTCGAGCAGCCAGGCAATGTCGTCACCGTGGAAGCCCTCGCTCCGGCGGCTCGCAGCGGCGACCACGAGCCGGTCGTAGCGCTCGTGCGAGATCGCCTCGCGCAGGGCGTGGCGAACGGTCCGCCCGCGCTCGATGCGCGCATCGACGGGCACACCGAGCGCGACCGCGCGCTGTTCGATCGTCTCGAGCAACGACATGCCCGCAGTGCACTGGCGAGGCAGCGGGGTATCCAGCGGCAGGCGCATCGGCACCCGAGCGAGGAAGACGGGCACGAGCGTTGCGCGATCGGCGAGTGCCAGGCGCAAGGCGCCATCGAGCGCCCGCCGCGAGAGGGCGCGCCCGACGAACGGGAAGAGGATCCGCTTGGAGGACGTTTGCATGGTGTGCGCGCGCTGCCGGCGGTCGCGGAAGTAGAGAGCACCGAACACGGCAAGGCCGGCCCCGAGGACGACGATCGTGACGAGCAGAGCGTGCATCAAGGCCGGTCCTCCGTGCTGCGGCGGGTGCGATCCGCGACGATTCGCAGGTCGACGCCCGGGAGAAGCTCGATCAGGCGGAACGGGAGGGCGGGCTGGGTGAGGCGCCGTAGGGCGTTGCGCGGCTTCGGGGTGCCCATCAGCACGTAGGTCGTCCCGCGCTCGGCGGCGACGCGGCAGATCGTCTCGGCGATGTCGTCGCCGCGCTCGATCAGCAGGTGCGCACCGAGCACGGTGGCCAGGCGTCGGAGTGCCTCGAGCTGCTCGCGTTCGTCTTCGTTGGGCTCTCGTGTGCTCACCCACAGGATGTCGAGCTTGCCCTGCAGGCGCTGGGCCGATCGCCACGCGCGCCGGACCACCCGCTGTGATTTGGGCGTGGGCTTGACGAGCGCGAGCAGCCGTTCGCCGACTGCGTGGGGGGTGGCGCTCTCGAGCATCTGGCCGTCGTCGTCGCGGACAGGAGCGGCCTCGAAGATCAGCCGCTTGTGCTCGACCTCCTCGGCGACCTGGCGGAGGGCGACTTCGCGCAGCGCGGCCAGGTTCTCGATCTTGAAAAAGTTGTTGAGCGCCGACTCGATGCGCTCCCCGGGGTAGACCTTGCCAGCGCGAAGGCGGTCGAGCAGCGCCTCGGGAGTGATATCGATCAGCACGACCTCGTCGGCCTCCCCGAGGATCCGGTCGGGCAGCGTTTCGCGCACCCGCGTCCCGGTCAGCTCCGTGATCTGATCGTTGAGCGATTCGAGGTGCTGGACGTTGACAGTCGAGTACACATCGATGCCCGCGTCGAGCACATCGCGGACGTCCTCGTAGCGCTTGGCGTGCTCGACTTCCGGCGCGTTGGTGTGTGCCAGCTCGTCGATCAGGCAGAGCTCTGGCTTGCGGGCGAGGATCGCTGGGAGGTCCATCTCCTCGAGCGCCACCTCCCGATAGACGACGCGGCGGCGCGGCACGTGCTCGAGGCCGGCGGCCTGGGCTGCTGTGGCGGGCCGCCGGTGCGGTTCCAGGTAGCCGATCACGACGTCGCGGCCGCCTTCCGCCTCAGCCTGTGCCTCCTGCAGCATCCGATAGGTCTTGCCGACTCCTGCGGCCATCCCGAGGAAGACCTTGTGGCGTCCCCGGACGGGCCGCAGCTCGGCAGCCGGGTGCGGCCGGGCTGCGGCCGCCGGGAGGTCAGGACGGCTGATCTCGGACATCGCCAAGGGCATGGATGACCTGCTCGACCGCGTCCGCCAACGCGCCCGGTGGGGCGGGGGCGAACGCCGGACCATTGCCATCGGCGAGGAGCCGGCGCGCCAGGACGAGGCCGGCCGGCTGGACTGGATCGCCGCTCCGGATGATCGCAGCGAGCGCGAGGATCGGCGTGCGCGCCGCTCGCACCTGCGCGCGCTGGACCGGGATGGCCGAGGTCAGTGGGGCGGGCGCCTCCGATGCGGCTTTCAGCAGGTGCTCGAGATGGTCCGCGAGGCGCCGGCGCTTGTGCGCGAGCAGCCGGGCGCACAGGACAGTAGACACGCTGGGCAGCAGCTGCCGAGTGACCGGGAGGGGCAGATGCCGCTTGGCCATTGGAGGTCAGGCCCCGAGGAGGTTGTGGATGAGCAGGTCGAGGAGCTTGATCCCGATAAACGGCGCGACGAGGCCGCCAAGGCCATAGACCAGGAGGTTGCGGCGCAGGAGGACGGTGGCGCCGGCGGGCCGGTAGCGAACGCCGCGCAAGGCCAGTGGCACGAGCATGGGGATGACAAGCGCGTTGAAGACGATCGCCGAGATGATCGCGCTGCTCGGGGTGCCGAGGTTCATGATGTTCAGCGCGTCCAGCGGCCCGCTCGACTTGCCTGCCGCGGCGTAGGTGGCGGCGAAGATGGCCGGCAGGATCGCGAAGTACTTGGCGACGTCGTTGGCGATCGAGAACGTCGTCAGCGCTCCGCGCGTGATCAGCAACTGCTTGCCGACCTCGACGATCTCGATCAGCTTGGTCGGGTTGGAGTCGAGGTCGACCATGTTGCCCGCCTCACGGGCCGCCTGGGTGCCGGTGTTCATGGCGACGCCGACGTCGGCTTGCGCCAGGGCGGGGGCGTCGTTGGTGCCGTCGCCGGTCATCGCGACGAGCCGCCCACCGGCCTGCTGTTCCATGATCAGCGCGAGCTTGGCCTCGGGGGTGGCCTCGGGGAGGAAGTCGTCGACGCCGGACTCCTCGGCGATCTTGGCCGCGGTGAGGCGGTTGTCGCCGGTCACCATGATCGTGTGGATGCCCATCGCGCGCAGGCGGTCGAAGCGGTGGCGCATCCCGTCTTTGACGATGTCCTTGAGGTAGATGACGCCCAGGACCTGGCTGTCGCGGGCGACGGCGAGCGGAGTGCCGCCCTCGCGGCCGATGCGGTCAAGAGCAATCTGGAGCTCTGGTGGCGCTTGGCCGCCCTCGGCGTCGACCCAGCGCAGGATCGCATCGCCCGCTCCCTTGCGCAGGCGGGTGCCGTTGTAATCGACGCCGCTCATGCGCGTCTGGGCGGTGAAGGCGATGAAGTGCGCGCTGACGGCGGCGAGGTCGTGCTCGCGCAGCCCGTAGCGCTCCTTGGCGAGGACGACGATCGAGCGGCCCTCTGGCGTCTCGTCGGCCAGCGAGGACATCTGCGCCGCCTCCGCGAGCTCGGTGTCCGCCACGCCGGGCATGGCGATGAACTCCGAGGCCTGCCGGTTGCCGAGCGTGATCGTGCCGGTCTTGTCGAGCAGCAGCACGTCGACGTCACCGGAGGCTTCGACGGCACGGCCCGACAAGGCGAGCACGTTGCGCCGCACGAGTCGGTCCATGCCGGCGATGCCGATCGCGCTCAGCAGCGCGCCGATCGTCGTGGGGATGAGCGCGACGAGCAGCGCGATCAGCGTCGTGACCGACACCGGCGTGCCGGAGTACTGCGCGTACGGGCGGAGCGCCGCGACGACGACGAGGAAGATCAGCGTCAGACCAGCGAGCAGGATGCCGAGTGCGATCTCGTTCGGCGTCTTGCGTCGCGCGGCGCCCTCGACGAGCGCGATCATGCGATCGAGGAAGCTCTGGCCGGGCTCCTGCGTGATCTCCACGACGATGCGATCCGACAGCACGCGGGTCCCGCCGGTGACCGCCGAACGGTCGCCACCGGCCTCGCGGATGACCGGTGCCGACTCCCCGGTGATCGCCGACTCGTCGACCGACGCGATGCCCTCGACCACCGTGCCGTCACCGGGAATCACCTCGCCCGCCTCGACCACGACGACGTCCCCTCGGATCAGCTCGGACGCGGGCTTGCTTGTCCCGTTGCGCAGCGTCGCGACCGTCTCGGTGCGCATCGCGCGCAGGCTGGCCGCCTGCGCCCGACCGCGGCCCTCGGCGAGCGCCTCCGCGAGGTTGGCGAACACCACGGTCAGCCACAGCCAGAGCGCGACGGTGAACGTGAACCACGCCGGCTCGTTGCCGCCGCCCAGCGGCTTGCCGCCGAAAACCTGGATCAGCCACCCGACCGTCGTGATCACCGCGCCGATCTCGACCACGAACATCACCGGGTTGCGCATCTGCATGCGCGGATCGAGCTTCTTGAAGGAGTCGATCACGGCGGGAGCCAGGATCGATTGGTCCAGCGAGCGCGAAGGCCGCTCCGTTCGTGCATGACCCGGCATGGGCGGATGGTCCGCGGGCGCGTGCTGGGTCAGGCTCATCGTGAGGTGCGGCGGTCGAGCGCGAGGTTCAGCTCGAGCACGTTGACGCCGGGCTCGCCGAGCACGCCGAGGAACCTTCCGTCGGTGTGGTCAGCGACGAGCTGTTGGACCCGGACGAGCGGCAGTCGGCGGACGTCGGCGATGCGGTGCGCCTGGACTGCCGCGTTGGCCTCGGAGATGTGGGGATCGACGCCCGAGGCCGAGCTGGTGACCGCGTCAACCGGAACGCGGGTGGCGGTGAGGCCGCGGTCGTGGGGACGCTCGAGCCGCAGGTAGCCGTCCAAGCTGGCCTTGAAGGTGTCCCGAGCGTCCTTGCTGTTGGGCCCAAGGCTTGTGAACGCCGTCGCCGCCGGGTCGTAGCTCGTCGCCGTCGACGGCCGCGGCTGGAAATAGCGCGGGTCAGGCGTCAGGACGGGGTTTCCGTCGGTGTCGAGCTTCGGCTTGCCGTTGGCGTTCCGGACGGGCGTGCGGAAGTCCTGCGCGAGCAGCCGCGAGCCCACGAGCTTGCCGTTGCGCTCGATCTTCGAGCCGTTGGCCTTGCCTGGGAAGGCGACTTGCGCGACCGCCGTGACGACGAGCGGGTAGGCGATTCCGAGCAGCGCGGTGATGACCACGATCGCGAGGACGGAGCTGATCAGATCGCGACGCATCAAAAGACGCTCGTGGTCAGGCTCTGGACGACCGGTCCGAGCAGAATGGCGGGGAAGAACGTCAACGCCCCGACGAGCACGATCACGCCGATCAGCAGCGCGACGAACGTCGGCGTGTCGGTGCGCATGGTGCCCAGGCCCGCGGGCGCGGTCCGCTTGCCGGCGAGCGCGCCGGCGATGGCAAGGACGAAGAGGATCGGCGCGTAGCGCGCGAACATCATGGTCAGGCCGCCGACGAGGTCGGCCAAGGCGACGCCGTGTGCGCCGAGGTTGCCCGGCGTCGGCTGGACATAGCCCGTGTAGCCGGCCCACGCCGAGCCGTTGTTGTTGGCCTGCGAGAGGTAGGCATAGAGGTTTTCGGAGAAGCCTTGGGGGCCCGCCGCGGCGAGCGACTCGCGCCCGGCCGGGCTGGCGATCGCCGTCGCGCTGGTCATCAGGGCCGCCAGCGGCGTGAACAGCGCGCCCAGCGTGAGCAGCTTGATCTCCTTTGTGCCGAGCTTCTTGCCCAGGTATTCCGGCGTCCGGCCGACCATCAGACCGCCGATGAAGACCGACAGCAGCACGAAGACGAGCATCGAGTACAGCCCCGTGCCGACGCCGCCGAAGACGACCTCGCTCATCGAGAGGTTCGCGAACGGCACGGCGCCGCCGAGCCCGGTCAGCGACTCGAATGCGGTGTTGACCGCGCCGCAGGAGGTGACCGTCGTCACGGCCGCCCACAGCGCCGAGTTGGCGATCCCGAAGCGCTGCTCCTTGCCCTCGAGGTTACCGCCCGTCGAGCCGCCGAAGTGGCCTGTATGGATGCCCGCCAGGTGCTGGGCGGGGGTGCCGTGCTGCTCAGCGGCGTAGGCCACCGCGACGCCGATGACGAACAGGATCGCCATCGCGGAGAAGATCGCCCAGCCCTGCCGGCGGTTGCCGACCATCCGGCCGTAGGTCGCCGTCAGCGCCGCCGGGATCAAGAGGATCAGCAGCAGCTCGACGAAGTTCGACAGGCCGGTCGGGTTCTCGAACGGCATCGCCGAGTTGACGTTGAAGAAGCCGCCGCCGTTGGTGCCCAGCTCCTTAATCGCCTCCTGCGAGGCGACCGGGCCGAACGTGATCGTCTGCGCCCCGCCGACGAGGGTGTGGGCGGTCGCGTTGCCGGCGAAGCCCTGGATGACGCCCTGCGAGACCAGCACGAGCGCGCCGACCAGCGAGAGCGGTAACAGCACATAGAGCAGCGTGCGCACGAGGTCCTGCCAGAAGTTGCCGAGGCTGTGGCCGCTGCGCGCCATGATGCCGCGGATGAGCGCGACGACAACGCAGATCCCGACCGCGGCGGACACGAAGTTCTGCACCGCCAGCCCCGCCATCTGGCTGAAGAAGGTCATCGTCGTCTCGCCGGCGTAGTACTGCCAGTTCGTGTTGGTGATGAACGACGACGTCGTGTTGAACGTCACGTCCCACGTTCCCGAGTGGAAGCCCTGCGGGTTCCACGGATGCAGCGTCTGCGTGCGCAGGATCAGATACAGCGCGAGCCAGAACAGCCCGGACAGGACGAGCAGGCTTCGTGCGTATGCCTTCCAGTCCTGACCCCGGCTCACGTCGACGCGCAGCCGCCGATAGAGCAGACGCTCGAGCGGCCCGGCGATGCGCGTGAGAACGACGTGCTCGCCGGTGTAGACGTTCGCCATGTAGCCGCCCAGGAGCGGCGTCAGCGCTACCAGCACCGCGATGAAGATCGCGATCTGCAGGGAGCCCTGGAGCATCTAGAGCTTCTCCCCACGCACCAGCGCGTAGGTGAGGTAGACGAAGATCGCGATGGAGACGACCAGCCCGAACAGGTCGGCGCCGCTCATACGCGATCAAGCCCTTCGATCAGCGCCAGGAGGATCGCGAACACGGCGACGGCGATGAGGACTGCGGTGACATCCATGACCACACTGTCGGCCCCGCCGCGTCACAGCGACGTGACAATTCGCCGCTGCGCATGACAATCGCATGACAATGCCGCCGAACGCGGCGCGTGCTACGCGTCGAAGCGGTAGCCGACGCCCGCGTCCGTGCGGATGTAGCGCGGCCCCGGCTCACCATCGGGCTCGATCTTGCGACGGAGGCGAGCGATGCTGGTGCGCAGCGTCGCGACGTCCTCTCCGTAGGACTGGCCCCACACCTCCTGCAGCAGCGCCCGGTGGGTCAGCAGGCGGCCGCGGTTGCGGACGAGCGCACGCAGAAGATCGAACTCGATCGGCGTGAGGTGGACGTCCCGACCATGGAGACGGACGACCCGCGTGGCCAGATCGACCTGCAGCCCGTCGGCCTCGACCACCGGCTCGTCCGGCGTGGGCGTCGCGCGGCGCAGGACCGCCTGCAGGCGGGCGACGAGCTCGCGCGGGCTGAACGGCTTGGTGACATAGTCGTCCGCTCCCGCCTCCAGCGCCCGCACCTTGTGATCCTCGTCGCCCACGGCCGACAGCACAAGAATCGGCATGTCGGTCCATTCCCGCAAGGCTCGGCACACCTCGACACCGTCGCCGTCGGGCAGCACCAGGTCGAGGATCGCCGCGTCCGGGTGCTGCAGGGTCGCGACCTGTAACGCCTCGGCGGCCGTCTCCGCCGGCAGCGCCTCGAAGCCGGCCTCGCGCATGACGATCTTCAGCGCGCGCACGATGTGCGGCTCGTCGTCACAGACGAGCACGCGCGGGCGCCCGCTCATGGAGACTGGACCTCGCCGGCCGGGCTCGGAGCGGCCGCGCTCCGCTCGACAGGCAGGGCGACGACGAAGCTTGTGCCCTGTCGCGGCAGGGACTCGGCCCACACGCGCCCGCCGTTGGCCTCGACGAAGCCCTTGACGATCGCGAGCCCGAGCCCCGACCCGGTGTGACCAGTGTGCAGTCCGGGAGCCCGGTAGAACGCCTCGAAGATCCGCGTCAGGTCTTCCCGGGAGATGCCCGGCCCGCGGTCGACGATCCGGATCCTCAACTCCTCCCCGACGACACGCGCGCGCACCGCTACACGCTCGGTGCCGGAATAGCGAGCCGCGTTCTCCATCAGGTTGGCGAACGCGCGCTCGAGCTGAACCGCGTCAGCACGGACGAGCGGGAGCTCATCATCGATCATGAACGTGAAGCGCGTGCCGTCAGGATCGAGCTGGTCGGCAATCTCGCGGAGGATCTCATCCACCGAGCACCACTCGCGCCGGGGCTCGGCCGCCCCAGCCTGAAGCTGCGAGAGGTCCAGCAGTTTCTCCACGAGCGCCGTCAGA
Organism: Solirubrobacterales bacterium; assembly: GCA_038327685.1. Taxonomy (GTDB): domain Bacteria; phylum Actinomycetota; class Thermoleophilia; order Solirubrobacterales; family Solirubrobacteraceae; genus DASQFQ01. The sequence continues at coordinate 26,058 of JBBQLH010000054.1, forward strand.
CGCTCCGCCTCCTCAGTGATCGCCCGCCCGAGCTCCTCACGATCGCCACGTGAGATCTCCCCCTCGGCCAGCGCGGAACCGGCGGTGAGGATCGCGGTTAGCGGCGTGCGCAGGTCGTGCGAGACGGTTCGCAGCAGCGCCGTCTTGAGCTCATCGCTGCGACGAAGGGCACGCGTCTCGACCACCTCGGCCGCGAGCCGGTCGCGCTCGAGCGCCGCAGCGAGGAGCGCTTCGAGGGCCGGCACCACGCGCTCGGCGAGCCGATCATGCATGCCGCGGGCAAGATCAGCAGGAACGACCAGCGCCCCGATCGGCTGATCACCTCGCCTGAGCTCGTAGGTCGTCTTGCCGGCGCGGCGGCCGTCCGGTTCGAGCTCAATCGCGGCAGCGTCGAGGTCCAGAGCGTCGACCAGTTTGCGCGCGGCCTCGTCCAGTGCGGCCTCGACACTCGCGCCCCCGAGCAGGATGCGGGCCAAGGCGGCCGCCAGGTCGGCCTCGCGCCGGCGCTGCTCGGCCTCGATCGCGCGCGATCGGGCCAGCTCGGCCACCGCGCTCGCCACGACCGCCGCGACGAGGAAGATGCCCAGCGCGACCCAGTGCCGGCTGTCGGCGATCGTGAAGTGCCCGGTCGGTGGAAGATGAAAGAAGTTGAACGCCGCCGCGCTCACGACGCTCGTGAGCAGCCCGAGTCGCAGGCCCCACACCGTCGCGACGAGCAGCACCGCGAGCAGGTAGGCGACGCCGTTGGAGTCCGCGGGCGAGATCTCGCGCAGCGGGAAGATCAGCGCGGTGATGGCCGCGACCGACAGTCCCGCCACCACGAACCCCGCGAGGAGAGACGGCGGCTCCGGTCGCAGGAACAGGCGCGAGGCCCGGGCGGGCATCAGTTGAGCTTAGCCTCGATCCACCGTTTTGGAGCGGTGTTCTGTCCGATCGGTCGAGTGAAATGACCTCCTGAGCAGGTGAAAAGCGGCTGTATCGGGCAGCTGCGGCCTGCGTCAGGAGGTCACCTGCATGGTGCACGATCTGTCG
>JBBQLH010000055.1:0-25931 GCA_038327685.1 Solirubrobacterales bacterium
GTGTGAACGGGCTGTAGAGTCGAGCTCATGTCCTCGACCGAGACCGGCACTGCCACCGAGACCGAGGTCCACGGCGGGCGCCTGATCGCGCAGCGCCTGAAGGCGCACGGGGTCACCAAGCTGTTCACGCTGTCCGGCGGCCACCTCTTCTCGCTCTACGACGGCTGCCGCGAGGAGGGGATCGATCTGATCGACACCCGGCACGAGCAGACCGCGGCGTTCGCCGCCGAGGGCTGGGCGAAGGTCACCCGCACGCCCGGCGTCGCGGCGCTGACGGCCGGCCCGGGTGTCACGAACGGGATGAGCGCGATCGCGAGCGCGATGGAGAACCGCTCTCCCATGGTCGTCCTCGGCGGGCGCGCGCCCGCGATGCGCTGGGGCCAGGGCTCGCTGCAGGAGATCGACCATGTGCCGTTCGTGCGGCCACTCACGCGCTTCGCGGCCACGGCCGGCTCGACGGCGGAGATCCCGGGCCTTGTCGACGAGGCGTGGGCCGCCGCCACGCGCCCGCATTCGGGGCCCGCGTTCGTGGACCTCCCGCTCGACCACGTCTTCATGGAGGCCGAGGGCGGCGAGGAGCCCGCGGCCGCCGCGCCCGCCCCGGTGACGCCGGATCTCGCGCGCGCGCTCGCGCTGCTCGAGGACGCGGAGCGGCCGGTGATCATGGCCGGGACCGACCTGTACTGGGGCCACGGCGAGGGGGCCCTTCGCGAGCTCGTCGAGGCGCGCCGGATCCCCGTGTTCCTCAACGGCCTCGCGCGCGGGTGCATCCCCGCCGACCACGAGCTGTTCTTCTCGCGCGCGCGCTCGACCGCGCTCAAGGGCGCCGACGTCGCGCTCGTCATCGGCGTGCCGATGGACTTCCGCCTCGGCTTCGGGCGGTCCTTCGGTGAGGAGACCGAGATCGTCGTGATCGACGTCGCCGAGCCCGAGCGCGACCACCCGCGCGACGTCGCGGTCGAGCTCTACGGCGACCTGACCGGGATCCTCTCCGGCCTGGCCGGCGGCCGCGGCGGCGACACGAGCGGCTGGGTCGAGACGATCGCGAACGCCGAGCGCGAGAAGCGAGCGGCGGAGCGCGAGCTGCGCGAAGACCCGCGCGCGCCGTTGCACCCGATGCGCCTCTATGCCGAGCTCGGCGAGGTGATCGACCGCAATGCGATCGTGATCGGCGACGGTGGCGACTTCGTCTCCTACGCGGGCCGCGTGATCGACTCCTACGAGCCGGGGTGCTGGCTCGACCCGGGCCCGTTCGGCTGCCTCGGCTCCGGCCCCGGCTATGCGCTCGCGGCGAAGCTCGCGCACCCCGACCGCCAGGTCGTGCTGCTGCTCGGCGACGGCGCGTTCGGGTTCTCGGGGATGGAGTACGACACGCTCGCGCGCCACGGCGTGAACGTCGTCGGCGTCATGGGCAACAACGGCATCTGGGCGCTCGAGAAGCACCCGATGGAGGCCATCTACGGCTACTCCGTCGCCGCGGAGCTGCGGCCCGAGACGCGCTATGACCGCATGGTCGAGGCGCTCGGCGGCCACGGCGCGCTCGTGCGCGAGCCGGGAGCGCTGCGCGGCGCGCTCGAGACCGCGTTCGCGGCGGGCCGGCCGGCGCTCGTCAACGTCCTCACGGACCCTTCCGTCGCCTACCCGCGGTCCTCGAACCTCGCCTGAGGCTTAAACGAGAAGCCGCCCGCGGCGGGGCGGGCGGCTTCACCGTTTGGCCCCGTCAGGACGGGCAGGGGTACGTGCCTTGGGGGCCTATTGAGTGGCCTGGACGGCGGGAGGCGCCGTGGTTGCGGCAACGCCCAGGCCTATGTGTCAGCGGGACGACGGCGGGAGGCACGACCGCCCATGCTGACCCGCCGATTCTCTCCGGCTTTGTTCGGCGGCAACAATCAAACAAACGTCCAGAAACCCCCCAAATGGGGGGGGGGTCAGATGGACGTCTTGGCGGGTGCCAACTCGAGCGCCGCGCCCCAAAGGATGTCGCGGTCGGACACCTCGACCTCTGCGAGCCCGAAGGCCGCCAGCGCGCGGGTCAGCACGACGATCCCGGCGACGATCGTCGGCGCCCGGTCGGGGTCGAGGCCGGGCACCTCGCGGCGTTGGTCGAGCGGGAGCGCGGCGAGCCGCGCGAGCATCGCCTCGAGCGTGTCGACGGACAGCCGGTGGCCCTCGACGTCGGGCGGCGCGTGCCCGAGGTCGATGCCCGCGCACTGCGTCGCGGTCCCCGCCACCGCGACCGCCGCGGTGACCCGCTCGCGCTCGGTTTGCGGCACCGCGGCGACGAGCGCGGGCCCGGCATCGGCGGCGAGCGCCGCCAGCTCCTCACGCGCGGGCGGGTCGGAGTGCAGGTGGCGCTCGGAGTGGCGCACGACGCCGACCTGCGTCGAGACGTGGAAGTCCACCTCGCCACGCTGGCCGATCACGAGCTCGGTCGAGCCGCCGCCGATGTCGATCACCAGCAGCCGCTGCGCCGGCTCGTCACTGCGCGCCGCGGTCGCGCCGCGGTAGGTCAGGCGGGCCTCCTCGTCGCCGCTCAACGTCCGCCCCTCCAGTCCGTAGCGGTCGCGGACGGCGGCGGCGAACTCGGGGCCGTTGGACGCGTCGCGCACCGCGGAGGTCAGCACCGCCGTCGTCGCGGTAGCGCCGTGCTCGGCGATCGCGGCCGCGTATTCCTCGAGTACGGCGAGCACGCGCTCGCGCGGGCCGTCGCCGAGCGCGCCGGTGGCGTCGACGCCCTCACCGAGGCGGGTGACGATCGAGCGCCGGTCGAGCTCGCGCACGCCTTCCGCGCCGACGTCGGCGACGAGCAGGCGCGTCGAGTTGGACCCGATGTCGACGACGGCGACGCGGGTCAATTGGCCTGGTGGGGCATCGGCTCGCCGGCGAGCGCGGCGAGCAGGTTCGCGACGGCGATCTCGGTCATGCGGTGGCGCGTGCGCACCGTGGCCGAGCCGACGTGCGGGACGACGAGCAGGTTCGGCGCCCGCAGCAGCGGGTGGTCGGCCGGCAGCGGCTCGGGCTCGGTCACGTCGAGCGCGGCGCCGGCGATCGCGCGCTCGTGCAGCGCGCGCTCGAGCGCGGCGGGGTCGACGATCGGGCCGCGCGCGGTGTTGATCAGGCGCGCGGTCGGCTTCATGCGCGCGAAGGCGTCCGCGCCGATCAGGTGCCGCGTGTCCTCGGTCAGCGGGCAGTGGAGGGAGACGAAGTCCGAGCGCTCGAGCAGCTCGTCGAGCGGCACGCCGCCGGAGCGCGCGCTGTGCAGGACCTCCATCCCGAAGCCCTCGGCGCGGCGCGCGACCGCCTGGCCGATGCGCCCGAAGCCGACGATCCCGAGCGTCGCGCCGGTCACCTCGGCGCCGAGCGCACGGTCGGGCTCGAACGTGATCCACTGGCCCTCGCGGACGTCGCGCTCGCCCTCGGCCAGCCGGCGTGCGAGCGCGAGCATGAGCGCGAACGCGAGGTCGGCGGTCGCGTCGGTGAGGACGTCGGGGGTGTTGCCGACGGGGATGCCGCGTTTCGTCGCCGCGTCGAGGTCGACGTTGTCGGTGCCGACCGCGTAGTTGGAGATCGCGCGCAGCTCGGGCGCCGCGGCGAGCAGCTCCTCGTCGACGGTGTCCGTCAGCAGCGTGAGCAGCCCCTCCGCGTGCGCCGCGTGCTTGCGCAGCTCCTCGGGCGTCGGGGGCAGACGGTGCGGCCACACCTCGACGTCGTGGGCGTCCGCCAGCCGGGCGAGCGCGGGACCGGGGATCCGGCGGGTGACGAAGCAGCGGGGCATGGGCAGCGCCGCATTCTGGTGGTTAGGGTTGCGGCATGTCAGCCAGACTCACGATCGCGCTCGTCGCCGGACTGCTCCTCGTCCCCGTGACGGCGTCCGCCGCGACCAAGCACGGCATCACGCCGCTCGCGCCGAAGGCCGGTAAGTCCGTGCCCGCCGGCAAGTCACCCACCTTCAAGCTGCGCGCGAAGGACTCGGGGCAGGTGTGGGTCCACGTCTGCAAGTCCAAGAAGAAGGACTCGGACGGGCTGATCTGCAACACCGAGTCGATCGGCCGTGCGCACAAGAAGGCCGGCACGTTCCGCTACAAGCCGAAGTTCTTCGACTTCCCCCAGTTCTGGCTCAACTCGCCCGGCACCTACTACTGGCAGGCGCACCGCATCAGCTGCGAGGGCGACCTCTCGGACTGCCGCCAGGAGGGCCCGATCGTGAAGTTCAAGGTGGCCGGCGGCTGAGCGGGTGACGCGCCGGCCCGCGCGCATCGGCTGGTCGGGCTGGCAGTACAAGAGCTGGCGAGAGACGTTCTACCCGCCGCGCCTGCCGGCGCGGCGGTGGCTGGAGCACTACGCCACGTGCTTCGACACCGTTGAGGTCAACTCGACCTTCTACCGGCTCGCGAAGCCCACGGCGGTCGACGGGTGGGTCCATCACACGCCGCACGAGTTCGTGTTCGCGCTCAAGGCCAGTCAATACCTGACCCACATGAAGCGCCTCACGGACATGGAGCGCGGGGTCGCGCGCTACTACGAGTCGATCGCGCCGCTGGCCGAGTCGCCGAAGCTCGGCCCCGTGCTGTGGCAGCTGCCCGACAGCTTCCGCCGCGACGACGACCGCCTCGCCCACGCGCTCGCCAACCTGCCGCCCGGCCGGCACGCCTTCGAGCTGCGCCACCCGAGCTGGTTCGCCGAGCCCGTGTGGGCGCTGCTGCGCGAGCACGGGGCGGCGTTCGTGCTCCACGACGACCGCCGCCGCCGGCCGACTCCGGAGGTCCTGACCACGGACTGGACCTACCTGCGCTTCCACTACGGTCGGCGCGGCCACCGCGGCAACTACTCGGAGCGCGAGCTGCGCGAGTGGGCGGCCCGGGTCTGCAACCTGACCGACTCCGCCGAGGTCTTCGCCTACTTCAACAACGACTGGGAGGTCTTCGCCCCGCGCAACGCGGAGCGGCTGCGGAAGCTGGTCGCGAGGGGTTGAGCGCCATCGAGCCCTTGGTAGAATGCGTGCTTCGCCGCGGGGTGGAGCAGCCAGGTAGCTCGTCGGGCTCATAACCCGAAGGTCGCGGGTTCGAATCCCGCCCCCGCTATCGGAAGCCCCCTCTCGCCAGGGGGCTTTCGTGCTTAAGGGGTCGGATCGTCTCGGGCGCAGGCTCGCGCTGGCCGTAGCCCGCACGTCCGGCGGGAGCTCGATGCGTGCGGCTGATGCGCCGCCGCTACGCCTCGGTCGCGCGCGTCAGACGCAAATCTCGCTGCCGCGAGCGCTCGTGACTGAGAGCTGCTTGCAGTAGCGACTTCGTCGCGCATCCGGGTGGGGAGTGGCGTCGCATACGCGGTGTCCATCCCTCCATCCAAAGGAGTGAGCCGGCCTCATGCCCAAGCTCTCAGTCCTCGTCGCGGCGCTGCTGGCAGCGATCGCGGGAGGCATCATCGCGGTCGCGCCGGGCTCGGGTTCGAGCCATCGCGAGGCACCGCTCACCGCCCTCGACCCGACGGCGGACGACACCGACCTCTACGCGTTCACGGCGCCCGACGCCACCGGTGCGCTCACGGTCGTAGCCAACTGGATTCCGTTCGAGGATCCGGCCGGCGGCCCGAACTTCTACCGGTTCGACGACCGCGCCGAGTACTACATCAACGTCGACAACACGGGCGACGGCGTCTACGACGTCCGCTACCAGTTCCGGTTCAAGACGAAGGTCCGCAATCCCAAGTCGTTCCTCTACGCCCTGCCGGGCGTCAGCGCGATCTCGGACCCGAAGCTGAATGTCGTCCAGACCTACCGGGTCACGCGCGAGACGTACAAGCACGGTCACAGGACCGGGGCGAAGGTGCTCGCCCGGGGGCTGCCGGTCGCGCCTGACAACGTCGGACCCAAGACGATCCCCAACTACGACCGGGTGGCCTCCGGGGCCATCCGCTCTCTGCGCGGCGACGGCAAGGTGTTCGCCGGGCAGGCCGACGACCCGTTCTTCGTCGATCTCGGGGCCGCGTTCGATGCCATCAACATCCGCAACGGGACCGGCAACGCGGGTGGCGGGAAGGACGACCTCGCGGGCTACAACGTCCACTCGATCGCCCTCCAGGTGCCCGAGGCGCGGGTCACCCGCAATCGCAGTGCGGTCGCCTCGGCGAGCGCGCGCAACGCGGTGGTCGGCGTCTGGAGCTCGACGGAGCGCCGGAGCGTGCGGGTGAGTGGCTCGGGTCGCCGCGCGCGCGTCCGCACTCGCGACGTCCAGGTCAGCCGTCTCGGCAACCCGCTGGTCAACGAGCTGGTGATCCCGCTGGGCCAGAAGGATCGGTTCAACGCGACCCAGCCCTCCGGTGACCTCGGGCATTTCGGCAGGTACGTCCTCTCACCGGAGCTTGCGAAGGTGATCAACATCCTCTACCCGGGCCTCAAGGTGCCCGAGCACAACCGCACGGACATAGTGCAGGCGCTGCTCACCGGGCTCCCGGGGCTGACCCAGATCTCCTCCAAGGCTCCGCCGACGGACACGCTGAAGATCAACCTCGGCACGGCGCCGAATCCGAAGCCGAACCGGTTCGGCGTGATCGGCGGCGACACGGCGGGCTTCCCCAACGGCCGGCGCCTGTCCGATGACGTCACGGACATCTCGCTACGCGTCGTCGGCGGCTTCCTCAAGGGCAACAAGCTGCCGCTCGGGGACGGCGCCGACTCGAACGACGTGCCGTTCCGCAGCACGTTCCCCTACGTCGCGGCGCCACACGACGGCTTCGACGCGCGACTCAAGCGCGACGAGCCCAAACACGACCCGACCCCGGCCGACCCGAGCCAGGGCTAGAGCCGTGGGCTCCCGCCTCGCCCTCGGCGCGGCGTCCGCGTTCGTCCTCGCGCTGGGAGCCTTCGGGCTCCTGGCGCGGGGCGGCGACGGGACGCCGGTGGCCCAGGCGATCGCTCCCCAGCTTCCCCCGGCCTCGGCCGGCACCGACCAGCGGATCGCCGCGCTCCAGGGCATCGTTCGCGCCCGCCCGCGCCAGCCCGAGGGGTACGTCCTGCTCGCCGGCGCGTACGCGCAGAAGGTGCGCGAGACCGGCGACGCGCAGCTCTACGTGAAGGCCACGGGGCTGCTGCAGCGAGCCCTCAGCCTCCGTCCCGATGATCCCGCCGCGCTCACCCAGCGCGGCGCACTCGCGCTCTCGCGTCACGACTTCCGCGCCGGCCTGCGCGACGCGCTCGCAGCGCGTCGGCTGACGCCCGACGTCGGCAAGCCGTTCGGCGTGCTCGTCGACGCCCTGATCGAACTTGGGCGCTATCGCGACGCGGGGCGCGCGCTGCAGACGATGGTCGATCGCAAGCCCGACCTCGCTGCCTACGCTCGCGTCTCCTATTGGCGCGAGCTGCACGGCGACCTGGCCGGCGCGCGCCGCGCCATGGTCCTCGCCGAGGCCGCGGGCGGCGACTCATCCGAGAACGCGGCCTACGCCGGCACGCTGCTCAGCCACCTGGACCTGCTCCGCGGCCGCCTGGGCCTCGCGGAGCGGGAAGCTCGCGCCGCCCTGTACCGGTTCCCCGGCTATCCCGCGGCTCAGGCGGCGCTGGCGCGCGTTCAGGCCGCGCGCGGGGATCTGCACGGCGCGATCGCCCGCCTCCGCCGAGTGGTCGCGCGCCTGCCGCTGCCCGAGCACGTGATCGCCCTCGGCGAGTCGGAGATCGCCGCCGGCCAGCCCGCGCGCGGCCGGCGCGACCTCGCGCTCGTGAGCGTGGAGCAGCGGCTGCTCTCGAGCGCCGGTGTGAACACCGACACCGAGCTGGCCGTGTTCGAGGCCGACCATGGCTCGGCCCGGCGAGGCGTGGCACTCGCCCGACGCGCCTGGGCGGCAGCGCCCAGCGTACGCTCGGCCGACGCGCGGGGGTGGGCGTTGGCCCGATCGGGCCGACCGCAGGCGGGGCTGCGCTGGGCTCGCCGCTCGCTCAAGCTCGGCAGTCGGGACCCGGTGCTGCTCGCTCACGCCGGCCTGGTCGCCCGCGCCGCCGGGTCGGGCGCCGACGCTCGGCGATGGCTGGCCGCCGCGAGGCGGTCGCCCGGGCTGCCTCCGCTGCTGGCGCGCGAGGTGGGGAGATGAGGCGCGCGCTGCTCCTCGTCGTGCTGGCCCTGGCGGCGCTGCCCGCCGCGGCGCAGGCGCATCCGCTGGGCAACTTCTCGGTCAACCACCTCGAAGTCGTGTCCGTCTCGCGCGACCGCGTCGACGTGCGCTACGTGCTCGACCAGGCGGAGATCCCCACGTTCCAGGAGCGCGGCCTTTCGCGAGCGGAGGTACTCGCGCGCAAGCGCGGCGAGGTGGCGCGAGCGCTCGCGCTCACGGTCGACGGCACGCGCGTCCCCCTGGCCCCGGAGGGCGGCGGCGCGCTCACCTACCGCCGGGGCCAGGGCGGCTTGCGGACCACGCGGATGATCCTCGACCTGCACGCCGAGGTGCGCTCGCCGACCCGGGTGGTCCTCGACGACGGCACGTTCCCCGGCCGGGTCGGGTGGAAGGCGATCCGCATCATCCCCGGCCGCGGCACGGCCGTGCGAGCGGCGGTCGCCGGCGATGATCCGACGCGCGGCCTGACGGTCTATCCCAAGGCGCTCCTGAGCACGCCGGCCGACGTGCGCCACGCCGTCCTGAGGGTCGCGCGGGGCGCCGGCACCGTCGTGGCCGCCGGTGGCCGCCGGTACGCGACGACGGCCGACCGCTCGGGTGGCACGGGAGGCTTCGCGCGGCTGCTCGACACCCGCGCCGCGGGCCGCGGCGTGCTGCTGCTCCTGCTGCTCGCCGCCTTCGGCTGGGGGGCGCTGCACGCGCTATCGCCCGGGCACGGCAAGACCATGGTGGCCGCCTACCTGATCGGCACCCGCGGACGCCCACGCGACGCGCTCGCGCTCGGCCTCACGGTCACGGTGACGCACACCATCGGCGTCTTCGCGCTCGGTCTGGCCACGCTCGCGCTCAGCCACTACGTGCTCCCCGAAGACCTCTACCCGTGGCTGAGGCTCGTCTCCGGTCTCATGGTCCTCGTCGTGGGGATCGCGGTGCTGCGAGCGCGGGCGAGACACGCGCATCCGCACGGCCATGAGCACCCGCACCCGCACCCGCACCCCCACCACGATCACGAGAGCATCAGCAGGCGGGGAATCCTCACGATGGGCGCGAGCGCCGGGCTGATCCCGTGCCCCAGCGCACTCGTGGTCCTGCTCGGCGCGATTGCCCAGCACCAACTCGGCTACGGGCTCCTCTTGATCGTCGCGTTCAGCGCCGGGCTCGCCGCCACGCTTACCGCGGTCGGGGTGCTCGTCGTCAAGGCGACGCGGCTCCCGGCGCCGGGCCGGCTCGCCGCGATCCTCCCGACCGTTTCGGCGGTCGCGATCGTCGGCGTCGGGGCGCTGCTGACCATCCAGGCCGTCCCGCAGCTGACGGGGTGATCCGGCTGGCCCTCCGATGCGAAAGCAATGGTCAGATCGCGCGAGCGGGAGCCAGCGCATGAGTCAGAGGAGACCCATGTCCGTGCCCTGCCTGTCCCCGGCCGTCCCCACCCCCAACTCACAGTCGGCCATCGAGGTCGTGCGCGAGCGCGGCCTGCGCGTGACCGCCTCCCGCCGCATCGTCGTCGAGGCCCTCTTCTCAGCAGGCCGTCCCGTCACCGCTGAGGAGATCGCCTCGGGGATGTACGGGCAATCGACGCCGTGCGACCTCGCATCGGTCTACCGCAACCTCGAGAGGCTCGAGGACGCCGGCCTCGTCCGCCATATGCACCTCGGCCACGGACCAGGCCTGTACGCACCCGCGGACGGCGATGAGTACGTGGCATGCGAGCGCTGCGGGCGCTCGCAAGCCGTCCCCAGAGACGTCTTGGAGGGCGTTCGTGCCGCCGTGCGACAGGCGGTCGGCTATCAGGCGTCCTTCGGGCACTTCCCGCTCACCGGCCTGTGCCCCGCCTGCCAGGAGAAGCTTCATGTTCGGACTTGACCAGCACCTCTCCCAGCTCGGCCAGGGGCAGGTCTTCGCGGTGGTCGCGATGATCGCCGTGCTGCTCGGCCTGCGCCACGCGACAGACCCCGACCATCTCACGGCGGTTGCCACGCTCGTCACCGGGGAGGGCCCCGACGCCCGACGCGCCGGCCGGCTCGGCTTCGCGTGGGGGATGGGCCACGGAACCTCGCTGTTCGTGTTCGGGGTGCCCGTGGTCCTGTATCGCGGCTACCTGCCCGACGCCGTTCAAGTCGCCGCCGAGACCGCCGTGGGACTCGTGATCATCGCTCTCGCGGTTCGCCTCCTGATCCGGTGGCGCCGCGGCGACCTGCATGTCCACGGCGACCCACTGCGACCCGCGCGCTCACCACACCAGGCCTACGGCATCGGGCTCCTCCACGGCATGGGCGGCTCGGCCGGCGTCGGGGTGCTCCTGCTCGCGCCCATCCACGACCACGCCGAGGCGCTCGCGGCGCTCGCACTGTTCGCGCTGTTCACCGCCGTCAGCATGGCCGCGGCCTCGAGCAGCCTCGGCGCCGTGCTCGCCCGCGGCTCGGTGCTCCGCGGGTACCTGGCCATCGCTCCGGCGCTGGCCACGATGAGCCTGGCCTTCGGGACGTGGTACGCGCTCGGGGCCCTGAACGCCGCGCCATACATCTTCTAAGTCACCCGCTATGCGAAAGCCGCCTCTCGCCGGTGTTAGAGCGGGACTGCGGCTGTGAGGATCTCGCAGCCATCGTCGGTGATCAGCACGTTCTGCTCGAGGCGCACGCCGCCGAAGCCGTGTAGCTCGTCGACGCGATCCCAGTCGACGCCGTCGCGGCCGCGTTCCCGGGCGAGCAGCGCGGGAACGACGTAGATTCCTGGCTCGACGGTCCACGCCTGGCGCGGCCGGAGCGCGATGTCGACGCGCAGGCGCGGCAGGCCGGGCACGGGCTTGCGCGCGTCGTCGGAGGCCGCACCGGTGTCGCGGACGCCGAGGCCGACCATGTGGCCGACGCCGTGCGGGAAGAACAGCGTCGCCGCGCCGCTCTCGACGAGCGTCTCGCGTGAGCCGCGGAGGACGCCGAGCTCGACGAGCCCTTCCGCGACCACCAGCGCCGCCGCGCGGTGGACGTCGTGCCACTCCGTTCCGGGACGGCAGGCGGCGATCGCGGTCTCGCCGGCGCGCCGGACCGTGTCATGGACGAGCGCCTGCTCGGCCGTGAACGTCCCGCAGGCGGCGTACGTGCGGGTGACGTCGCACGCGTAGCCGCGGTGCTCGGCGCCCGCGTCGACGAGCAGGAGGTCGCCGTCGCGGAGCTCGCGCGCCGTCGGCGAGAAGTGCAGGACGGCTGCGTGGTCGCCCGCCGCCACGATCGTCTCGAACGCGAGGAAGTCGCCGCCGCTCCGGAGGAACGCCGCCTCGAGCGTGACCTGCAGCTCGCGCTCGGTGCGGCCCGCGGCGATCAGCGGTACGAGCTCTTCAAAGCCGGCGCGCGTCGCCTCCGCGGCCGTGCGCATACGCTCGAGCTCGACGTCGTCCTTGGGGCGGCGGACGTGGATGAGCGCGTCGCGCAGCTCGACGTCGGTGTCGGCGGCCGCGCCGAGCCGGCGCACCGTCCGGCCGCCAACCCACGAGTCGAGCTCGCCCAGCGGGCGCGTGCCATCGGGCACTCCTTCGCGGTCGCCCTCGAGCCCGGTCCACAGGAGTTCGTCGGCGGTAACCGGCGCAACGAACTCGACCCAGCCGTCGGCTGGCGCGTAGGCCATCACGCTGCCGGGGCGTTCGCGGTCCGCGAGGTAGAGGTACTCCGAGTGCGCGCGGAACGGGTACGTGCGGTCGCCGCGCCCCGGCACGGGGATCTCGTCGCCGGCGGCGACGAGCACGACGCCGCCGTCGAGGTTCCATGCCGCCGCGGCCGCCGTGCGCCGCCGTTCGAGGAAGGCGTCCACCATCCCACGCTCAGTTGTCGAAGGAGGTTGCGGCGGAGTACTCGTCGTCGCTGACCTTCTCGCCCCAGTCGGCGGCGACGTGCTCGGCGTCGACCTCGTTGAGCGCGAGGTGGACCATGAAGCGGTTCGGCGCCGCGCCGTGCCAGTGATCCTCGTCGGGGGCGAAGAAGACGCGGTCGCCGGGACGGATGACCTCGATCGGGCCGCCGCGGCGCTGGGCGAGCCCGATGCCCTCGGTGACGTAGACGGTCTGGCCGAGCGGGTGCGTGTGCCACGCGGTGCGCGCGCCCGGAGTGAAGTGGACGAGGTTGGCCTGCACGCGTGCGGGGGCGGCCGCTGCCGCGACGGGGTCGATGTAGACGTCGCCGGTGAACCAGTCGTCCGGGCCCTTGCCGGTGTCGAGGCCGCTTCTTGTGATCTCCATGCGGGGTGTGCCTCCCGTATCTCTGTCAGTGAGAGCTCCATCGTCCTAACGGGTCCGGACGACCGACGGCGGCCCAGCCGAGGGCGCGGTGCCCCATCGCGTGGGGTGCGCGGAGACGTCGAAGGCGAGACGGCCGCCGCGGGCGATCGCGGCGCGCGTCAGCCAGGCGCGGCGAACCGGGCGGCCGTCGATCCGCGCCGAGGCGACGTAGCGCCGGGTGGCGCTCGCGCGCGGCGCGTCGATGCTGAGCGTCCCGCCCTGGCGCGAGCCGATGGCCCCGAGCGAGAGCACGGCGTGCGGGAACTGCGGCGTGCTGAGCACGAAGAAGCCGCCACTCATCGTCGGATACAGGCCGAGCGCGCTGAGGACGTACCAGGCCGACACGGTGCCGAGGTCGTCGTTGCCGGTCATCCCCTCCGGCCCGTTCGTGACCAGCGTCTCGGCGGCGCGGGCGACGGTCGCCGTCTTCCACGGGTGGCCGGTCCAGGCGTACTGGTACGCGCCGCCCTCGTCAAACTGGCCGGCGCCGGTGCGGGGGTCGTAGTGCGCGAGCCAGCGCCCGTCGCGCCGGCGCGGGCTGAACAACCGGAGCCGACGGTTCCAGAGCGTGCGGTGGCCCTTGCCGCGGCGAGCGAGCAGCCGGGCGTCGTCGCCGTGGCCCAGGCCTCGGGCCATGAGCGCGAGCGCCGCGTCCGCGGCGGCGTACTCGAGCGTCGCCGACGCCGGGTGCCCGCAGTCGGTGCCTCCTCCCTTGCTCGTGCAGTGCCGCCCGGGATGTAGCCGTGACGGGCGTACGAGCGGTTCCCGGCCCGACCGGTGACCGGCGAGCGGGCGGGCGGCGCGCCCAGCGCGTTCGCGCGCAGCGCGCGGTACGCCTCTTCCTCGTGGCCCGCAAGCAGCCCGGCTGACCAGTTCTCGACCAGGAACGGGCGGCGCTCATGACCGCGACCTCGGCGAAGAACACGTGGAGCGGGCCAGCGATGCCCGCGGGCGCGAGCGGGCCGGCGACGCAGCCCGCCCACGCGCGCCTCAGCCCCGGGACGAGGAAGGCGTGATCGGCGGCGGCGCCGGCCAGCGCGACGAGCACGCCCGTGACCCCGACCACGGCCACCGCTGCCCACCCGGCGGTGCGGGCCAGCGCGGCGACGGACGGGCGACGGCCGGACGCAAGGCCGACCGCAGCCCTGGTCATCGCGCGACCCGGTGGGCCGCCACCGGCCGGTCGTGCGGAGCGCGGCCGCGCGGGCCCGCGGCCTGGTTGTGGCGCACCTGGGCGACCGTGGCGAGCGCCAGGCAGGTGAGAAACGCGACGAGAAGGAGATCGGCGGTTCGCGCGATCGTGCGCACGAGCCCGAGCGTAGGCGCGGCGCGTGACTAGAACATGAACGCGTGAAGCGCCGCCGCGCGCCTCGTCAAGCGGCAGGCTTGCGCGCGCGGATGATGGCCGAGCCGGCGTACGCATGGACGCGATGCGTCGGCCGAAGCTCGACGTCGACCAGGCCGGCCGAAGCGAGCGCCGCGCGGAACTCCGCCTCGGTGAGCGCGCCGGCGATGCATCCCGTCCACTGCCGCATGTCCGCGCGGGTGGCCGCGTCCATGCCGTCGTCGGCGATCACGTCGGAGACGGCGAACCGCCCGCCGGGCTTCAGCACGCGCGCGGCCTCGGCGAGGACGACGCGCTTGTCGGCGGCGAGGTTGATGACGCAGTTGGAGATGACGACGTCGACCGACGCGTCCTCGAGCGGGATGTCCTCGAGGTAGCCCTTGACGAACTCGACGTTCTCGACGCCGGCCGCGGCGGCGTTGGCCCGGGCGAGCGCGAGCATCTCGTCGGTCATGTCGAGCCCGATCGCGCGGCCGCCGGGGGCGACGCGCCCGGCGCTGATGAGCACGTCGGCGCCGGCCCCGGAGCCGAGGTCGAGGACGGTCTCACCGGCGTGCAGGTCGGCGACGGCGGTGGGGACGCCGCAGCCGAGTGACGCGGCGACCGCAGCCTCGGGAGCGTCGGCGGCCTCCGTGCCGTAGAGGGCGGCGCCGAACGGCTCGGTCGCGGCGGCCGGGCCGCAGCACGAGCTCTCGGCCTCCGAGCTGCGGCAGCCTCCACTGTCCGTGGCCTGGCGAGCAGCGGCCGCGTAGCGCTCGCGGACCGTCTCGCGGATGTCGGTGGAGGTCACTTCAGCCATGCGGACAGCTCCTGGAGTGCGTCGGGGAGGACGTAGTAATAGGCCCACAGGCCTTGGCGCTCGGAGTCGACGATGCCGGCCTCGCGTAGCTTCTTGAGGTGGTGCGAGAGCGTGGGCTGGGAGATCTCGAACAGCGGGACGAGCTCGCAGACGCAGACCTTGCCCGCGTGCTTGCGCAGCACGTCGACGAGCTGGAGGCGGATCGGGTCGCCGAGCGCCTTGGCGACCTCGGCCATGCGGGCGGCGTGCGCCCGCTCGACGTCCGGATAGACCACGGGCTCGCAACAGCGCTCGCCCGCGGCGCGCTTCTGCTTGGGAGCAAGCTCCAGATCGATCGCCATCGATCTAGGTATATCGATTGAAGTGATGGACGTCAATGCTTATCCTGGCGGTAGATGCCAGAAGTCCTGTTCGTCTGCGTCCACAACGCCGGCCGCAGCCAGATGGCCGCCGCCCTGCTCGACCACTACGCCGAGGGCCGCGTCACCGTCCGCTCCGCCGGCAGCGCCCCGGCCGATCAGCTCAACCCCGACGTCGTCGCAGCGATGTCGGAGCTCGGCCTCGACCTCGGCCGAGCATTCCCGAAACCGCTCACCGACGAATCCGTGGCGGCGGCTGACGTGGTGGTCACGATGGGCTGCGGCGACGCGTGCACCATCTACCCCGGCAAGCGCTATGAGGACTGGGAGCTCGACGACCCCGCCGACGCCGACCTCGACGGCGTGCGGCGCATCCGCGACGAGATCGGCGAGCGCGTCCGCCGCCTGGTCGACGAGCTCGTCGCCGCCTAGTTGTGGGCGAGCCCGGCTCGGTGGCTCGCAGGACATCCGACACGCTCCGCCAACGGTGTACGGCGCTCGGTCTATCGTCCGGCGGATGCTGGTCAAGCCCCATCACGGCGCGGTCGAGCGGTTCTACGAACGTCCGTAGCGCAGCGCCTGGCCGAGGCGGTCGAGCGCGGAGCGGATCCGGGGGAGCGAGACCGGGTCCTCGGCGGCGAGCGCCTCCCACTTCTCGTCGTCGGTCCGTCCGTACAGGAGGCTGGTCGCCATGCGGAAGCGCAGCGCGCCGGGCTCGTCGCCGAACGCCTCGCCCGGGAGCACGGCGACGTCGTGGCGCTCGAGCAGCAGGTCGGCGAGCTCCGCGCCGGTGTTGACGCCGAGCGCGGAGAGTGCGGGTCGCATCGGCTCGAGGTCGGGGTAGAGATAGAAGCCACCGGAGGGTGCGCGGCATTCGGCGCCGGCCGCGATGACCTCGTCGTGGGCGGCCGTGGTGACGAGCCGGTGCAGGCGCCGGCTGCGCGCGACGTGCGCGCGGACATCGCCGGGCTCGTCGAGGACGTACGCGGCGGCCTTCTGCATCGGTGCGGCCAGGCTCGACCACAGCTCGCTCGCCAGGCCGGTCAGCGCGCGGCCGGCGTCGGTCCCGAGCGGACCGTCGGGCAGGCGCGCGAACCCGATCCGCCAGCCGCCCAGGGCCATGCTCTTGCTCAGCCCGTTCGTGACGAAGACCCGGTCCGGCGCCAGGGCCGCCGGGCTGCTCACCGCCTCGGGCTCGTGCGCGAGGTCGCGATAGATCTCGTCGCAGACGATCAGCAGCCCGTGCTCGTGTGCGATCTCGCAGACCTCGGTGACCAGCGAGCGCGCGGCGATCGTGCCGGTCGGGTTGTCGGGCAGCGTGAGCACGAGGATGCCCGCACTGTGGCCGGTGCGGGCGAGCGTCTCGCTCAGCGCGGCCGGGTCGGGGACGCCCCCGGCGGCCGCGGGGATCGGCACGCCGATCACCCGCTTGGCCGCGAGCGCCGCCTGGGCCGCGTAGCTGACCCAGCACGGACGCGGCAGCACGACGTCCCCGGGCAGCACCGACAGCAGCCCGAACAGCAGCGCCTTGCTGCCGGGCGCGACGACGATCTGATCCGGCGTCGTCGCCAAGCCGCGCCGCTCGAAGTACCCCGCCGCCGCGGCGCGCATCGCCGGGGAGCCGGCCACCGAGCCGTATCCGTTCAGCCGCACCGCGGCCGCCAGCCGGTCGGCCACGCTCGGCAGCACAGGGAGGCCTGCCTCGCCGAACGCCAGGTGTAGCACCGGGAATCCGGCGTCGAGCCTGGCCTGCACCCGCTCGTTGGCCGCCAGCGTGGCTGACGCGGGGATGGCTGAGGTGATCGCGATCCTCCTAGCTCGGCGGGTTGGCGCAGCTCGGCTTCAATACGGCCTTGACCTTCGGGTCGCCGAGGTTGGACTTGGTCACGATCGTCACGCCGGTGTCGCCGCTGGACGGCTTCGTGCCGTCGCGCAGCTGCTTGGTGATCGCGTTGACGCCGTCGTAGCCCATGCGGAAGGGGTTCTGCACGATCAGCGCGTCGATCACGCCCTGGCGCACGCCCTTGATCTCGTCGGGCGATGCGTCCCAGCCGACGATCGTGATCTTGCCGCTCTTGTGCGCCACCCGGACGGCCTCGGCGGCGCCCAGCACGCTGGGCTCGTTGGCGGCGAAGATCCCCTTCAGGTTGGGGTTCGCGGTCAGGATGTCCTGGGTGACCTGGAGCGCCTTGTCGTAGTCGGACTGGCTCGCCTGCTCGGCGACGAGCTTGAGCTCGGGGTGCTGCTTCAGGCCGGTCTTGAAGCCCTTGGCGCGCTGCTCGTTGGTCGCCGTGCCGCGCTGGAAGGGGATGAACGCGATGTCGCCGCCCTTCTTGCCGAGCTTCTTGGCCAGCAGGCCCGCGACCTTCTCGGCCGAGGCGACGTTGTCGGTAGCGAAGAGCGGGACGTCCTTCGGCTGCGGGTCGGTGCCCGAGTCGATGTTGGCCACGGGGATCTTCTGCTGCTGCGCCTGCTTCGTGACATCGCCGAGGACCTTCGCGTCGGTCGCGGCGTAGACGAGCCCGTCGACGCCCTGCGTGATGAAGTTCTGCAGCAGGTTGACCTGGCCGGTCACATCGGTCTCGGCCGTCACGCCGTCCCACTGGACCTTGACGTCCTTCTGCTTCGACGCGGCGCACTCGGCGCCTGTCTTGACCTGGTTCCAGAAGTCGAAGCCGACGGCCTTGGGGACGACGGCGAGCCGCACCGGCCCGCTCTTCTTCTTGGCCGCTCCGCCACCGCCACCGCCGGAGTCCTTGACCTTCCCGCACCCCGCGACGGCGAGCGCGAGCAGCGCCGCCACGACGAGCGGCCGCCAGATGATCGATCGTGCCTGCATGACCTGACCCTCCCGTGTCGTGTCATTCGCCGCCGCCGCCAAGTCGGCGGCGCCGGTACTGGTCGAAGATCACGGCGAGCCAGATGATCACGCCGATGATCACGGACTGGTAGAAGGTGTTGACATTAAGCAGCACCGACCCGTTGCGGATCAGCGCGATCAGGAAGCCGCCGATCAGCGTGCCGACGACGGTGCCGCGGCCGCCGAACAGGCTCGCCCCGCCGATGACCGCGGCGGCGATCACGTCGAGCTCGAGGCCGATGCCGAAGTTGGGCTGGCCGGAGTTGACGCGCGAGGCGGCCATCATGCCGCCGAAGCCGGCGAGCGCGCCGGCGATCACGTAGACCGCCGTCAGGTAGCGCTTAACCGGGATCCCCGACAGCCGCGCGGCCTCGGGGTTGGAGCCGATCGCGTAGCTGTAGCGCCCGAGGCGCGTGCGCGTCAGCACGAGGTGCCCGAGGATCGCGACGACGACCAGCGCGATCACCGGGATCGGCACCGGGCCGATCTCGCCCTGGCCGAGCAGCCGGAAGTTGTCGGGCGCCCCGAACACGGCGGCTGCGCCGGTGACGATCAGCGTCAGCCCGCGGGCCACCGACATCATCCCGAGCGTCGCGATGAACGGAGCGAGCTGCGTGATCGTCACGAGCAGGCCGTTGACGAGGCCGGCGAGCGCGCCGACGAGAACGCCGACCGCGATCGCGACGTTCGGCGGCAGCCCGAGCTCGATCATCAGCTTGACGCCGACGACACCGGCCAGCGCCGCCACCGCACCCACCGAGAGGTCGATGCCGGCGGTGATGATCACCAGCGTCATCCCGATCGCGATGATCGCGGTGACCGCCGTCTGCTGGCCGACGTTGAACAGGTTGTCGCTGGTCAGGAAGCGATCCGACGCGATCGACAGGTAGATGAAGACCACGAGCAGGGCCCCGCCGGCGGCGAGCTGCGAGATGGCGTCGGAGAGGTTCTCGCGCGACAGCGCGGCGGGCCTGGTCGTCATCGTTCCTCGGCCTCCTCGGCGCCGGTGGCGAGCGCCATCAGGCGCTCCTCTGTGAAGTCATCGCGGGCGACCTCGCCGGCCATCCGGCCCTCGCGCATCACGAGGATGCGGTCGCACATGTTCAGCAGCTCGGGCAGGTAGGAGCTGATCAGCACGATCGCCCTGCCCTCCGTCGCCAGCTCGCCGATCAGCTCGAACATCTCCGCCTTGGCGCCGACGTCGATCCCGCGGCCGGGCTCGTCGAACAGCAGCACGCGCCCGCGGGTCTCGAGCCACTTGGCCACCATCACCTTCTGCTGGTTGCCGCCGGACAGCGCCTCGACGCGCCGGCGGACCGACGGTGAGCGGATGTCGAGCTGCTCGCTGCGGCGGGTCGCGACGTCGCGCTCGCGCCGGAGGTCGAGCAGCGGGCCGCGCGTCGGCAGGTTGGCCAGCGTGATGTTGTGGTCGATCCCGAGCTGGAGGGCGAGGCCGTTGCCCTTGCGGTCCTCCGTCAGGTAGCCGAGGCCGGCGGTGATCGCGGCGGCCGGCGAGTCGATCCGCACCGCCTCGCCGTCGAGCTCGACCGTGCCGGAGTCGATCGGGTCGGCGCCGAAGATCGCGCGGGCGAGCTCCGTGCGCCCGGCGCCGACGAGCCCGGCGAGGCCGACGATCTCGCCGCCGCGGACCTCGAGCGAGCAGCCGTCGAGCACACCCTCCCGCGTGACGTCGTGCACCGCGAGGCGCACGTCGCCCGGCTCGATCTCGGGCTTGGGGTAGAGGTTGGCGATCTCGCGCCCGACCATCAGCCGGACGAGCTGATCGTGGTCGAGCTCGGAGACCGGCAGCGTCTCCACCACCGCGCCGTCGCGCATGACGGTTACACGGTCGCCGACGCGGAAGATCTCGTCGAGCCGGTGGCTGATGTAGAGGACGGCGATGCCGCGGGCGGTGAGGTCGCGGATGACCTCGAAGAGGTCGTCGATGTCGCGCTCCGGCAGGACGGCGGTGGGCTCGTCCATGATCACGAGCTTGGCGTCGATCGCGAGTGCCTTGGCGATCTCGACCCGCTGCTGCGCGGCCACGGACAGCGACGCCACGCGCCGGGTCGGGTCGACGGTGAGTCGCACGCTCTCGAGCAGCTGGCGTGTGCGGCGGCGCTCCTCGCCGCGGTCGAGCGCGCCGAAGCGGCCGGGCTCGCGGCCGAGGAAGAGGTTCTCCGCGACCGTCAGGTGGGGCGCCAGCGCGAACTCCTGGTAGACCATCGCGACCCCGAGGCGCTGGGCGTGTCCGGGGCCGTGGAAGGCGACGGCCTCGCCCGCGATCTCGACCGTGCCCTCATCGGGTCTTTCGACCTGCGAGAGCAGCTTCATCAGCGTCGACTTGCCCGCGCCGTTCTCGCCCGCGACGACGTGAACCTCGCCGGGTAGGATCTCGAGATCGACGCTGTCGACCGCAAGCACGCCGGGGAAGCGCTTCGTCACCCCGGTCAGCCGGGCGACCGGTGTACGGTCAGCTGACATCGCGCAGAGATCGGAGGTCTGGCCGGTGGGAGTGACCGACGAGGCGATCGAGAAGATCAAGCAGATGATCGTCTCCGGCGAGCTGCAGCCCGGCGCGCGCCTGCCTCGCGAGGCCGACCTCGCCGAGCGCCTCGGCCTCTCGCGCAACTCGCTGCGCGAGGCCGTACGCGCGCTGACGCTCGTGCGGATCCTCGACACGCGCCAGGGCGACGGGACCTACGTCACGACGCTCGAGCCCGACATCCTGCTCGACGCGGTCTCGTTCGTCGGCGAGCTCAACCAGGACCGCACGGTCCTGCACGTGCTCGAGGTGCGGCGCGAGCTCGAGACCCTCGCCGCGGGGCTGGCGGCCCAGCGCGCGAGCGACGACGCGATCGTGGAGCTGCGGCGGCTGGTCGAGGAGGGCGCGCGCGGCGGCGACGACGTCGAGGCGCTGGTCGCGAACGACCTCGCCTTCCACCGCGCGATCGCCGCGGCGGCGGGCAACCCGGTGCTCTCGTCGCTGCTCGACGGGCTGTCGGGCACGACGACCCGCGCGCGGATCTGGCGCGGCATCACGCAGAGCGGCGCGATCGAGCGCACGCGCGCCGAGCACCAGGCGATCTTCGACGCGATCGCGGCGCGGCGGCCGGAGCTCGCACGCGCATGGGCGGCCGTGCACGTCGCGGGCGTGGAGGAGTGGCTCGCGCTGGCGATCGAAGGGCATCAGCCGTCGTCCTCCGGCAGCCCGTAGAACCGCCGCGCGGTGCCCGCGAGGACCGCGCCCTGCTCGTCGGCGCTGAGCTCCGCGATCGCGGCGCGCGCGAGGTCGAGGACCTCGGCGTAGGAGGCGGCGAGCGTGCAGACCGGCCAGTCGGAGCCGAACATCAGCCGCTCGGGGCCGAACAGCTCGAGCAGCCGCGCCGCGTAGGACACGATGTCCTGCTCGCGCCCGTCCGCCTCGGTGACGAGGCCGGAGAGCTTGCAGTGCACGTGCTCGTGCTCGGCGAGCGCGGCGAGGTCGGAGCTCCAGGGCTCGCGCTCGCCGGCTGCGATGTGGGGCTTCGCGCCGTGGTCGACCACGAGCGGGAGGTCCGGGATCGCGGCGGCGATCTCCGTCGCCAGCGGCAGGTGCTCGGGGAACAGCAGCAGGTCGTAGGGCAGGCCCGCCTGCGCGACGGCGCGCAGGCCGCGCCGGACGTCGTCGCGCGCCAGCCAGTCCGGATCGGGCTCGTCGTGGACCGCGTGGCGGACGCCGACCAGGCGCTCCCCGCCCGGGCCTGCGCCCAGCGCGGCGAGCCGCTCGCCGGCGTCGGGCGCGGTCAGGTCGATCCAGCCGACGACGCCGGTGACGAGCCCGTCGGACTCGGCGGCGAGCGCGAGCAACTCGAGCGTCTCCTCCTCGGTCGACGCCGCCTGGACGGCGACGGTCGCGCCGACGCCGCACGGCTCGACGGTCGCGCGCAGGTCGCCGAGGCCGATCGGTCGCCGCAGCACCGCGGCGTCGCCGGTCATCCACGGGTAGTCGCGGCGCTCCGGGTCCCAGAGGTGGTGGTGGGCGTCGACGATCACGCCGCCACCGCCTCCTCCGGCAGCAGCCCGGCCGACACCAGGTCCGCCCACAGCACGTCGGGGATCGCACCCAGCACGCCCTCCAGGTCGGCGGCGACCTCGCGCGGCGAGCGCGCGCCGACCAGCACGCAGGCGACGGCCGGGTGGCGCAGGGGGAAGGCGGTCGCCGCGACGGGCAGGCTCACTCCGTGGCGCTCGCACGCGGCGCCGATGCGGCGCGCGTGCTCCAGCATCCCGGCGCTCGCGGGCTCGTAGTCGAACGTCGCGCCATCGCCCGGGTCGGCGAGGATGCCGCTGTTGAGCACGCCCGCGGCGATCACGGAGACGCCGCGCTCGACGCACAGCGGCAGCAGCTGTGCCGACGCGCCGTGATCGATCAGCGTGTGGCGGCCGGCGAGCAGGATGCAGTCGACGTCGGCCTCGCGGACGATCCGGACCAGCGGCGCCACGTGGTTCATCCCCGCGCCGACCGCGCCGATCACGCCCTCGTCGCGCAGCGCGGCCAGCGCCGGCAGCGACGACGCGATCGCCTCGTCGAGGTGGTCGTCGGGGTCGTGGACATGGACGACGTCGACGCGGTCGAGCCCGAGCCGCTCCAGGCTGTCCTCGAGCGAGCGGCGCACACCGTCGGCGCTGAAGTCGAAGCGGCGCCCGAGCCCCGAGTCCTCGGCGAACATCGAGGCGCCCGGAGCCTCCGGCTCGACGAGCAGCCGCCCGACCTTCGTGCACAGCACCAGCTCCGAGCGCGGGCGCTCGCGCAGCGCCGCGCCGATGCGCCGCTCGGCGACGCCCGCGCCGTAGTGCGGCGCGGTGTCGAACGTGCGCACGCCGAGCCGCCACGCCTCGTCCACCGTCGCGCGCGCCGCCGCGTCGCCGACCGGCTGGTAGAGGCCGCCGAGCGGTGCGCTGCCGAGCGCGAAGCGCGTCACCCGCACTCCGCTGGAGCCGAGCTCGCGCGTCTCGATCACAGCCGCCACGCCACCTCGAGCCCGGCGGCCGCGTCGCCGTAGTCGTGGTCCCGCTCGAGCAGCTCGGCCATGCGCGCCTGCCACGCGACGTTGACGGGCAGGTCGGCGAGCTCGGAGAGCAGCCGGGCGTAGTCATCGCAGTCGATCACATGGAAGAGGTCGCGCTCGCTGCGCCAGATCGTCCACTCTCGCGCGCCGGCGGCGCGGATCGCCGCGGTCAGCTCGGCCGGCACCTCGCGGTGAGCCGCCTCGTAGGCCTCCTCGGCGCCGGGCTTCAGGCGGGTGTGGAGCGCGACCCGCACGATCACTCGGGCCGCAGTCGCAGGCCCTGCATGCCGCCGTCGACGGCGAGCACGGTCCCGGTCGTCGAGGACGACGCCGGGTCGGCCAGGTAGGCGATCGCCTCGGCCACCTCGGCGGCGCTGACCATCCGCCCGATCGGCTGACGCGCCTCGAGCGCGGCGCGCTCGGCGTCGGGGTCGTCGGCGGCCGCGAGCAGGCCCTGCACCCAGGGCGTGTCGGCGGTGCCCGGGGTGACGCAGTTGACGCGGATGCCCTCGCGGACGTGGTCGGCCGCCATCGCCAGCGTCATCGAGAGCACTGCGCCCTTGGTCGCGCTGTAGAGCGCGCGCTGGGGCAGCCCCGCGGTGGCGGCGACCGAGGAGGTGTTGACGATCGCGGCGTGCTCGGACTCGCGCAGGCGCGGCAGCGCCGCGCGGGCGACGCGCGCCATGCCGAGCACGTTGACGTCGAAGACCCGCCGCCACTCGTCATCCGGGTTGTCCTCGACCGTGCCGGCCGCGCCGATCCCAGCGTTGTTGACGAGGATGTCGAGCCCGCCGAGCGTCTCGACCGCCTCGGCCACCGCGCTGCGGACCGCGTCGTCGTCGGTCACGTCGGCGCGCACGGCGACGAACGGCGCCTCGACGCCGCCAGTGTCGAGGTCGAGCACGGCGACGCTCGCGCCGCGCGACCGCAGCAGCTGCGCGGTCGCCTCGCCGATGCCCGACGCGCCGCCGGTCACGAGCGCCCTCAGCCCGGCCAGGTCGCTCATCTCCTCGCCTCCTCGCGGCTCCAGACCTCGCCGCCGGGGAATGCGTGGCGCCTCAGGGACTCGGGACGGATCTCGCTGCTGTAGCCCGGACGCTCCGGTGCGCGGTAGCGCGCGCGCTCGACCACGCACGGGTCGACGAAGTGCTCGTGCAGGTGGTCGACGTACTCGACCACGCGGTCCTCGCGCTCGCCGCCGACGGCGACGAGGTCGAACGCGGCCAGGTGCTGGACGAGCTCGCACAGCCCGACGCCGCCGGCGTGCGGGCACACGGTGACGCCGAACTTGGCCGCCAGCAAGAGCACCGCGACGACCTCGTTGACTCCGGCGAGCCGGCAGGCGTCGATCTGGCAGACGCCGATCGCGTCGGCCTGCAGCAGCTGCTTGAAGATCACGCGGTTCTGCGCGTGCTCGCCGGTGGCGACCGCGACCGGCGCGACCGCGCGCGCGATCGCGGCGTGGCCGAGCACGTCGTCGGGACTCGTGGGCTCCTCGATCCAGGTGATGCCCATCGGCGCGAGGCGCTCCATCGAGGCGATCGCGCCGTCGACGTCCCAGGCCTGGTTGGCGTCGACGCTCAGGTGCGCCGCGTCCCCCAGCGCCTCGCGGGCGATCGTGCAGCGGCGCACGTCGTCCTCGATGTCGGCGCCGACCTTCAGCTTGACGTGCGTGAAGCCCTCGTCGAGCGCTTCGGCGATCAGCGCGCGGAGCTTGTCGTCGTCGTAGCCCAGCCAGCCCGGCGAGGTCGTGTAGGCCGGCAGCCCGTCGGCCAGCAGCGCCCGCTCGCGCTCCGCGCGGCCCGGCTCGCGCTCGCGCAGCAGCGCCAGCGCCTCCTCGGGCGTGAGGGCGTCGGTGAGGTAGCGGAAGTCGACCAGCGCCACGATCTGCTCGGGCGACATCCGCGCCAGCAGCTGCCACAGCGGCACGCCCTCGCGCTTGGCGTAGAGGTCCCAGACCGAGTTGAGCACCGCCGCCGCGGCCATGTGGACCACGCCCTTCTCCGGCCCGAGCCAGCGCAGCTGGCTGTCGCCGGTCAGGCGGCGCGAGAGGGCGCCGGTGTCGGCGAGGACCTCGTCGAGGTCGAGCCCGACCACGAGCGGCGCCATCGCGTCGATGGCCGCGACCTGGACCTCGGTGCCGCGGCCGGTCGTGAACGCGAAGCCGTGGCCCTCGAGCCCGTCCGGCGCGTCGGTGCGCAGGATCGCGTACGCGGCGGAGTAGTCGGGATCGACGTTGACCGCGTCGGATCCGTCGAGCAGCTCTGACGTCGGAAAGCGGACGTCGGCGGTCTCGAGCGCGGTGATGGTGACAGCCAGCGGTCTCCTCCTCGGTAGACCAGAAACATCGGGTCTTTACTCCCCGTTCCCCGGTTGCCCAGCCTTTACACTCGGGTAGGGGAGGCTCCATGAACCGACTGACAGCGGTGCTGATGTGTCTCGTGGTGGCCACCGGCCTCGTCGCCTGCGGAGGCGACGACAACAAGCCGGCCGCGCAGGGCGGCGCGAAGAAGCTCAAGGGCAAGATCGCGGTGCTGCTGCCCGACACCAAGTCTTCGGACCGCTGGGAGAAGGCCGACCGGCGCTTCTTCGGCGAGGCGTTCAAGGCGGCCGGCCTGTCGAGCTCGGACTTCTCGATCAAGAACGCCCAGGGCGATCCGGCGAACCAGCGCACGCAGGCCGAGCAGGCCATCACCGAGGGGGCGAAGGTCATGCTCCTCACGAACCTCGACGCCGGCAGCGGCGCCGCGATCATCGCGGACGCCAAGTCGAAGGGCGTGACGATGATCGACTACGACCGCCTCACGCTGAAGGCCAACGCGGACTACTACGTGTCCGGCGACGCGACCGAGGCGGGCCGGCTGCAGGGCAAGGGCCTCGTGGAGGACCTCGCGAAGGCCGGGAGGCAGAAGCCGGCGGTCGCGATCCTCGACGGCGCGCCGACCGACTCCTTCGCGACCGACCTCAAGAAGGGCTACAACGAGGTGCTCGCCCCGAAGTTCGCGTCCGGCCAGTACACGAAGGTCGGCCAGCAGGCGGTCCCCCAGTGGGACGGCCAGCAGGCGCTGACGATCTTCGAGCAGCTGCTGCAGAAGAGCAGCAACAAGATCGACGGCGTGCTCGCCGCCAACGACACGATCGCCAACTCGACGA
>JBBQLH010000056.1:0-25925 GCA_038327685.1 Solirubrobacterales bacterium
CTCGATCGCGGCCTCCTTCTCGCGCCGCGTCGTCTCGATCTCCTCCTCGAGCTCCCGGTACACGGGCGGGGAGGACATCGACTTGATGCGCATGCGCGAGGCGGCCTCGTCGACGAGGTCGATCGCCTTGTCGGGCAGGAAGCGGTCGGAGATGTAGCGGTCCGCCAGCTCGGCGGCCGCCTCCAACGCCTCCTCGGTGATGTTGATCTTGTGGTGCGCCTCGTAGCGGTCACGCAGGCCCTTGAGGATCTGCACGGTCTCCTCCACGGAGGGCTGGTCGACCGTGATCTTCTGGAAGCGACGCTCCAGTGCCGAGTCGCGCTCGAGGTACTTGCGGTACTCGTCGAGCGTGGTCGCGCCCACGGTCTGCAGCTCGCCACGGGCGAGGGCCGGCTTGAGGATCGACGCGGCGTCGATCGCGCCCTCGGCGGCGCCAGCCCCGACGAGGTTGTGGAGCTCGTCGATGAACAGGATGATGTCCCCGCGCTGGGTGATCTCCTTCATCACCTTCTTGAGGCGCTCCTCGAACTCGCCGCGGTACTTCGACCCCGCGACCAGCGCCGCCAGGTCGAGCGTGTAGATCTGCTTGTTCTTCAGCAGCTCCGGCACGTCGGCGTTCGTGATGCGCTGGGCGAGGCCCTCGACCACCGCGGTCTTGCCGACGCCGGGCTCGCCCACGAGCACCGGGTTGTTCTTCGTGCGGCGCGAGAGGATCTGCATGATCCGCTCGATCTCGACCTCGCGGCCGACGACCGGATCGAGCTTGCCCTCCGCGGCCAGCTTGGTCAGGTTGCGCCCGAACTGGTCGAGCAGCTTCGAGGACTTCTTGCCCTCGCCGGGGCCGGCGGCGGCGCCGGAGGCGGCGCCCTGGCCCGAGCCGGAGCCCGAGCGGCGGCCGCCGGGGCCCGAGAGCATCCGGATGACCTCGTTGCGGATCTTCTCCGAGTCCGCGTCGAAGTCGAGCAGGATGCGGGCGGCGACGCCCTCGTTCTCGCGCACGAGGCCGAGCAGGATGTGCTCCGTGCCGATGTAGTTGTGACCCAGCGAGAGTGCCTCGCGGAGGGCCAGCTCGAGCACCTTCTTCGCACGCGGCGTGAAGGGGATCTGGCCCGAGGTCACCTCCTCGCCGGAGCCGACGATGCGCACGACCTGGGCGCGCACGCGCTCGACGGTGATGTCAAGGCTCTCGAGCACTCGCGCTGCGAGGCCCTCCTCCTCCCGGAGGAGCCCGAGCAGGATGTGCTCAGTGCCGATGTAGTTGTGCTTGAGCGTCCGCGCCTCCTCCTGGGCGAGGACGACCACCTGGCGTGCGCGTTCTGTGAATCGCTCGAACATGGTGGTGGGAGGCTTCCTTCCTGCTAAGTACGCTGAGCCCTAGCGCTGGGTCGTAACGATGGTCCGGACGAGGTCGGAGGGACTGGGACGTCGTGGTGTCACCCACGTATTCGGCACGCCAGCCGGAGTGGATGAACGAGGTTGGGAGGGACTGACGGCCATGAGGCAGTCTACCAACGGCAGCAGGACGGCATGCGGGGCTTGGACGCCTATCGCATCGCGGGGAAGAGCACGACTTCGCGGATCGTGCGGCGTCCGGTCAGCACCATCACCAGCCGGTCGATCCCGATGCCGATGCCACCGGTCGGCGGCATGCCCTGCTCGAGCGCCTGGATGTAGGCCTCGTCGAAGGGGTGCGCCTCCTGGTCGCCCGCCGCGGCGGCGGCGGCCTGCTGCTCGAAGCGGCGCCGCTGTTCGTCGGGGTCGTTGAGCTCGGTGAACGCGTTGGCGATCTCCATGCCGTCGACGTAGGCCTCCCAGCGCTCGACCAGCCCGTCCTCGCTGCGGTGGCGCTTGGCGAAGGGCGACAGCTCGACCGGGTAGTCCATGAGGAAGGTCGGCGCCTGCAGCGCCGGCTCGACGTACTTGGAGAGCAGGTGGTCGACCAGCTGCGCCCAGGTGTCCTCGTCCGGAACCTCGAGGTCGCGCTCGCGCATCGCCTGCTGCAGCGCCGCGAGCGAGCGGTGGGCGTAGATGTCGACGCCGGTGCGGTCAGCGATTGCACCTCCGAGCGTCTCGCGCGCCCACGGGGGCTTGAAGCGGTCCTGGCCGACCTGCGTGGCGACGAAGTGCACGAGCTCCTCGGCGCGGCGCGCGACGTCGTCGTAGTCGGCGTAGGCCTCGTACCACTCGAGCATCGTGAACTCGGGGTTGTGCTTGAACGACAGCCCTTCGTTGCGGAAGTCCTTGCCGATCTCGTAGACGCGCTCGAGCCCGCCGACGATCAGCCGCTTGAGGTAGAGCTCGGTCGCGATGCGCAGGTAGAAGTCGCGGTCGAGCGCGTTGTAGTGGGTGGTGAACGGCCGCGCCGCACCGCCGCCGTAGATCGGCTGCAGCACCGGCGTCTCGACCTCGATGAAGTCGTGCTCGTCGAGGAAGGCCCGCATGGCCGTGATCACCTTCGCGCGAGTCATGAACAGCTCGCGCGTCTCCTCGTTCGCGATCAGGTCGATCTCGCGGTGGCGGAAGCGCGTCTCGACGTCGGTCAGGCCGTGATGCTTCTCGGGCGGCGGCCGCAGCGACTTCGCCAGCAGCGACCAGTCCTCGAGCTTGAGCGAGAGCTCGCCGCGGCGGGTGACGAAGAGCGTGCCGTCGGCGCCGATCAGGTCGCCGAGATCGAGCGAGAGCAGGCGCTCGAGCGACGACTCTCCGAGCACGTCCACGCGCGCGTGCAGCTGCAGCCGGCCGGTGCGGTCGACGAGGTCGAGGAACGCCGCCTTGCCCTGGCCGCGGCGGGCGGCGAGGCGGCCCGCGACGCGCACGCGGTCCTCGGTCTCCTCGCCGGCGGGCAGATCCTCGTGCGGCGCCTTGACCGCGGCGATCGGCCGCACGCCCGGATAGGCGTGCGGGAACGGCTCGATGCCCTCCTCGCGCAGCGCCTCGAGCTTGCGCCGCCGGACGGCGAGCAGCTCGGAGGGCTGTTCCTCGCTCACGCTAGGCGACTTCGATCTTCGTGATCTTGAGCTTGCGGGCCTTGCCGTTGGGCAGCTGCACCGACACCTCGTCGTTGCGCTTGCGGCCGACCAGGGCCTTGCCGACGGGCGACTCGTTGGAGAGCTTGTTCTCGGCCGGGTTGGACTCGGTCGAACCGACGATCGTGTACTTGAGCGACTTGCCCGACGCCTCGTCCTTGACGTTGACGAGCGAGCCGACGCGGACGATGTCGTTGTCGAGCTCGGAGGAGTCGATCACCGAGGCCGAGCGCAGCTTGTCCTCCAGCGTGGCGATGCGCGCCTCGAGCATGGCCTGCTCGTTCTTGGCGTCGTCGTACTCGGAGTTCTCGGAGATGTCACCGAAGTCGCGCGCCTCCTTGATGCGCTCGGCGACCTCGCGGCGCTTGTCGGTGGAGAGGGTCTCGATCTCCTTCTTGAGGTTCTCGAGTCCTTCTGGGGTGAGGATGACGTCCTTCTGCATGCCGAGGCGTCCTTTGGGGAGGCGGTGAGTCAGGCGGCTCGGGTCGCGAGCGGCGGAGCATGGTAGCGCAGCCCACGGAGGATCTCGCGCTGTCCCTGGAGGTTCTCTGCACGCTGCAGAGCAGCCTGCGTGGAGGCCGGCTCGCCGAGCCGCGCGAGGTACCAGGGATGGAACTTGCGCAGGTAGCGCGCGGCGCGCTCCTCGCCCAGGTGATCGACCGCGCAGTCGATCACCCAGTCGAGCTCGTCGAGCACCTCGTCACGCGTCGGCGTGCGCTCGTGATCGCCGAGCAGCTGGTCGAACAGCCACGGATTGCCGAGCGATCCGCGGGCGAGCATGACCGCCGCGGCGCCGGTGTGCTCGAGCACCCAGCGGATGTGGGCGGGGTCGTCCATGCCGCCCGAGACGATCACCGGCACGGGCAGCGCCGCCACGAGCTCGGCGGCGAGGTCGTAGTCCGGCGTGCCCTTGTGCTGCACGGCGGCCGAGCGCGGGTGGAAGGTGAGTCCCGCGACGCCGGCCTCCTCGACGAGCCGGAGCGCGACGTCGACGCCCTCGGTGCCGCCCTGCTTGCGCCCGGCGCGCAGCTTGACGGTGACCGGCAGGCCGGACCCCTCGCGCGCCGCCAGCGCAACCGCGACCGCCGTGTCGGGGTCGCCCAGCAGGGCGGCGCCCGCGCCGGTCTTGCAGACCTTCGGCACCGGGCAGCCCATGTTGAGGTCGATGATGTCGGCGCCGGCGCGCGCGACGGTCGCCGCCGCGGAGCGCATGACGGCGGGGTCGTGGCCGAAGAGCTGGACCGAGACCGGGCCGCCGTCGCGCTCGCGCGGGTGGATGCGCAGCAGCTCGGTGCAGGTCTTGGGATTGCCGTAGTGGACGGCGAAGCTCGACACCATCTCCGACACCGCGAGCCCGGCGCCGTAGCGCTTGGCCTGCAGGCGCACGAACCAGTTGCCGATCCCGGCCAGCGGCGCGAGCACGACACGGTTGGGGATCGTCAGGCCGCCGAGGGTCCAGGGGTCGCGGAGCGAGCGCACGCAGGCCAGTCTAGGCCTCGTTGCGCTCCCAGATCAGGCGCAGGCCGGTCAGGGTGAGCAGGTCGTCGACGTCGTCGATCGACTGGCAGTACGGCACGATCGCGCTCGCCAGCCCGCCGGTGGCGATCGCCTGCATCTCCTCCCCGAGCTCGTCGCGCAGGCGCGCGAGGATGCCGTCGACCATCCCGGCGAAGCCGTAGACCACGCCCGAGCGGATCGCGTCGATCGTCGTCTTGCCGATCAGCGCGCGCGGGCGGCCGAGGTCGATCTTCGGCAGCGCCGCGGCGCGCTCGGTGAGCGCCTCCATCGAGATCTCGACGCCGGGGAAGATGATCCCGCCGAGGTACTCGCCGTCGCTCGACACGACGTCGTAGGTGACGGCGGTGCCGAAGTCGACGACCGCGCAGGGGCCGCCGAGCTTCTCGTAGCCCGCGACCGCGTTGACCAGCCGGTCGGGCCCGATCTCGCGCGGGTTGTCGTAGCGGATCGGCATCCCGGTCTTCAGCCCGGGGCCGACCACGCGGACCTCGCCGTCGAGGTAGCGCTCGCCCATCGCGACCCACTCCGGCCGCAGCGCCGGGACGGTCGAGGACACGATCACGCCGTCGAGCCCCTCGAGGTGCATGCCGCGGAGGGCGAGCAGGTTGCGCAGGACGGCGCCGAGCTCGTCGGCGGTCGACTCGCGCACGGTCGCGAAGCGCCAGCTCTCGACGAGCTGGCCGTCGCGGAAGGTGCCGAGGTGGGTCTGCGTGTTACCGGCGTCGACGGCGAGCAGCATGGGCGCGGCACATTAGACTCGCGCCGCCGTGGCCGCGACCCTCTACGCCGTTCCCGCATCGCACCCATGCGCCTGCGTGGAGCGGGCGCTCCAGCTCAAGGCGATCGAGTACCGCCGCGTCGACCTGCCGCCGGTCGCGCACAAGCTGATCCAGAAGGCGCTGTTCGGCGGCAGCACGGTGCCGGGGCTGACACTCGACGGCAGGCGGATCCTCGGCTCGCGGCGGATCGTGCGCGCGCTCGAGGACAAGGTCGCCGACCCGCCGCTGCTGCCCGCCGACGACAAGAAGCGCAAGTCCGTCGAGATCGCCGAGGAGTGGGGCGACGAGGTGCTCCAGGCGCTCGTGCGGCGAGCGATCTGGGCGGCGCTACGGCGCGCGCCCGCGGCGATCCCGTCCTACAGCGAGGGCTCCAAGCTCCCGGTGCCGGCGCCGGTCGCCCGCCTGACCGCGCCGCTGATCGCGCGCGCCGAGCAGCGCATCAACGCGGCGTCGGATCTGAACGTGCGCGCCGACCTCGCGCACCTCGAAAGCCATCTCGCGCGCGTCGACCGCTGGATCGAGTACGAGGTGATCGGAGGCGAACGGCCGAACGCCGCCGATCTCCAGATCGGCTCGGGCCTGGCGCTGCTGCTGACGATCGAGGACATCGCTTCGGCCGCGGGCTCGCGGCCGGCGACGGAGTTGGCTTTCAGGTGGTTCCCGGAGTACCCGGGGCGCGTGCCGGTCGGGGTTTTTCCGGCCGCGTGGTTGCCGTAGCGAACGTCAACAGCGGCTGGGTAGGAGGTGACGTTCGAGCCGCCTGGGCGACGAGTGTCGTCTCCACCCCCGTATGCGTGGTCGAGACGACACTCGTGGCCGCCTGGGTCGACGAGTGTCGTGTCCACCCCCGTATGGGTGGTCGAGACGACACTCGTCGCCGCGGTGGTCCGAACCCACCTCCTACCCAGCGGCAGTTGCCGTTTTCAGGCCCCGAGCTCCAAGGGCGGCCCCGCGCGGCGCACCGCCTGGCCCGGGCCGAGCGCGCGCAACGCGTCGGCGACGGGTGAGCCGTCGGGCAGCGTCGCATCGGGCGACACCTCCAACAGCGGCACGAGCACGAACCGCCGCGACGTCACCTCCGCGTGCGGCAAATGCAAGCGATCCGACGAGAACGAGACGTCCCCCAGCAGCAGCACGTCGACATCGATCGGCCGCGGCCCATGCCGGATCCCTCCTGCCGAACGCCCCAATTCCCATTCGACCGCCTTGCACGCGTCGAGCAGCACGAGCGGATCGAGAGCCGTGGACACGCGCACGACCGCGTTGAGGAACTCGGGCTGGTCGAGGACTTCGCCGACCGGCTCCGTGTCGTACGCGGACGACGACGCGAGCACCTGCACGCCGTGCCCCGGCAACGCGTCCACCGCGGCCTGGAGATGCGCCCGCCGGTCCCCGACGTTCGAGCCCAGCCCGAGGTGGCCCGTGCGGGTCACCGGCGGGCGCGGCGGACGATCGCGAGCTGGCGCGACTGGGCGAGCAGCACGCCGTCCTCGCTCCACAGCTCGCCGTCCTCCTCCCACGTCCCGCCCGCGGCGAGGCGCGTGGAGAAGACGCCGAGCACCCACGGGTGCTCGCCGGACGCGGCGTCCACGGGCGCGCGCCAGTGGATGGTGAGGTCGATCGTCGGGACGAAGTTGGGCTCGTGCATGCGCAGGAACGCCGCCGGCACCCACGCGTCGGTCAGCGCCGCGAGCACGATCGGGTCGACCGGGCGCGGCTGCGCGGCGCGGATCCAGCCGCCCGCGGTGGCGGGGCCGGGCGGCGCGGGCCACGGCCGCATCTCGTAGTTCTCGAGGAAGCGCGGCGCCGTCTCGATGCGCGTCAGCGACTCGAGCTCCTCCGGCGGCGGCGCCGCGGGGCGCTCGAGCTCGTCCCACTCGGGCTGCCCTTCGCGCCAGACGGCAGAGCAGCCGAGGCCGAGCGCGACCGTCTCGCCGCCCTGGAGGATCCGCAGCGACGCGAACGTCGTCGAGCGCCCGGCGCGCTCGACTGCGACGGCGACCTCGAGCTCGCCCGCCGCCGGCGGTGCCAGGAAGTGCAGCGTGAGCGAGCGCGGCGAGCGGTCCTCGCCGCCCGCGGCCTCGATCAGCGCGCGCGTCGCGACCGCCGCGAGGTAGCCGCCGTTGGGCCCCGTCGCCACGAACCAGTGCTCCGGCACCGTGGCGCGCCGTCGACCGTCGCCGGCGCCCGTGAGCGCCGTGTCCACGTCGAACCGCGGCGTCACGCCGGAGCCGGCCCGCTCTCGGACAGCCCGATCCGCCGGTGCAGCCGCGCCAGCGGCTTCGGCGCCCACCAGTTGCGGTCGCCGAGCAGCCGCATCAGCGACGGCACGAGCAGCGCGCGCACGATCGTCGCGTCGATCAGGACCGCGAGCGCCGTCCCGATCCCGAGCTGCTTGATGAAGACGATCTGCGACGTCGCGAAGGCGCCGATCGCGATCACGAACAGCAGCGCCGCGAACGTCACGATCCGCCCTGTCCGCTCCAGCCCGAGCGCCACCGCCTCGGTGTTGGGCGCCCCGCGGTCGTGCGCCTCCTTGATCCGCATCAGCAGGAACACGCCGTAGTCGGTGGACAGCCCGAACGCCACCGCGAACAGCAGCACCGGCTGGCTGGACTCGAGCGCCCCCTGGCTCGTGAACCCGAGCAGACCCTCGAGATGGCCGTCCTGGAAGATCAGCACCAGCAGCCCGAAGGCGGCGCTCACCGTGAGCAGATTCATGACCAGCGCCTTCACGGGCAGCACGACGGACCCCGTCATCAGGAAGAGGATGACGAGTGTCGTCGTCGCAAGGATCGCGAGCGCGATCGGCAGCGAGTCCGAGAGCGCCTTCTGCTGGTCGAGGAAGGCGGCGCTCTGCCCGCCGACGCGCACGGGGATCGGCGCGTCCACTGCGCGGACGTCGCGCACGAGCTGCTTCGACTGCTCCCCGAGCGCGAGCCCCGGGCCGATGAGGTCGATCCGGTAGAGGCCCCTCGCGGGCTGCACCCGGGGCGTGCCGACGACGCCCGGCAGCGCGCCGAGCCGCCGCGCGTAGCGCTCGATCGCGGCGCGGTCCTGCGGGCCGCCCTGCGCGGCGACGTAGATCGGGCTCGTCCGGCTGGGCGGGAACTCCGTCTCGAGGGCGTCGTCGACGATCCGAGCCGAGTGGTCGGGCGGGAGCACGCTCGCATCGACGCCGGTGAACTTGACGCCGAGGAACGGGATCCCGAGCGCGATCAGCAACGCGGCGGCGCCGGCCGCGATCGGCACCGGGCGGCGCATGACCAGGTGCGACAGCCGGTACCAGAAGCCGCCGCGCACGTCGGAGGCGTCGCGGTGCAGCGCCGCCTGGAAGCGGCGCGGGCTGAGCGCGTTCACGCGCGGGCCGAGCGCGGCGAGGATCGCGGGGAGCAGCGTGAGCGAGACGAGCGCCGCCATCAGCGCACAGATCAGGCCGCCGACCCCCATCGAGTAGAGGAAGCGCAGCGGGAACACGAGCAGCGAGGCGAGCGCCGCGGCGACCGTGATCGACGAGAACAGGACGGTGCGGCCGGCTGTCGCCATCGTGGCGCGCAGCGCGGCGGCGGTCTCGAGCCCGCGCTCGAGCTCCTCGCGGAAGCGCGAGACCATGAACAGCGAGTAGTCGATCGCGAGCCCGAGCCCGAGCCCGGTGATCAGGTTCAGCGCGTAGATCGACATCGGCTCGATCGCGCCGTTGACGACGCGCATCAGGAGGAACGACAGCAGGATCGTCGCCGCCCCGACCGCGAGCGGGAGCAGCGCCGCGACGAGGCTGCGAAAGACGAAGAACGAGAGCAGGAGCAGGATCGGGAACGCGAGCAGCTCGGCGCGCGCGACGTCCTCGGAGACCTGGTCGCCGACCTGGTTCTGCGCCAGCTCGCTGCCCCCGAGCGTCACGCCCGGCACGCGCGCGACGCGGGTCTCCACGCGGTCGAGGACGCCGCTGGAGTTGGCGCGGAAGATCCCCACCACGTAGGAGGAGCGGCCGTCCTTCGACACGAGCGCGCGGTCACCCCCGCGCTCGTAGCGCACGACGCGCGCCATGCCGGGGTCCCGGAACGCCCGCGCGACGTGCGCGAGCTTGCCCTGCGCCTTCGCGGAGTCCGCGGGCGCGCCGAGCCGCACGAGCGCGACCACGTCCGGCGCGGCGCTGGCGCCGGTGGCGCGCTCGACGTCGCGGCTCGCGAGCACCGCCTCCGCCTGCGGGTCGTCGAAGTCGTTCTCCGAGTCGAGCAACCCGAACACCGGGCCGCCGAAGAAGCCGGCGACGAGCACGACCGCGAGCGCTCCCCACAGGAACCGGCGGCGGCGGCGGTGGATCAGGACGGCGAGGCGGTCCAGCATCGCTCAGCCGATCTGCTTCATCGCCGCCTGGAGCATGTCGTGCGGCTCGACCCAGCAGGCCGCCCACTCCTCGCTCGGCGCGAGCACCTCGAGGTTCAGCGCCGCGATCACGTTGAGGAGCATCCCGTTGGCGAAGAACGACCACAGCTGCGCCGGCTCCGCGTCCGTCGCCTCCGCGACCTGGCGCACGAGGTCGGCGTAGCGCTCGCGCACCCGCGCCTGGATCTCGGGGTCGGCGGAGGCCGCGTAGCTCTGCATCTGGAACAGCAGCGAGGTCCGGTCGGCGAGCAGGCCCTCATAGGCCTGCCCCATGGCCGGCATCCGCTCCTCCGGCGCCACGTCGCGCACCGCCTCGGCGAAGGTCTCGGCGATGCGCCCGTGCATGACCTCGTGGCAGGCGAGGAAGAGCTCGCGCTTGGTGTGGAAGAGACGGAACAGGTAGGGCTGCGAGATCCCCGCCTCGCGTGCGACCACGTCGGTCGATGTCCCGTTGTAGCCCTTCAGCGCGAAGTGCTGGATCGCGATCTCGATGATCTCGCCGCGGCGCTCCGCGGCCGATCTGCGGGGTCCGGAGGCGGCCATGCGGCGGTAGGTTAGTGACTACTTACTTTGACGTCAACCTCGGGGGCGGAACGATCGTGACGGGCGCCCGCCGGCGCGGCCACGTCAGCGTCGCCAGGCAGATCCCGAGCAGGATCACGGCCGTGCCGGCGAGCTGGAGCGCCGAGGGATCCTCGCGAGTCGCGCCCGTAGCCGCCGGACTCGCGCACGCCCGAGATCATCACCGCGCCGGTTAACACCACGGGCACCGCGACGATGATCCGCCGCTCCGGCCGCTCCCCCAGCACCGCCCACGCCGCGAAGGCGACGAGCACGACCTGCAGGTTGCCGAGCACGGTCGCGAGGCCCGCGCCGACGTTCGCGATCGAGTGGTGCCAGGTGATCAGGTCGGCGGAGAACAGGAAGCCGGCGGCGACGCCGATCCAGCGGTCGCGCGCCGGGCGCGGCCCGTGGCGGCGCGACTCGCGCGCGGCCAGCACGGCCAGCAGCGAGACCGCGTAGGCGCAGCGGAAGACCGCCGCCGTGCTCGGGCTCTCATCCGCGAGCCGGACCAGGATGGCCGAGAACGCGATCGCCGTCGCCCCGAGGAGCCTGCCAGGACCGGCCGGCGACGCAAGCGCGGGCCGCCGTCGGTCAGTTGTGCTCCTCCCGCCACACCTCGACGGAGACCTCTTCGAGCGGCAGCGGGATCGGCGGCTCGGGCTTGGAGGCCTTGACCGTCACGCTCTCCGCGCCGAACTGCGAGGAGAGGCGCTCGGCGATCACCGCGCACAGGCGCTCGAGCGTCTTGTAGGAGCGCTGCTGGGCCATCAGCGCGATCACCTGGCAGACCTCGCCGTAGTCGACGGTGTCCTCGACGCGGTCGGTGACGAGCGCGTCCGGCTCGCCGACGTCGAAGCGGACGTCGAGGACGAGCCGCTGGCCGACCTCGCGCTCGGCCGGGGTGACGCCGTGGTGGGTGAAGAGCGAGAGCCCGACGATCTCGATCGTGACGCCGACCTCGGGGCCCTCCCGTTCGTCGTCGTCGTCCTCGGTCAGGTCGTCGTCGTCGTAGTCCTCGGGGTCGTCAGGGGCCATCGGCCCGCCAACGTAGCAGCCGCCACCGCGAGCGCATCGAGCGTCTCGGGCACGTCGTGGACGCGGAAGACGGAGGCCCCGCGCTCGAGCGCGAGCACGTTCGCCGCCGCCGTCGCGACGGCCCGATCGTCGGCATCGCGGCCGGTGATCCTGCCCAGGAACGACTTGCGCGAGACCCCCACCACGACCGGGCGCCCGAGCGCCACGATCTCGTCCAGGCGACCTAGCAGCGCGAGGTTGTGCTCGACCGTCTTGCCGAAGCCGATCCCCGGGTCGAGCATCACACGCTCCTCGGGCACGCCCTCGGAGACCGCGAAGGCGAGCCGCGCTTCCAGGAACGCCTTGACGTCGGAGACGACGTCGTCGTAGCGCGGGTCGTCCTGCATCGTGCGCGGCGTGCCGAGCATGTGCATGAGGCAGCAGTCGACCCCGCGGCCCGCCACCAGGCCGGCAAGCTCCGGGTCGCTGCGGAACGCGGTCACGTCGTTGACGTAGCTCGCGCCGGCGTCGAGCGCCGCCGCGGCGACGGCCGCCTTGGAGGTGTCGATCGAGAGCGTGGCCCCGCTGCCGGCGAGCCCCTCCACGACGGGCAGCACCCGCCGCAGCTCCTCCTCGAGCGGCACGGCGTCAGCGCCGGGGCGGGTCGACTCGCCGCCCACGTCGAGCATCTGCGCGCCTTCGCACACGAGCCGCCGGCCGTGCTCCACGGCGGCGTGCGGGTCGAGGTAGCGGCCGCCGTCGGAGAACGAGTCGGGCGTGACGTTGACCACGCCCATGATCGTGAAGGTCACGCGGATGACGCTAGCCGACCTGCGGGCCCGACAGGGCGGAGCGCAGCGACGCGATCTCGGTGACCGCGGCGGACGTGTAGGCGGCGCGGATGATCTCGATCTCGTCTTCGAGGTCGTCGCGGTAGAGCGGCAGGTCGGCGAGCCCCCACGCCAGTGCGGCGGACCGCTCGGCCTCGAGGGCCAGGAGCTGGGTACGGAGCTCGATCGTGTTCATGCCTGCAATCTCGCACCGAGCGGCCCGGCGGCTCTACGGGGGAAGGCATGAATCCCGAAGTGGTGGCAGCCGAACCCGCGGGGGGTCTAAGCGCCCAGGCGGCGCTCGAGCCAGACGTCGCGCCGGCCGTCGACCAGGTTGGCCTCGACCTCCGCGTAGCCGGCGGACTCGTACAGCGCGAGCGCCTCGGACAGCGCCTCCGTGCAGAGCAGCCGCACGCGCTTCGCACCCCCGGCGCCCGCGCGCCGCTCGAGCTCGGCCAGCAGCCGGCGGCCGTGGCCCTGCCGGCGGGCATCGGCGGTCACAAACATGCGCTTGATCTCGGCCAGCTCCGGCCCCAGCGACCGCACCCCGCCGCAGCCGACCGCCCGGCCGCGGGCGTAGAGCACGACGAACGCCGCGCCCGCCTCCTCGAACATGCGCTCGGTGCCGAAGATCGCCTCCTCGGGCACGAACCCCGGGCCGAGGCGCTCGCGCACGAGTTCCTGGTACTCCACCCACAGCGCCTGCGCCGCCGGGCCGGAGGCGGGCTCGTCGCGCAGCTCGAGCTCCGGCCCGCGCCGCAGCGCGAGCACGACGATGTCGTCGTGCAGCACGGGCGCCCACTCCTGGGCATCCGCGAACACGCGCTCGGCGAGCGCCTGCGGAGGCAGGGCGCGGCCGAGCTCGGACAGCAGCCCGGGCAGCCGCACGTCGCTGAAGAACGCGCGCTCGCGGCGGGTCTCGAGCAGGCCGTCGGTCGCCGCGAACAGCACGTCGCCGAGCTCCATCACGACCTCGCGCTCCTCGTGGCGGCCGTCGTCCTCGACGCCCAGCGGCAGCCCGCTGCCGCGCAGCGCCTCGGCGCTCCCGTCCGCCCGCAGCAGCAACGGCGGCGGATGGCCCGCGTTGCAGTAGCGCAGCCGGCCTTCGGAGACCATGGCGAGGAAGGCGGTCGCGAAGCCGCCGCGCTGCAGCCGTGTGCGCAGGATGCGGTTGGCCTGCGCGAGCACCTGCGCGGGACGCTCGGTGTCCCACGCGCGCGCCTCGACGAAGAAGCGCACCATCGAGCTCGCCGCGGCGACCTCGAGGCCCTTGCCGCTGACGTCGCCGATCAGCACCGCGACCGCGCCGCTCGGCTGCGTCCAGACGCCGAAGACGTCGCCGCCGCCGACCCCGTGCGCCACCGGCTCGTAGACCAGCCCGAGCTCCAGCCCGGTCTGCGGGTCGGGCGGGCCGGGGACGAAGCCGCGCGTGAGCGAGCGGGCGACCCGGCGTTCGTGCTCGA
Organism: Solirubrobacterales bacterium; assembly: GCA_038327685.1. Taxonomy (GTDB): domain Bacteria; phylum Actinomycetota; class Thermoleophilia; order Solirubrobacterales; family Solirubrobacteraceae; genus DASQFQ01. The sequence goes on from JBBQLH010000056.1 coordinate 13,581, forward strand.
ACTCGAGCGCATGCGAGATCGCGCCGGCCGCGCCGACGCCGAGCGAGGCCAGCCGTCGCAGGTCTCCTTCCGCGAAGCGGCCCGGGACCGGGTGCATGGCGCTCAGCACGCCGAACAGCCGCCCGCCAAGCGTGATCGGGACGTGCATGAACGAGCTCACGCCCTGCGTGTCCACCACCCAGCGCAGGAAGCGCTCGCTGTCCTCGGGCGTCGAGACGTACGGCTCGCCCGTGGCCGCGGCGCGCCCGATCATCCCCTCGCCGAGCTTGAAGCGGCCGCGCATCAGCCGCTCGGTGATGTCCCGGCCCGCGACTCCGCGGAGCTCGCTCCCGCCGGGGTCGTACCGGGTCAGCAGCACCTGGGTGGCGCCCGACAGCTCCGCCGCCTGCTCGACGATCGCCGCGTAGACGTCGTCGAGGTCGATCGAGGCGGCGACCGCCCGCAGCGCCCGGTTGACGAGCCCCTCTTCACGGCGCAGGCCCGCCTCGCGCTCGAGCAGCTCGGAGCGCTCGAGCGCGAGCGCGGCGAGGCGCGCGAAGACCTCGACCGAGCGGAGGTCGTCGGCCGTCAGCGGGCGCAGCGGCGGGTTGGAGGAGATGGCGAGCACGCCGAAGGTGCGCCCGCCGGCCGTCCGCACCGGGCACGAGATGAACGAGGCCGTGCGGTAGAAGTCCCACGCGAGGTCGGCCAGGGGCGCGTCGAGGTTGTCGGCCAGGCGCTTGCGCAGGCCTTCGGCGCCCGCCCACTCGCCGACGTTCGGGATGAGCACCGCGGCACCGGACTCGACCGCCGCCTCCGTGACCCCTCCACGCGTCGGGTCGTAGGGCCGCTGGAGCAGCGGCGTGAAGGCGCGCGCCGCCTCCTCGCTCTCGAACCACGCGGCCGCCGGGCGGATCGCGGCGCGGTCGGCGTCGATCGTCACGAACGCCACGCCGGAGGCGTCCAGGAGCGCCCGGATCTGCTCGATCAGCTGCTCGAGCGTGTCGTGCAGCCAGCCCTCGGTGACCCTCCCGGTCTGCGCGTCGGTCGTCACTGCCACCCCCTCACGCCGACCATAACCGAGCCGGCGCGCTCGGGTGGAGGCCTCAGAGCCGGCGGGCGAGCAGCGTGCTGCGCGTGACGTTGCGCCCGCTGCGGACCACGAGCCGGAAGCGGTAGTCGCCTCGGCGCAGGCCGCGAGCGCTCAGGCGCAGGCGCCGGGTGCGCGCCGTGGTCCGCACGCGGCGGGCGTACGTCGTGACCGTGTGCGCGCCCTGGGTCACGCGGATCCGCGCCGTCCCGGTGCGCGACATCCGGAAGGAGATCCCGAGCGGGCGGCGCGTCCGCCCGCCGAACGCCGGCCGCTGGAGCTTGTAGGAGGTGAGCAGGTCGCAGGTGTCCCGGCGCTGGAAGCCCGGGCGCCGGCTGAGCCGGCCGTTGCGGCGGCGCAGCGCGACGCGACGTGCCTCGCCGCGTCCCTTGCCCGTCGTGAAGCGCACGAACAGGTAGCCGTCGCGCACCCGGCGGCCGGCGCGGTTCGCGCGCCCGTTCCAGGTGAAGGAGCGCTTGTGGTTGGAGAACCGCGCGACCAATCGCTCGCCGATCACGCGCCGCCCGACCGTGGACTGGAAGACGTCGACCTGCACCGGCGCGGCGCCGCGGCGGCTGAAGCCCAGGGCCACGCGGCGCCCGCGCCCGCGGGCGGACACGGAGCGGAACGTCAACCGCGAGCGGCACGCGGCGTCGCGTCCTGGGCGGGCACCTTGGTGCCGCCGCTGGGGGCCGCGCCGCCGGGCCGGGTCCCGCCGGTGCTCGCGCTCGTGACCGGGATGAGGAAGTCCATCGCCGGCGCGTTGTCGAGCGGGTAGAGGAAGGACTGGTCGGCGCCGCCCATGGGCGAGACGTCCGCGAGCGAGAACGCCGTGCCGTCGTAGAGGCGGTCACCCGGCTTGGCGGGGACCTCCTTGGGCCGCTGGCCCGGGCCCTCGGGGCCGCTGAGCGCCTTGAGCTTGCTCCCGGGGACCTCGAGCGTGATCGTTCCGCTCGCCTGGTCGACCCTGCCGTTGATCGCCTGGTCGCCCGGGTACTGGAGGCACTTCTCGCCGGATGAGCCGCACGTGGCGCTGCCCGCTGTGAAGTCGTTGAACCCGAAGGAGAAGCCGCCCGTCGCGCTGTAGCGGGCGACCGCGGCGGAGTACTGGTAGCCGTTGAAGAAGCGGAACATCCACAGCAGCCGCGGCGAGCTCGTGTCCGTCAGCGCCTGCGCCAGCGCGGTGTCGGACAGGTTGTTCAGCTTCATCGTGACCGCGATGGCGTCGGCGGGGGCCGGCCCGATGCTCGCCGAGCGGAAGTCGGCCGCCGGCTCCTCGATGCGTGCGCCCGTGGGCGGCCCGAGCGAGGAGTAGTCGGCGAACGCGTCCCTCGTGGCGTCGGTCGAGCTCGAGCGGACCACGGGGGGCTTGGTCTGGGTCAGCGAGCCGCCGCCCAAGCTCGGCCCGGCGATCTGGGTGACCACGGTCGGGGTCGCGACGTGGCCCGCGGCCTCGCCGGGCTTCTTGTAGGTGGTGTCGTAGACCACCTGCAGGTTCTTCCGCACGGGGTCGTAGTCGATCGCGAAGAAGTCGGCGAGCGAGCGGTCACCGCCCGAGACGTCGCACCCGAGCCCGTTGAGGCAGATCGAGTCGTAGTGCACGGGGTGCGTCGTCGCCTTGACCTGGGAGAAGTCGGCGGCCGCCCCGTCGGCGTCGAGCGACTGGTTGACGTAGACGTTCCAGGAGGCCTTGAACTCGCCCGTGTTCGGATCGCCGTCGGTCTCCGTGCCGTAGAAGGCCACGGCGACGCGCCCCGGGGCGCCGCCGGCGGTCAGCCACGGGAAGACGGTGGAGCGGACCTTGCCGCGGTCGACCTGCACCGGGGTGGTGAAGCCCGGGTTCGTCTTGGGGTCGTCGGTGGCGGTCGGGACGAGCGGGTCGACCGGCTCGTCGCAGTCGCCGAGCTTGGAGACGTCGAACGAGGTGACGTAGGTGTGGAACTTCGCGTTCTCGCCGTAGGCGATGTAGATCGTGCCGGCCGAGTCGCTGTCGGACGTCGTGAACAGCGTCGGGTCGCCCGGAGACGTCGCAGCGCGGCAGTCCTTCCAATGGTCGCCCTTGTCGAAGGAGACGGACAGGTTGATGTTGGTCCCGTCGTTCCAGGAGAAGTAGGCGACGCGGCCGTTGGCCGCCCCGGTCGGGTTGAACGACGCCGGCAGCGCGCGCATCGGCCCGGGGAAGCTCGGATTCGCCGGCGTGGCGGAGACGCCGGGCGCGGCATAGGTCAGCCCGCCGTCGATCGACTTCTGGACGACGACCTGGCGCGGCGCCTGGCGGTTGTAGTTGAGCAGGACCGTGTTCTCTTCGAGGAACACCTGCCACTGGCGGTCGACGCCCGGCACGGAGTTCGAGTCTGGGTCGGGGTTGAACGTGCGGCCCGTGTCGCTCGAGCTCGAGACGGCGAACCCGGTGAGCGGCCCGAGGCCGCTGTAGGCGAGGTGAACTTGTTCTGCGGGTTGGCGTCGGGGGACGTCGCGATCGAGCAGTCGCCGCCGCCGCCGAGCCCGATCTGCCCGCGCGGCGGCTCGCCGAGCAGGTGGAACTGGTCGCCGCCGTCGGTCGAGACCTGGGCGTACTCGGCCGCGTTGGAGAAGCCGGTCGGCCCGCAGGTGTAGGAATTGCCGGCCTTGTCGATCTCCATCAGCGGCTCGCCGGCGTCGCGCTGCGGATCGGCCGGCACGGAGGCGGAGAAGCCGAGGCCGCCGTCGTCGCCGGCCGGGAGGTCGGCCTCCTTGGCCTTCGCGGTGATCTCGAGCTCGCCGCTGTAGTTCTGGAGCATGGTGGCGAGGAAGGGGCACGCCTGCGCCTCGTATTCGGCGGTCGGGAGGTTGCTGCCGACGACCTGCTCGGTGGTCGCGCTCGTGTCGCTCGAGGCGACCTCGGGGTTGGTGTTGCCCTCCGTGTCGCCCCCGCCCGTGGCGGCGACGTCCTGGTTGACGACGGTCAGCACCTCGTCGTTCGAGCCGGTCGCGTCCGTCCAGGTGATCGTGAACTTGTAGTCGATGTCGACGTTGTCGTAGGCGCCCGCCGGGACATTGATCTGGATGCCGGCGCGGTCGACGCCGGTCGCGCGGTCCTTGCAGGAGCTCGTGCCCTGCCCGTCGCTGACGAAGGGGATCTGGCCGGCCCACGTGCGGGTCACGGTCACGCCCGGCTGGCTCGGTGCGGTGACGCTCTGCTGCGCGGGGTCGGCAGCCTCGCTCGCGCTCGGCAGCGCACCGGCGGCTCCGACGACGAGGGCGACCACGAGCAGGCGGCAGCGCATCATTCTGAGAATCCCTTGATCTTCCATCGGCCCCCCTGTCGGACCAGGTTCAGCTTCGCCTCGAACCCGTCGCTCAGGACCTCGACCTCGGCGTCGTGCTCATCGACCTCGGCGTCGCGCAGCGTCACCTTCGCCGGCGTGGCGACCCGGGCGACGTTCGCGCGGCACGTCCTGCGCGCCTCCGCGCCCTGCTTCCGGGTCAGCGACTCGATCAGCCGCTGCGTCAGGAAGCGGCATTTCGAGCCCGCGTTGGTCGAGATGTAGGCCTTCGCGACCCCCTGCGGCTTCGCCGGATAGTCTCCCCGCCGCAGGCCGCGAGCGTCATCGCGGCGACCAGGGCGAGGCCGGCGGAGCGCATGCACCGGAGAGTAGGGGATTGCGCGCGGGAGCGACCCCGGTCGCCTGCCGGCGGCCGCGATGTGCGAGGCTGGCCCTCGGTCAGCGGCATGAGCCAGGCCTCGCACCCTCCTGACACCTCCGTCCTGCTGCGCGCCGAGCACGCGGTGGCCGGGGTGCTCGCACGCAGTCCCTGCCGCGACGACGCCGTCACGGCGCTGCTGCCGGCCATCGGCGAGTCGCTTGGCTGGGCGGCCGGCGGGCTGTGGGAGCCCGCGGCCGAGCGCGACGGGCAGCTCGTCTGCCGCGAGCTGTGGTCCGCCGCCTGGTTCGACGGCAGCGACTGGGAGCAGGCGAGCCGCGCGACCGTGCTGGCGCCGGGCGAGGGGCTGCCGGGAGGCGTGTTCGCCGCCGGCAGCCCCGCCTGGCTCGAACGGCTCCCCGAGGACCTGCCGCGCGCGGCGGCGGCGGCCCGCGCCGGGCTGCGCTCCGCCTTCTGCATCCCCCTGCTCGGTTCGCACGCCCCGCTCGGCGCGCTCGAGTTCTTCGCGAGCGAGCCGCGGGCGCCGAGCGACGACCTGCTGGCGACGATGGCGAGCGTCGGCGGGCAGATCGGCCAGTACCTCGAGCGCCACCGCGCCCAGGAAGACCTGCGCGACAGCGAGGCCCGCCTGCGCGCGATGCTCGACGCCGCCTTCGACGCGATCGTGGTGATGGACGGCGGGGGCACGATCGTCGGCGTCAACCGCGCGACCGAGCGGATCTTCGGCTGGCCAGCGGAGGATCTGGTGGGCCACGAGCTGGCCATGCGGCTGGTGCCGCCGGCGCTGCGCGACGCCCACCGCCGCGGCGTCGAGCGCTTCCTGCGCACGGGCGAGGGCGACGTCGTCGGACATCCCGTCGAGCTGCCGGCGCTGCGCGCGGACGGCAGCGTGTTCCCGGCCGAGATCGCCATCCGGCGGCTCGAGACTCCCGGGCCGCCGGTGTTCACGGGCTTCATCCGCGACCTGACGGAGCGGCACAAGAGCGAGCGGGAGCTGCGCGCCCTCGGCGAGGAGCAGGCCGCTCTGCGGCGCGTGGCGACGCTGGTGGCGCGCTCGGCCGACGAGGCGCGCGTCTTCAACGCCGTGACCGAGGAGGTCGGCCGGCTGCTCGGCGCGCAGAGCGCCAACATGGTCCGCTTCGAGCCCGACGCGACCGCGCTCGTGATCGGCGCGTGGAGCGAGCGCGGAGAGCCCGACATCCCGCTCGGCACGACCGCGTCGCTGGAGGGCGACACTGCGGCCCCGCGGATCTACCGAACGGGCAAGCCGGTACGCGTCGACACCTTCGACGGCGCGCGCGGGCCCCTCGCCGAATCGCTGCGGGGGCTCGGGACGACGACCGCCGTCGGCGCGCCGGTGGTGCTCAACGGCGAGCTGTGGGGAGCGGTGCTCGTCCGCGCGGCCACGGGCCCGTTCCCGCCAGGCGCCGAGTACCGGCTGCAGGGATTCGCCGAGCTGACCACGCAGGCGCTCGCCAACGCGGACGCGCAGCAGCAGCTCGCCGCCTCACGCGCCCGCATCGTGGCCGTCGGCGACGCGGAGCGGCGGCGCCTCGAGCGCAACCTGCACGACGGCGCGCAGCAGCGGCTCGTCTCAATGGCGCTGCGACTGCGGATCGCCCAGGCGCATGTCGACACCCGGCCCGACGACGCGCGGCGCGAGATCGCGGAGGCGTCCGAGGAGCTGGCCCACGCGCTCTCAGAGCTGCGCGAGATCGCGCGCGGGCTGCACCCCGCGATCCTCGCCGATCACGGCCTCGACGCGGGCGTGCACGCGCTCGCCGGCCGCGCGCCGATCCCCGTCGAGGTCTGCTGCGAGCTCGACGGCGGCAAAGCTTCCGCCCCCGTCGAGGCGGCCGCCTACTACGTCGTCGCCGAGGCGCTCACGAACGTCGCCAAGTACGCCCAGGCCAGCGGCGCCCGCGTCAGCATCGAGCACGCGGACGGGCACCTCCGCGTGCAGGTCGCCGACGACGGCGTGGGCGGCGCGGCGCCGGCGGCCGGCGGCGCGTCGGGGCTGCGCGGCCTCGCCGATCGCGTCGAGGCGCTCGGCGGACGGCTGTCGGTCGACAGCGAGCCCGGGCAGGGCACGACGGTCCGCGCCGAGTTGCCCCTCTGAACGGTTACCGGCGCCCGCCTCGCCGGGGAAGGGGCGAGGCGGGCGACGGACATGGAGCCCGGATGCGTCAGCTCACCACGCCGAGCCGCTGAGGGCGTCCACCGGGCGCGGGACCTCTCGGACCACCGCGACGCGGTGGGAGTGGTCGGAGACGCGGCGGGAGCGGCTGGGGTGGGCATGCGTCGTCATCGTTCGAGGAGCATCGCAGCGGACCGGGGGCGCCGCGCGGGGGCTGACGCGTGTCTGCGGGTGCGGCCAGCACCACCCCGCCGGCGGCCACTTAACCTCCGACGCCCGCCTCGCTGGGGAGAGCGGGGCGGGCGGCGGTCAGAGAGGGGAGGGTGCTGCGTGAGGAGGAGGGTCAGCTCACCACGCCAGGGCAGCCGCGGGAGGGGGCGTCTCGCGGACCACTGCGACGCGATGGGAGTGATCCATCAGGCGGCGGGAGCGGCTATGTGGCGTGGCGTTGAGCATGGACCGGACTATGCCGCCGCCCCGGCCGGCGGGCATTGGGGGTGGCAGGCGTCGTGACCGTGCGGTTCACCGCACCGGGGAGGGGGGTCAGCGCACCGCCGGGCGCAGCGCGACGTCCGAGAGCGGGCCGAGGTGTCCCAGCTTGTCCGGGTTGAGGATCGAGTGGATGCGCTGGACCGCGCCGCCGGCGACGTCGACAGCGAGCACGTTGACCAGTCGCCCGTCGGGCGCAAAGGCGCGGATGCCGGGCTGGCCGTTGACGAGCGCCGGCTCGAGCGTGAGGCGCCAGCCCGCGGCCTGCGCGGCGAAGGCGGCCAGCGCACGGGCGACCGGCTGGGCCCCGACGAGCGGCCGAGGCAGCGAGCGCGCCCGGCCGCCGCCGTCGCCGACCAGGACTGCGCCGGGCGCGAGCACCGCGACGAGCCCTTCGATGTCGCCATCGCGCGCGGCGGCGAGGAAGCGCGCGGCGAGCGCGTGGCGCTGCTCGGGGTCGGCGTCGAACCGCGGCCGCTCGTCGCCGAGGCGGCGCCGCGCGCGGCTGAGGATCTGGCGGCAGTTGTCCTCGGACTTGCCGAGCGTCGCGGCGATGTCGGCGAACGGGTAGTCGAAGGAGTCGCGCAGGACGAGCACTGCCCGCTCGTCGGGCGCGAGGCGCTCGAGCAGGACGAGGAACGCGAGCGAGATCGTCTCCTCGTCCTCCACCCGCCGCACGGCCTCGTCCTCGACGAGCGGCTCGGGCAGCCACTGGCCCGTGTAGGTCTCGCGCCGCACCCGGGCCGAGCGCAGGACGTCGATCGCGAGCCGCGTCGTCACAGTCGTGAGGAACGCTTCGCGGTTCTCGACGTCCGATGCGGCGTGGAGCCGCAGCAGCGCCTCCTGCACCACGTCCTCGGCCTCCGAGACGGTGCCGAGCATCCGGTAGGCGATCGCGAACGAGAGGTCTCTTAGCGGGTCGATCGTCACAGATTTCCATGCCGTCTCGTCGGAGGAGCATGAACATCTTCCTCGCAGGCGCCGGCGGCGCTGTCGGCCGCGCGCTCATCCCCCTCCTCAGAACCAACGGGCACACCGTCACGGGCACCACGCGAAGCCCCGACAAGGCGGCGGCGCTGCGCGCGCTGGGCGCCGAGCCGGTCGTGCTCGACGGCCTCGACCGCGCCGCCGTGCTCGACGCGGTCGCCGCGGCCCGACCCGACGCGATCGTCCACCAGATGACCGCGCTCGCGGGCCTCTCGGACCTGCGCCGCTTCGAGCGCGCCTTCGCCACCACCAACCGCCTCCGGACCGAGGGCACCGAGCACCTGCTCGCCGCGGCTCGGGCGACGGGCGTCGAGCGCGTCGTCGCCCAGAGCTACGCGGGCTGGCCCTACGCCCGGACGGGCGGGCCGGTCAAGACCGAGCTGGACCCGATCGACCCCGACCCGCCGAAGGCGATGCGCACCACGCTCGACGCCATCCGCCGGCTGGAGGCGTCGGTCACGGAGGCCGGCGGCGTGGCCCTGCGCTACGGCGGGTTCTACGGTCTCGGCACCGGGATGGCGCCGGACGGCGACCAGTGGGAGACGGTGATGGCACGCAAGTTCCCGGTCATCGGCGACGGCGGCGGCGTGTGGTCGTTCTGCCACATCGAGGACGCGGCGGCCGCGACGCTCGCCGCGCTCGAGCACTGGACGCCCGGCGAGATCTACAACGTCTCCGACGACGAGCCCGCGCCGGTGCGCGAATGGCTCCCGGCGATCGCCGAAGCGATCGGCGCGCCGCCCCCGCGGCACGTGCCACGCTGGGTGGGCCGGCTGATGGGCGAGCACATCGTCTCCCTCATGTGCGACGTCCGCGGCGCCTCGAATGCCAAGGCGCGGCGCGAGCTCGGATGGACGCCGCAGTGGCCGACGTGGCGCGAAGGCCTCGCGCAGCTGGCTACTCGCGCGCCAGTTCGAGCAGCTTCGTGACCGTGGCCCAGTTCCGCGCCGTCGCCGTCACGTCGAGCTTGCGGTCGGTGAGCAGCTTGGCCAGCGGCGAGCGCTGGATGCCCTCCGGGTGCCAGGCGTAGATCTCGCGGCCGCTCACCGCGACCTGCTCCGGCGCCACATCGGCCGCCTCGAGCGCGCGCACCACGGCAGCCTTCGGCTTGGCCGAGAGGAAGCTGACCTGGTAGCGCTTGGGGTCGTCGGCGACGCCGGCGAGCGGGTTGCGGTCCACGACGCCGGCGAGCTCCCGCGCGGTGCGCACGATCACGCGCGACTCGACGCCGAGCTCGCCGGCGACCGCCTCCTCGAGCGCCCGCTCGAGCTGCTCGCCCTTCTGGTCGCTCGTGAGCACGATGTTGCCGCTCTGGAGCAGGGTCCGGGCGTCCTCGTGTCCCAGCCCCTGCAGCAGCTCGCGGAGCTCCGGCATGCTGACGCGGTTGCGCGCGCCGAGGTTGATGCCGCGCAGGAGGGCGATCTGGCGCGCCACGGGCGCTAGGCGGGGCCGGCTTCGAGCGTCATGCCGGCCGCCCGCAGCCGGTCGGCCAGGGCGATGCCGATGCCGGTGGCCGGGGTCAGCACGCCGCCGCCCGCCGGCAGGCGCTCGCGGTCGAGCGCCAGGCACAGCGCGCTCTCCCCCATCATCACGGCGGTCGCCGCGTAGCCGGGGTCGCCCTTGGCAGCGACCTGCGCGACGTAGCGCGCGCCGGTCGAGGTCGTGGTGTGGATCTCCATCCGGAACCGGCCGCTGTTGCGCGCCTTCTCGCTCGGGCCCTCGCCGGGAGCGGGCAGCACGCGGTCGAGCAGCTTGCGCGAGGGGCCGACGGCGAGGCCGCCCGCCAGCGCCGCGATGCCGCCGGCCAGCCCGGCGCCCTTGACCGGCGCGAGCTTGCCGTCGCCGAGCCCGGCGACCTCGCGGTAGCGGAAGCCGCGTCCGTAGGCCCAGTCCTGCAGCGCATTGCTGCGGCGCACGATGCGGGTGTTGTAGCCGGCCATCACGAACGGGGCGATCCACTGGCCGAGCGCCTCGTCGCGCGCCACGCCGCGCAGGTCGCGCTCGCCGCGGCCGTCGGGGTCGCCGCCGCGGTCGGGGCTCAGCGCGTACGGGTCCGCGACGACCTTGCGCGCGGCGCCGCTCGTCTTCATGTCGTCGATCTGGCCCTTGAGCGAGGCGAGCGTGCCGCCGCTGAGGCCGCCCTTCATCACGGTGACGACGAGCGTCGTCTCCCCCAGCTCGCCGGCGCCGTCCGCGCGCGCCGCCTCGTGGAGCAGCAGCACGCCGAGGTCGGACGGGATCGAGTCGAAGCCGCAGGAGTGCACGATCCGTACGCCCGCCTCGGCCGCGCGCTCGTGGCGCTCCATGCTCTCGTGCACGAACAGCACCTCGCCGGTGAGGTCGGCGTAGTCGGTGCCCGCGGCGATGCACGCGTCGACGAGCGGCAGCCCGGCGTGCCGGTAGGGCCCGACCGTCGACGCCACCGCGCGCGTGCCGCCCGCCATCGCGGCGAGCGAGGCGGCGTCGGCGGAGTCGGCCACGATCAGCGGCCACTCCGCCGCGCGCGGGCCGAGCTGCGTCCGCACGGCCGCGAGCCGCTCCTCCGAGCGGCCGGCGAGCCCGATCCGGGCCTTCGCGGGCGCATGCTCGGCGAGGTGGCCGGCGATCAGCCGGCCGACGAAGCCGGACGCGCCGAAGACGACGACGTCGAGGGGCCGGTCGTCGCTCACTCGCGGGTGGCTAGGCGAGCCCGGGCTTCTCGGGCAGGTCGAGGCCGCGGGCCTCGGCGGCGCCGCCGGCGAGGCCGGGACGCGGGAGCGGGCGGGGAGTGTCGCGCGCCCGCTCGGCCGGGGAGGCCGGGAGCTCGGGGCGCTCAGGGGTGCCGCCCGCGGTGAGCTCGTCCTCGCCGAAGACCTCGAGCTCGGTCTTGCCGGAGAGCAGCGCCTCGAACTGGTCGCGCTCGATCGTCTCGCGCTTGAGCAGGATCTCGGAGATCGTGGTCAGCATCTCGCGGTGCTCGGTCAGGATGTCCTTGGCCTGCTGGTGGGCGGACTCGACGATGCGGCGGATCTCATCGTCGATCTCGCGCGCGATCTCGTCGGAGTAGTCGGGCTCGGAGGAGAACTCGCGGCCGAGGAACGGCATGCCGTGGTCGTGGCCGAAGACACGCGGGCCGAGCTTGTCGGACATGCCGAAGCGCATGACCATCTGCTTGGCGGTCGCCGTGACCTTCTCGATGTCGTTGGAGGCGCCGGTGGTGATCTCCTCGAACACGATCTCCTCGGCGGCGCGGCCGCCCAGGGTCATCGCCATCGTGTCGGTCAGCTCCGCGCGCGTGGTGAGGAACTTGTCCTCGGTCGGCAGCGAGATCGTGTAGCCGAGCGCCTGGCCGCGGGAGATGATCGAGACCTTGTGGACCGGGTCGGAGTGCTCGAGGTAGTGGCCGACGATCGCGTGGCCCATCTCGTGGTAGGCCGTGATCAGCCGTTCCTTCTCGCCCATGATCCGCGTCTTCTTCTCGGGACCCGCGACGACGCGCATGATCCCCTCCTCCAGCTCCACCTGGGTGATCTCCTTCTTGCCGGTGCGGGCGGCGAGGAGGGCGGCCTCGTTGACGAGGTTGGAGAGGTCGGCGCCCGTGAAGCCCGGGGTCTGGCCGGCGAGCGTGTCGATCTCGATGTCCTTGGCCAGCGGCTTGCCGCGCGTGTGGACCTCGAGGATCTTGGAGCGGCCCTTGCGGTCGGGGCGGTCCACGGTGATCTGGCGGTCGAAGCGGCCGGGGCGCAGCAGGGCGGGATCGAGGATGTCGGGCCGGTTGGTGGCCGCGATCATGATGATGTTGTCCTTGGCCTCGAAGCCGTCCATTTCGACGAGCAGCTGGTTGAGCGTCTGCTCGCGCTCGTCGTGACCGCCGCCCATACCGGCGCCGCGGTGGCGTCCGACGGCGTCGATCTCGTCCATGAAGATGATGCAGGGGGAGTTCTGCTTGGCCTGCTCGAAGAGGTCACGCACGCGCGAGGCGCCCACGCCGACGAACATCTCGACGAAGTCCGAGCCCGAGATGGAGAAGAACGGGACC
>JBBQLH010000057.1:0-25700 GCA_038327685.1 Solirubrobacterales bacterium
GCCCCGATCTTCGCCGCCGAGGACGTGATCGCCGAGTCCGCGATCGAGTTCGAGCACGAGGTCGAGGACACCGAGGAGGTCGTGGACAAGTTCAAGGAGTTCCTCGACCAGGTCTCGCCCGAGGACTTCCAGGCCGGCGAGCAGTAGCTCGCGGCCTCAGGCCGCGACCCGCGCCAGCGCCAGGTCGAGCACCCGCTCGATCAGCGCATCGAAGGAGATCCCCGCCGCCTCGGCGGCCTGCGGCAGCAGTGATGTGCCGGTGAGCCCGGGGATCGCGTTGGCCTCCAGCACCTGAAGCTGACCCGTCGACTTTTCCAGCATGAGGTCGACGCGGCCGAAGCCGTAGCAGCCGAGGAGCCGGTACACCGCGAGCGCCAGCTCCTGCGCGGAAGCGGTCACCGCGGCGCCCACCTCCGCAGGGCACCGGAAATCGGTGCGACCGATCTCGTAGCGGGCCTCGAAGTCATAGAAGTCTTCGTCGACCGGGATCGCCTCGACCAGCGGGAGCGTCTCCGGGCCGTCGGGGCCGTCGATGACGGACACCGCGAGGTCGCGCCCGGCGACGTAGCGCTCGAGGATCACCCGCGTGTCGTAGGAGAATGCGGCGACCAGCGCGCTCGGCACGTCGGCCGCCGTGGCAGCGAACTTGATCCCGAGCGCGGAGCCCTGGCCCGCGGGCTTGACCACGACCGGGAACTCCAGGCGGGCCTCGATCGCGGGCAGCGCCTTCGCCGCCCCGAGCTCGCGGAACGCGGTCTCGGTGAAGGAGTAGAACTCGGGCGTCGGGATCCCGGCGTCGCGCATCGCGTGCTTGGAGATGACCTTGTCCATGCAGCGGATGCACGCGGCCGGCCCGGAGCCCGTATAGGGCACGCCGACGAGGTCGAGCAGTTCCTGCACCGTGCCGTCCTCGCCGCCGCGGCCGTGCAGGGCGACGAACGCGACGTCCGCGCGCGCCTCCTCGAGCCGGTCGACGAGATCCGGGCCGACGTCGATGGCGAACACGTCGTGGCCGAGGCGCTCGAGCGCATCCTGGACCTGCGCGCCCGAGCGCAGCGACACCTGGCGCTCGAGCGAGCGGCCGCCCTTGAGCAGCGCGACGCGGCTCACTGCGCCCGCCGGCGGAGCGGCAGGACGTTCGGCTCGTCTGCGGCCGGCGCCTCGACCCGCGGCCGCGGCTTCGCGGGCTCCGCCCCGGTCAGCGTGCCGTAGAGCGCGACCTGCTCGCCCACGACCTTGCCGATCCGGCGCACGCCCTCGCGGATGTCGTCCTCCCCGACGCCTGAGAAGTTCAGCCGCATCGAGGAGCCGCCACGGCCGTCGAGGTAGGCCGCGCGCCCCGGGACGAAGGCGACGTTCTCGCGCAGGGCCCGCGCCAGCAGGTCGGTCGTATCGATGTAGTCGGGCAGCGTCGCCCAGATGAAGAGCCCGCCCTCGGGCCGCGTCCACGTCGCCTCGGCCGGGAAGTGCTCGGCCAGCGCGTCGAGCATCGTGTCGCGACGGCGACGGTAGAGCTCGGTCAGCGTCGTGAGGTAGCGGCGCCAGTCGCGCTCGGCGAAGTAGGCGCAGACGAAGTGCTGGGAGAGCGAGGAGGAGCAGAGGTCCACGCCCCCCTTGCCGAGGCCCAGCTTCTCGAGCACCGGCCGCGGCGCCGCCGTCCAGCCGAGGCGCAGGCCGGGTGAGAGGATCTTCGAGAACGTCCCGAGGTAGATCACGTACTCGCCGCCGTCGAGCGCGTAGAGCGTCGGCTGCGGATCGCCCTCGTAGCGCAGCAGGCCGTACGGGTTGTCCTCCAGCACCAGCAGCTCGCGCTCCGCGGCGACCCGGACGAGCCGTCGCCGCCGCTCGAGCGACATCGTCACGCCGCCCGGGTTCTGAAACGACGGCACCGTGTAGATGAACTTCGGCACGCGGCCCTCGGCGTCGAGACGGTCGAGCGCCGCCTCCATGAGGTCGATGCGCATGCCGTCGGCGTCCATCTCGATCTGGACGACGTCGGCCTGGTAGGACCCGAACACCGGCACGGCGCCCGGGTAGGTGGGCGCTTCGGCGATCACGACGTCGCCGGGGTCGAGCAGCGTCTTGCACACCAGATCGATGACCTGCTGGCCACCGGTGGTGACGAGCAGGTCGTCGGGCTCGAGCGTCATCCCCTCGGCCTCCATCACCTGCACGATGCAGTCCTTGACGCCCTCGAGGCCCTCGGTCGGCCCGTACTGGAGCGCCGCCGCGGCGCTGTCGACCGCCACGTGCGCCATCAGCGCGGCGAAGTCCTCGGCCGGGAACGTGCTCGTGTCGGGGAGACCGCCGGCGAGCGAGATCACCTCGGGCTGCGCGGTGACCGCCATCAGGTCGCGCATCGCCGAGGACTTCATGCCCTGGGTGCGGCGCGCGAACAGTCCCGCATAGCGCTCGAGGTCGCGGGTAGTGGATCGGGGTGCGACCACGCGCCCTGCTTCGCCGCCCCCGGTCGAGCCCCTTGGCGTCTCGTCTAAGGTCATTCAGCCTCTCCGGGACACGCTAGCTGAATGGACTTCCTTCTCGACCTGCTCCAGGGCGCGGGCATCGCGGCGGCGATCGGGATCCGCCCGTTCCTGCCCGTGCTCCTCGTCGGCGCGCTCGCCGCCGCCAACCTCGGCCTCGACTTCGACGGCACGGACTTCGCGTTCCTCGAGCAGGCCCCGGCACTGGCGATCGTGCTGGTGATGCTCGCGCTCGCCACCTTCGCGGTCCGCCGCGCGGGGCCGGAGGCGCCCGAGCGCCCGCCCTACGTCGCGATCTTCGCCGCGCTCGCGGTGATCCTCGGCGCGCTCCAGGGCGCGGCCTCGCTCGCCGACCGCGGCCACCCGATCGTCCCGGGCCTGCTCGTGGGCGCGGTCTGCGCGGCACTCGGCTTCGCCGCCGTGCGCGACCTGCTCGTGCGCACGCGGCGCCGGCTCGATGCCGACACCGCCGGCACGCTCCCGGTCTACGCCGAGGCCGCCGCGCTGGCGGCCGCCGGGCTGTCCGTGCTGTTCCCGCCGCTCGCCCTCCTGGTGATCGCCGGGCTCGTCGCCCTGCTCGTCGGCGGCCGCCGGCGCTCGGGCGAGAAGTACGCCGGTCTGCGCATCCTGCGATGAGCAGCGGCGACGGGCCGAAGAAGCTCGTCCTCACCGTCATCGACGCCATGAAGCCCGCGATGCTCGACCGCGCGATCGCGACCGGCCGCGCGCCGGCGCTCAGGCTGCTGATGGAGCGCGGGGCCTACGTCGACGACTGCGTCGCGGCGTTCCCCTCGGTGACGCCGGTGTGCGCGGCCAGCATCGCGACCGGCGTCGGCCCTGACGAGCACGAGATCCCGTCGATGAACTGGTACCACCGCGGCGAGGGTCGCTACGTGGAGTACGGCACGAGCTTCAAGGCCTCGCAGACGTTCGGCTTCAAGCGCTCCCTCACCGACACGATCTACAACATGAACCTGGAGCACCTCTCCTCCGACTTGGAGACGGTGTTCGAGACGCTCGACGACGCCGACGTCCGCACGGCCGGCACGACCTATCTGATGTACCGCGGGCGCCACCGCCACGAGGTGACCAACGAGACGGCACTCACGCGGCTCGCCTCGACCGTCTTCCGCCACGCCGTCTACGGCCCGCGCGAGTTCTTCTACGCCGACATCTTCGCCTCGCGCAAGACCGGCTGCCGCTCGCAACTGGGGCTGCCCGGGGTTCGTGACCAGCACGCGGGCTGCGTCGGCGCTCACCTGGTCGAGCACGACCTGTTCGACTTCCTCCTGCTCTCGCTGCCCGACAACGACACCCACTCGCACCGCAACGGCCCGTTCGCGCAAGTGGCCTCGATCGCGGCCGCCGACAAGCAGATCGAGCGCCTGATGCACGCCGCGGGCGGTCCGGACGAATTCCTGGAGGACCACGCGATGATCGTGCTCTCCGATCACTCGCAGTCGCAGGTCGAGCGCGAGATCGACCTCTTCAAGGCGTTCGACGGGTTCGGCCTCGAGCCGCCGGCGCCGCTACGCGTGCGCCGCGATGGCGAGGAGCCCGAGATCGCGGTCTGCCCCTCGTCGCGCTCGGCGCAGGTCTACGTGCTCGACCGCGACCGCCGCGCGGACCTCGTGCCGCGCATCGAGCGCACCGCGCTCGCGCTCGACGGCGTCGACCTCGTCATGCACCTCACCGACCACCCGGACGGCGAGGCGGCGATCCGCGGCCGCCGCGGCGAGCTGCGCTTCATGCCCGGGGGCGCCCTGCGCGACCTGCGGGGGCAGCGCTGGAGCGTCGAAGGTGACCTCGACCTGCTCAACCTCAAGAAGCGAGACGGCGCGCTGGTCTCCTCCACCTACCCGGACGCGCTCGGGCGCGTCTGGTCGGCGCTGCGCTGCCGCACCTCCGCCGAGGTCCTGCTGTCGGCGCGGCCGGGCTACGAGTTCACCGACTGGGGCGGCGACCACCACGTCGGCGGAGGCTCGCACGGGTCGCTGCACGCCAACGACTCGCTGGGTGCGCTGCTGTGGTGCGGCACGGGCCCCGCGCGCGACTCCCGGCCGCAGTGGTCGCTGCGCGACGTCGTGCCGATGGTGCGCGAGCACTTCGGCGTGCCCGCTCCGTGAGGGCCGCGCTCCTCGCGCTAGCGATCCTGCTGGCGCTCGCGCCGGCCGCCGCCGCCCAGGGCCTCACGTCACCCGCGCGCTACGACCGCCCGCCACCGGGTTGGGAGCGCGCGCCGGCCGACGTCATGCGCGCCGTCGCCGCCCGGCCCGAGGTGCGCCGCGCACGCCGCGGGCACGCGGAGACCTATGGCCGCGTCTACTACAAGAGCAAGGCGAAGCGGCGCTGGCAGGTGTCCTTCTTCGCGCCGCCCGAGGGCCACCGCGGACGCTCGAAGGAGCTCTCGCAGACGGTCGTCGACGACCGCAGCGGGCGCGTGCTCGAGAGCTGGACGGGCTACAAGGTGGCGTGGACGATGGCGCGCGGATATGCGGGCGCGTTCGGGCGCATCGCCAACGCGCCCTGGATCTGGCTGCCGCTGTGCGCGCTGTTCGTGCTCCCGTACGCGCGGCCACCGCTGCGGCTGCTGCACCTGGACCTCGTGGTGCTGCTGGCGTTCTCGGTCTCCTACGCGTTCTTCAACGCGTCCGAGATCGGCGTCTCGGTCCCGCTCGTCTATCCCCTGCTCGTCTACCTGCTGGCGCGGATGCTCGGCATCGCGGTCTCGCGGTCGCGCGGGCACGAGCCGCCACCACTGCGCCTGACCGCGCCAGTGGGGGTGCTCGGGCTCGCGACCGTGTTCCTGCTCGGCGTCCGCTGCGGGCTCAACGTCGTCGGCTCCAACGTGATCGACGTCGGCTACGCGAGCGTCGTCGGCGCCGATCACTTCGCTGGCGGCCAGGCGGTCTACGGCCACTTCCCGGCCGACATCGCGCGCGGCGACACCTACGGCCCGGTCCTCTACTACGCCTACGTCCCGTTCGAGGCGCTGCTGCCGTGGAGCGGGACCTGGGACGACCTGCCCGCGGCCCACGCCGCCGCCGTCGCGTTCGACCTGCTCACCGCCGGCGGGCTGTGGCTGCTCGGCCGCCGCCTGCGCGGGCCGGACCTCGGCGCCCTCCTCGCCTACGCGTGGGCGACGTTCCCTTTCACGCTGCTCGTGGCCAACTCGAACGCGAACGACGGCGTCGTCGCGCTGCTGGTCACCGCGGCGATGCTCGCGCTCGCGCGCCCGGCGGTGCGGGGTGCCCTCGTGGCCGCGGCCACGCTCACGAAGTTCGGGCCGATCGTGCTCGCTCCGCTGTTCGCGACGTACCGCGACGGCGAGGCCGCCCGTGCGCCACGGGTGATCGCCGTCACCGCGGCGGCGTTCGCCGCGGTCGCCGCGCTCGCGCTGGCTCCGGTCGCGTTCGGCGACGGGCTCGGCACGTTCTATGACCGCACGCTCGGCTTCCAGGCCGACCGTGGCTCGCCGTTCTCGGTCTGGGGCCTGTACGGCGGGCTCGACCTCCTGCAGGGCGCGGTCGCCGTCGCCGCGCTGGCGCTCGCGGTGGCCGTCGCCTTCGTGCCGCGCCGCCGCGACCCCGTCACCGTCGCGGCGCTGGGCGCCGCCACCCTGATCGCGCTCCAGCTCGCGCTGGACCACTGGTTCTACCTCTACCTCGTCTGGTTCCTGCCGCTCTCGCTGGTGGCGCTGCTCTCGGGCCGCAGGATCGTCTCGATCGACTCCGCGCGCGACGGGCGCGAGCCGGCCGCGGTGCGGATGACGACCGCCATCAGCCACGGGTCCTCGTCCGACGAGTCGTAGCGCATCGGCATGTGGCTGCGGAAGACCGCGATCGACTGCTCGCGCTTGACGCCGATCACACCCCCGCGCGCGCCGGTCATGCCGACGTCGCTGATGTAGGCGGTCCCGCCCGGGAGTACGCGCGCGTCGGCGGTCGGCACGTGCGTGTGGGTCCCGACGACCGCGGTCACGCGGCCGTCGAGGAACCAGCCCATCGCGACCTTCTCGCTCGTCGCCTCGGCGTGCATGTCGACGAGCACGTGGTCGGCGCCGGCGACCTCGCGCAGCGCGTCCTCGATCGTCGTGAACGCCGGCGTCGCCGTCTGCATGAACAGGTTGCCCGAGATGTTGACCACGCCGAGCGAGGCGCCGTCGCGCTCGAAGATGCAGGTGCCGCGCCCGGGCTGCGTGCGCATGAAGTTGGCTGGGCGCAGGATGTAGGGCTGCGCGTCGAGGTAGGGCCAGACCTCGCGGTGGCGGTAGGTGTGGTTGCCGAGCGTGATGACGTCGACGCCGGCCGCGAACAGCTCGTCGGCGTGCTTGGGAGTGATGCCGATGCCACCCGCCGCGTTCTCCCCGTTGGCGACGACGAAGTCGAGCCCCAGCTCCTCGCGCAGGCCCGGGAGCAGCGTCTTGAGCGTGCGGCGGCCGGCGGAGGCGACGATGTCGCCGACGAACAGGATCGCGGTCACGCGAGGGAAGCTAGCGGCCGCGGGGCGCATACTTGGGGGATGCGAGCCTCGGAGCCCGACACGGAGCCGGACGCTCCCCCGGAGGAGAGCGCCCCGCCCGAGGAGGAGCCGAAGCCCCCGGAGGGCCGCGCGGCGCTGGGGCCGATGCCGGCCGAGCCGCCCGCGCGGGTTCCGCCCGTGGTGGTGCCGCGCTGGATCCAGCTCGTCGTGCTGCCGCTCGCGCTGCTCGGCGCCTGGGAGGTCGCGCGCACGGCCGGCCCGGTGCTCGTGCTGTTCATCGTGGCGGGCCTGATCGCGCTGCTGCTGAACCCGTTCGTGTCGCTGCTCCGGCGCGTGGGCTTCCCCCGCGGCGCCGCGGTCGGGTCGGTCTTCCTGACCCTCGTGCTCGCGCTCACCGGGCTCGGCATCCTGGTCGCGGACCCCGTGGCCAACCAGGTCTCCTCCTTCCGCGACAGCGTGCCCGGCATCGTCGACGACGCCAACGCGTCGATCGCGGACTTCCAGAGCTGGCTGGACCGCAACGGCATCAACCTCCAGGTCTCGAAGCCCGGCCGGACCGCGGTCGAGACGCTCGGCGACCGTCTCGCGCAGGGCTCGGGCCAGCTCGCCGTCTTCACCCGCGACGCCCTGCTGCGGCTGGTCGAGGGCTCGATCGCGGTGATCCTGATGATCGTGCTCTCGGTCTACATGCTGATCTACGGCGAGCGGATCGGCGCCGTCGTCCGGCGCATCGTGCCGCCCGGCGACGGCACGCCCGAGGACGACTTCCCGACCCGGATCCAGCACGCGGTCTTCGGCTACGTGCGCGGGCAGCTGCTGTTCTCGCTGATCATGGGCACCAGCGCGGGCGTCTGCCTGTGGGTTCTCGGCGCGCTCGGGATCTTCCCGGACGGCAGGACGTACGCGTTCGCGTTCGGCGCCTTCTACGGCTTCGCCGAGCTCATCCCCTACGTCGGCCCGGCGGTCGGCGGGCTACCGCCGGTCCTGATCGCGGCGTTCAGCCCGGAGCCGCTCGACGCCGTGTGGCTCATCGTCATGTTCACCGCCTTGCAGCAGATCGAGGGCCACGTCGTCGCCCCGAACGTTTTCGGGCACGCGTTGCGGATCAACCCGCTGCTCGTGATCTTCGCGCTGCTCCTCGGCGGCCAGATCTACGGCTTCCTCGGTGCGCTGATCTCGCTCCCGATCGCCGCCGTGCTGCGTGAGACGGTCGTCTACCTGCGCCGGCACCTCGTGCTCGAGCCGTGGCCGCGCGCACCGGCAGTCGCGCTCGCCGGGGTCGGGACGCAGCTCAGCTGCCCGGAGTGCGGGGCCGGGCTGGCGCCCGGGGCGGCGGTCTGTGCCGCCTGCGGGACCGAGCTGGGCGGCGCCGATGAGGCCGCGGCCGCGGCGTCCGCCGGGCCGTCGTGACGTCGGTCGCCAGCGCGCCCGTCGCCCTCACCGCAGACGGCGTCTCGAAGGCCTACGGCGACCGGCGCGCGCTCCAGGGCGTGTCCTTCAGCGCGCACCGCGGCGAGCGGATCGCGATCATCGGCCCCAACGGCGCCGGCAAGACGACGCTGCTGCAGATCCTCGCCGGGTCGTTGAAGCCGAGCGGCGGCTCGGTGTCGCTCGAGGGCGGCGAGATCGGCTGGGTGCCGCAGCAGCCGGCGCTCTACTCGAAGCTCTCCGTAGCGGAGAACCTGCGGCTGTTCGCGCGGCTCGAGCGCTGCCCCGACGTCGAGGCCACGGTCGAGCGCATGCTCGACCAGACCGGGCTGCGCGACCGCGCGCGCGATGAGACGGGGTCGCTCTCGGGCGGCAACCGGCAACGCGTGAACGTCGCCATCGGCCTGCTCGCCGAGCCGTCCGTCCTGCTGCTCGACGAGCCGACCTCGTCGCTGGACCCGCGCCAGCGCGAGCGCCTGTGGGTGTTCGTGAGCGGCCTGGCCGAGGCCGGCACCGCGGTCGTCTACGCGACCCACAACGTCGCCGAGGCCGAGCGCTTCGCCGACCGCGTGCTCGTGCTCGCCGACGGCGAGCTGCTGTTCTCCGGCAGCCCGCGCGAGCTCGAGCGGACCGTGGGCGGCGACGCCGAAGCGCCCGACTTCGAGTCCGCCTTCGTCCGCTTCCTCCACGACCGCGGCCACTGATGCGCTGGTTGCTGCTCAAGGACCTGCAGATCCTGCGCCGCTCGCCGTTGCTGGTGGGAGTGCTGATCGGCTACTCGATCGTGGTCTCGCTGGTCGCGGGCGCCGCGCTGTCGTCCGGGCCGAGCAAGCCGACCGTGGCGTTCGCCAACCTCGTGCCGCGCGAGAAGTCGCAGGTCGCGCTCGGCGGCCGGCAGGTCGACGCCACCAAGTACGCAGGCAAGCTGTTCGCGAAGGTCCAGCCGATCCGCGTGAAGACGCGCGCCGAGGCGATCGCCAAGGTCCGCTCCGGCGAGGCGCTGGGCGCGCTGGTGGTCCCGGCGGACGTCACGGACAAGTTGCAGGGGACGCTGGGCCTGAGCGGCGCCGGACGGCCGACGGTCGAGGTCTACTTCAACGCCGACAACCCGCTCAAGCGCCAGTTCGTGCAGGACACGATCGACTCGACGCTGGCCGACGCCAACCAGGCGATCTCGGCCGAGGTCCTGCGCGAGGCCGCGCGCTACCTCAACATCATCGTCGCGGGTGGGAAGGTCGCGTTGCCGATCGTCGGGTCGGTGGACATCCTCGGCCTGCGCAACGCGCAGACGATCATCGACGCCGCGCGCGCGGGCCTGCCGGCGAACGCCCCCGAGCGCGCGGCGCTCGCCCAGGTCTCGCGCTTCGCCCGCCTCGCCGCCGACAACCTCGACCTGTCGAAGCCGATCCTCGCCTCCATCAGCTCGCCGGTGCGTGTGCAGGAGCACGTGGTCGCGGGCTCGAAGTCCTCGCTCAGCGCGTTCGCAGCCGAGGCGGCGGTGATCGGCTCGATGATGTTCGTCGCGCTGCTGCTCGCGGCCGGGATGCTCGCCCTCGAGCGCGAGGAGAACGCGTTCGGGCGCCTCATCCGCGGGCTGGTGACCCGGACCGCGCTCGTCGCGGAGAAGGTCACGCTGGCGGCGCTGGCGGCGTTCGTGTTGACGACCGTGATGCTCGGCATCCTCGGCGGGCTGCTCGGGCTGGACTTCGCGCGCTCGCCGCTGTGGCTCGTCGTGCTCGCCCTCGGCTCGCTCGCGTTCGGCGCGATGGGGGTCGCGATCGGCGGCGCCACGCGCGAGGTCCGCTCGGCCTCGCTGGCCGCCTTCGTCGTGTCGCTGCCGGTGGCGGCGCTGGCGCTCGTGCCGTCCGGCGCGGTCGCCTCGGGTCTCTACGACCTGATCCGGGTGGTCTCGGCGGCGTTCCCGTTCCGCCCTGGCATGCAGGCGCTCGACGCGGCGATCAGCGGTGGCGAGCTGCTCGTCCCGCTGGCGCACCTCGCTGCGCTCGCGCTGGTCTTCTCCGCGCTCGCCCGCCTCTCGCTGCGGCGCTTCGCGTAGGCGGGTTCGGCGCGAACGGCAACTGCGCTGGGTAGGAGCCGGGAGCGAGCCGCCCGGAAAGTGACGAGTGTCGCGTCCACCCCCCAGGGCGGGGTTTAGGCGACACTCGTGGACCGCGGCAGCCTCGAACCCTCCCTTACCCAGCGGCCGTTGACGTTCGCCGGCCGGCTGTGCGCGTCAGTGCTCGTGGATACCATCGGCCCCATGGCCTTTCCCGCCACCCGGCTGCGCCGCCTGCGCGCGACCACCGGCATCCGCGACCTCGTGCGCGAGACCGAGCTGGCCGCGCGGCACCTCGTCTACCCGATGTTCGTCGCCCACGGGAGCCGAGGCGAAGCCGGTGACGAGCCGCTAGGCGAGGCAGTCCGCACGCCGATCCCGTCGATGCCGGGCGTCGATCATCTCTCGATCGACGCCGCGGTGCGCGAGGCGGGCGAGGCGCACGCGCTCGGCATCCCCGCGGTGCTGCTGTTCGGGCTGCCGGCGTCCAAGGACGAGGAGGGCTCGGGCGCGTGGGACGACGAGGGTCCCGTCCAGCTCGCCACCCGCGCGATCAAGGGCGCCTATCCCGACCTGCTCGTGATCACCGACCTCTGCCTGTGCGAGTACACGAGCCACGGCCACTGCGGCGTGCTGCGCGCCGACGGCGTCGTCGACAACGACGCGACGCTCGAGCTGCTCGCGCGCACCGCGGTCTCCCAGGCCGCGGCGGGCGCCGACGCAGTCGCCCCCAGCGACATGATGGACGGCCGGGTCGGCGCGCTGCGCTCGGCGCTCGACGAGAACGGACTCTCGGAGACGCCGATCGTCGCCTACTCGGCGAAGTTCGCCTCCGCCTTCTACGGCCCGTTCCGCGAGGCCGCGGACTCCGCGCCGCAGGAGGGCGACCGCCGCGGCTACCAGATGGATCCGGCCAACGCGCTCGAGGCCGAGCGCGAGGCGGAGCTCGACGCGGCCGAGGGCGCCGACGTCGTCATGGTCAAGCCGGCGCTGCCCTACCTCGACGTGATCCGCCGGGTCAAGGAGCGCACGCGCCTCCCGGTGGCCGCGTACATGGTCAGCGGCGAGTACGCGATGATCAAGGCCGCCGCCGCGGCGGGCGTGCTCGACGAGCGCGCCGCCGTGCTCGAGGCCCTGACCGGGATCCGCCGGGCCGGCGCCGACATCGTCATCACCTACCACGCCAAGGACGTCGCCAGATGGCTCCAGTAGCCCAGCCGAAGGTGCGCTCGCGCAAGGACGGAAGCGCGATCCCGCTCGACGAGACCGACAAGAAGCTGCTCAACCTGATGCAGGGCTCGTTCGACCTGACGGCGCGCCCGTTCGCGCACGTCGCGCAGCTCGCGGGCATCCCGGAGGATGAGGTCCTCAGCCGCGTCAAGCGCCTGCTCGACGGGCGCATCATCCGCGAGATCACGCCGATCTTCGACACCCGCGCGCTCGGCTACGCCTCGATGCTGGTGGCCGCGAAGGTCGACCCGGAGTATCCGCACCGCGCGGCGCAGTTCATCAACACCCATCCCGGCGTCACCCACAACTACCTGCGCGACCACGACTTCAACCTCTGGTTCACGCTCGCGACCGAGCCCGGCTCGCCGCTCGGCCTCGACGGCACGATCGAGATCATCAAGGCGAAGACCGGCGCGCACTCGATCCGCCAGCTGCCGACGCTGAAGCTGTTCAAGATCCGCATGGACCTCGAGATGGAGAAGGGCACCGACGCGCTGTCGGCCACGGTCGAGCCCGTCGAGCCGCGCGAGCTCGACCCGATCGAGCTGTCCGAGGAGGACATCGCGACGATCCGCGCCACGCAGGGCAAGATGCCGGTCGTCAGCGAGCCCTACGCGCCCGCCGCCGAGCGCCTGGGGGTGTCGCAGGAGGAGGTGCTGCGCCGACTCGAGTCGCTGCGCGAGCGCAATGCCCTGCGCCGCGTTGCCGCGATCCTCTTCCACCGTCGCGCGGGCTTCTCGGCCAACGGCATGGGCGTGTGGGCGGTCCCGGACGAGCAGATCCTCGACACGGGCCGGCGGATGGCCGCGTTCCGCGGCATCTCGCACTGCTACCAGCGTCCGACCTACGCCGACTGGCCGTACTCGGTGTTCACGATGGCCCACGGCCGCTCGAAGGAGGAGTGCGACGCGATCCTCGACTCGATCGCCGAGCAGGAGGGCATCACCGAGCGCGCGACGCTGTACTCGAGCACCGAGTTCAAGAAGGTTCGGATGCTCTACTTCACGGACGCGTTCCGGGACTGGGAGCGGGAGAACACCTGACCCGCCGCCTGTGCCCACGTCCCTCACCGACACCCGCTCCGCCCAGCTCTACCGCCGCGCCGTCCGCGTCCTCCCGGGCGGGGTGAACTCGCCCGTGCGGGCGATGCAGTCGATCGGGCGCGATCCGGTCTTCGTCGATCATGCCGCCGGCGCGGAGCTCACCGACGTCGACGGCAACACGTACGTCGACTACGTCTGCTCGTGGGGACCGCTGATCCACGGACACGCCTTCGCGCCCGTGCTCGAGGCGGTGCACGCGGCGGCCGACCGGGGCACGACCTTCGGCGCGCCGACGGCTGCCGAGGTGGAGCTCGCCGAGCTGGTCGCCCACCGGATGCCGTCGGTCGAGATGCTGCGGATGACCTCGTCGGGGACGGAGGCCACGATGAGCGCGATCCGGCTCGCCCGCGCCGCCACCGGCCGCGAGCGTCTCGTCAAGTTCGCCGGCGCGTACCACGGCCACGTCGACGGCCTGCTCGCCGAGGCGGGCTCCGGCCTTGCCACGCAGGGCATCCCCGCCTCGCCGGGCGTTCCCGCGGCGGCGACCGCGGCGACGTCGATCGTGCCCTGGAACGACCTCGAGGCGGTACGTGCCGCGGTGCTCGTGGACCCGCCCGCCGCGATCCTCGCCGAGCCCTATCCCGCGAACATGGGCCTCGTCCCGCCGGCCGCGGGCTTCCTCGAGGGGCTGCGCGAGCTCGCCACCGAGAGCGGCGCGCTGCTCGTGTTCGACGAGGTGATCACGGGCTTCCGCGTCGGGCCCGGCGGCGCCCAGGAGCTGACCGGCGTCATCCCCGACCTGACCGTGATGGGCAAGGTCATCGGCGGCGGGCTCCCGGCCGCGGCCTACGGCGGCCCGTCCGAGCTGATGTCGCGCATCGCGCCGGCCGGCGACGTCTACCAGGCCGGCACGCTGAGCGGGAACCCGCTCGCCGTGGCCGCGGGCCTCGCCGCGCTGGAGGCGCTCGACGAGGAGGCCTACCTGCGCCTCGCCGACACCACGCGCGCGCTCGCCGCGGGGCTGCGCGAGGCCGCGAACGGCCGCCCGGTCCAGGTCGCGGAGGCACCCGGGCTGCTGACCGTCTTCTTCTCCGCGGAGCCCGTGCGCGACTACGCGGGCGCCTCCGCCTGCGACACCGACGCGCACGCCGCGTGGTGCCGGGCCCTGCTGGCGCGCGGCGTCTACCCGCCGCCGTCGCAGTTCGAGGCCTGGTTCCCTTCGCTCGCGCACACGGCCGAGCACATCGAGCGCACGCTCGAGGCCGCGACCGCCGCCTTCGCGGAGGCGAGCGCGGACGAAGTCCGCTGCGGGGACGAGCGAAGCGAGGCAGGATGAGCGCGCTCCAGGCACTGGCGGCGACGATGCGATCGAGCGGTGGTCTGCTCGCCGACACCGTGACCGATCCCACACAGGAGGGGTCGCTGGGCGCGCTCGCCGGCCCGGGCTACGCCGAGCTCGTCGAGGCGATCTACGAGGGCTACCTCCAGCACTACGGCGACGGGCGCGTGCTGCGGACCCAGGACCCGGACCTCGCGCTGCTGGCCGGCGACCGGCTCTACGCGCTGGGCCTGGCCCGGTTGGCGGAGCTTGGGGACCTCGACGCGGTCGAGGTCCTGGCCGGCGTGATCTCGCGCGCGGCTCAGGCGCACGCCGAAGGCGACCCGGAGGCAGCGCAGGCCGCGTGGGAGGCGGGCGCGCGCGCGGTCGGCCATGGGGCGCGGCAGAGCGCCAGCTGAGGCCTGAACCGGCCCGTCTGTCGTTATTGTTCGCGCCGTCGTGGCCTCCGCCCGCAAAGAGCCCAAGTCCAAGTACACGGTCGACCGTCAGATGCCGGGCGCCTTCGAGGGCGAGACGGTCACCCGGCGGCGCTTCATGACGCTCACCGCGCACGGCGCCGGCGCCACCGCGGCGGCCGCCTTCACGCTGCCCCCGCTGGCCTTCGCCGTCGGCTCGGCGCTGTTCGAGCGCCCGCCGGTGCGCTGGCAGGCGGTCGGCAAGCTGGCGGACTTCCCGAACGACACCTATGTACCCAAGGTCATCGTCCAGACGACGGGCATCGGCGACGTCGGCAAGACCACCGTCTACATGCGGGCGCGCAACGACCAGATCGACCAGAAGCCGAACCCGCCCGGCTACGACGAGCAGTTCATCGCGGTCTCGACCCGCTGCATGCATCTCGGCTGCCCCGTCCGCTACGTGCAGGCGTCGCAACGCTTCATCTGCCCGTGCCACGGCGGCGTCTATGACTTCGCCGGCAAGGTCGTCGGCGGGCCGCCCGTGCGCCCGCTCGACCGCTTCTACACGCGCGTGCGCAATGGCAACGTCGAGCTCGGGCCGCGCTACTCGGTCAACACCGAGCTCAAGCGCTTCGACTCCTACCGCGACCCCGCCCAGCCGCTCGACGGCATCGGCCAGTACCTCTACCCGCCCCGCTTCTCCACTCCCAAGCAGTAGCCATGAAACTTCCCAAGCTTCCGCTCCCACCGCTCCCGCCCGCCCTGCTGCCTCGGCCCAAGCGCCCCGGCGAGTCGCGCCCCGGCCCGCTCGAGGAGGTCAAGGAGGCCGGGATCTCGAGCGTCAACTGGATCGACGAGCGCACCTCGCTCTCGGGCGCCGGCCGCTGGCTGATGTTCCGCAAGGTCCCGAAGGGGACCAACTGGTTCTACACGCTGGGCTCGGCGACGATGTTCGCCTTCCTGTCCCAGGCCGGCACGGGCGTCTTCCTCGCCATGTACTACGACCCGTCGCCCACGCGCGCCTACGAGTCGGCCCGCTACATCACCAACGACGTCTTCCTCGGCGAGTTCGTGCGCGGGATGCACAAGTGGGGCTCGACGATGATGGTGATCCTGATCTTCCTGCATATGGCGCGGACCTTCTTCTTCGGCGCCTACAAGTACCCCCGGGAGCTCAACTGGGTGATCGGCGTCGTGCTGCTGATCCTCACCTTCGTGATGTCGCTCACGGGCTACCTGCTGCCGTTCGACCAGCGCTCCTACTGGGCGACGATCGTGGCCGCCAACATCACCGCCTCCGGTCCGCTCGCCGGCCCGTACCTCGGCGACTTCCTCCGCGGCGGGGCGGAGTTCAACGCGACAACGCTGTCGCGCTTCTACGCCATCCACATGTTGCTGATCCCTGGGCTGATCGCTGCCCTGATCGGCGCGCACCTGTATCTCGTGGCGCGCCTCGGCACCACGTCGCCGCCGTGGATGAAGCCCGAGGAGCCTGAGAAGCTCAGGCAGGAACGCGTATGAACCGCGCCGAGAAGCAGGCCTACCTGCGCGAGTACTCGCTGATGAAGTCGGCGGGGAAGCCGTTCTTCCCCTATGCCGTGGCCAAGGACTCGGTCATGGCCTGCATCGTGATGTTCGCGATCATCATGCTGTCGCTGATCCTCGGCGCCGAGCTGGGGCCGAAGGCGGACCCGACGACGACCACCTACGTGCCGCGGCCCGAGTGGTACTTCTTCTTCCTCTTCGAGCTGCTGCGCGTGATCAAGCCGTCGGCGCTCACGCCGCTGGCGACGATCGGGATCCCGACCATCTGCATGATCCTGCTGCTGCTGCTCCCGTTCTACGACCGCGGCGCCGAGCGGCGGCCCGAGCGCCGGCCGATCGCGACCACGGCGGGCATCCTCACGATCATCGCCATGGGCTACCTGACCTTCCTCGGCGCCAACGCCGGCTCGCCGAACGAGATCGACCTGAAGGTCGCCAAGCGGTACGAGCCCGGGAAGCTGGTGATGGCCCAGTCGGGCTGCCTCGCCTGCCACAAGGTCGGTGAGAACGGGAACGACGGGCCCGGGCCGCACCTGACGGAGATCGCCGACAAGCTGCCGAAGGCCGCCATCAGGCGGACGCTCGAGAACCCGACCGCTCCGATGCCGTCCTACCGCGGCCTGCCCGAGAACAAGAAGGCCGCGCTGGTCGACTTCCTCTCGCAGCTGCACAAGTCCGGCGGCTAGCGCCCGCTCATGCGCTCCGCCCCCGCGCCCTCGGGGACGCTCGAGGAAAGTCAGGTCCGCGCGATGTTCGATCGCATCGCGGGCTTCTACGACGTCATGAACTCGGTCATGACGGCCGGGCTGCACCACCGCTGGCGCGAGCGCGCCGCCGACCTCGCCCGGGTCGGGCCCGGCGACCGCGCGCTCGACGTCGCCACCGGCACGGGCGACCTCGCGCTGGAACTCGCGCGGCGGGTGCGGCCGGGCGGCGAGGTCGTCGGGTCGGACTTCTCGGAGGGGATGCTCGAGCGGGCGCGCACGAAGGCGGGCGGCGAGCCTGGCCTGCGCTGGGAATGGGGCAACGCGCTCGAGCTGCCCTATCCGGACGATTCCTTCGACGCCGCCACGGTCGGCTTCGGCGCGCGCAACTTCTCCGACCTCGAGCGCGGCCTGGGGGAGATGGCGCGCGTCGTGCGCCCCGGCGGCCGCGTGGTCGTACTCGAGATCACGACGCCGACGCGGCCGCCGCTTTCCACGTTCTTCTCGATTTGGTTTGATCGCGTCGTGCCGACGCTCGGACGCTTCGCCGCAGACCCCGAGGCCTACACCTACCTGCCCAAGTCGGTCAAGCGCTTCCCCGGCCCCGAGGCGCTGGGCGGGTCGCTGGCGCGGGCCGGACTGACCGACGTCCGCTGGATTCTGACCGCCGGCGGCATCATCGCCCTACATTCGGGAACTGTGAGCTGATGGCGTCCGCCGAGTCCGTCGCAGCGGTCATCGAGGCCGGGGGCGCCCACGTCCCCGCGATGCTCGAGCGGCTCGAGGCGCGCCTGGCCGAGGTCGCCGCGTCGCACGGGCCGGTGCTCGGCGAGCACGCCGGCGCCACGATCTCCGCGGGCGGCAAGCGCCTGCGCCCGCTACTGGTGTTCGTGGCCGCCGGGGCGCCTACCGAGGGCGACGGCTCCGGGGTGCTGCGGGCCGCGGTCGCGGTCGAGCTCATCCACTCCGCCACGCTCGTGCACGACGACGTGCTCGACGGGGCGCACCTGCGGCGGGGCCGTCCGACGGTGGTCGCGGTCGCGGGGCGCGACATGGCGACCGCCACCGGCGACCTGCTGTTCTCGCGCGCGTTCTCAGAGCTCGCCGCCAACGGCAGCCCGGAGGAGATCCGGGTGCTGTCGGCCGCCTCCTCGGCGCTCGCCGAGGGCGAGCTGATGCAGCGCGCCGACGCCTGGAACGCCGCGACGACGCGTGAGCGCTATCTGGCCCGCTGCGACCTCAAGACGGCGCGCCTGTTCCAGGCCGCGTGCGAGCTCGGGGCGCTCGAGGGCGGTGGCCCGGTCGAGCTGCTCGGGGAGTTCGGGCGCCGCATCGGCCTCGCCTTCCAGCTGCTCGACGATGTCCTGGACGTCTCGGGGCCGCCCGAGCGCACCGGCAAGCACCGCGGCACGGACCTGCTCGACGGGACGGTCACGCTGCCGCTGATCCTCGCGCGCGAGCGCGACCCGGAGCTGGCGCGCGTGGGGCTGCGCGAGGTGCGGACACCCGAGCAGGCCGAGGCGGTGTGCGACGCGATCGCGGCGACCGGCGCGCTCGAGGTCGCGCGGGCGGACGCGCTGGAGATGGTCGCCGACGCGAAGGCCGCGCTGCCGGCGTTGACCGACGCGCAGCGCGGCGCGCTCGAGCTGGTGGCCGACGGCGTGGTCGACCGGTACAGCTAGAAGTCCATCGGCCAGATGGCGTCCGAGGCGAGCGCGGAGGTGAAGCGCTCGAGCTCGTCTTCCATGTTGGCCTGCTGGAGGCGCATGAGGTCGTCGACCAGAGCCTCCGTGCCGCGGTCGAGCTCCTCGTCGAAGCGATCCACGACGTTCTGGTCGTAGGTGCTGAGGTCGGTCCACTCGCAGTTGGGGCAGCGGAGCAGCACCTCCCACTGCGTCGGGGAGGCCTCCTCCCATTCCACCGGGTAGACGAGGCCGCGGTCGCATTCCGGACACTCGTGAAGCCGCGTGTGCGGGTTGTTGACGATCGGTGCGGCGTCGGCGGGCGCGGCCTGTGCGTCGAAGTAGACGACCTCGATCTCACGACCTGAGGGGAGGACCACGCGGCGGACGTAGTGGGAGTTTTCGCTGGGCTGATTCATAACTTGATGGGGTCTGCGCCCTACATCGGAACGCTGGCTGCAGGACTTGACTGGACCATCCGTCCACTTCGAGTGAGCCGCTAGGCTTGGCCGCGCGTAGGAATGCCCGAACGCCTATGAATCTCGCCGTCTTCCAAACCGTCGGGCCGCTCGAGCTGCTGATCGTGCTCGGGATCGTCCTGATGATCTTCGGGCCGAAGCGTCTGCCCGCCCTCGGCCGACAGCTGGGCGCCGGGATGCGCGAGTTCAAAGACTCGATCACCAAGAAGTCCGACGACGACGACGAGGACGTCATCGAGGACGGCGACGACACCAGCGCGTCGAACCGCCGCCAGGCCGCCGCCGCGCTCGGACGCCCGGAGGAGGAGACCACGCAGCCCGCCGCTGACGGGGTCGCCTCCGAGAAGCACTAGTCGGGAGGCGATCGCCTCATGGCCACCACCCTGCGGCCGATCCGACACGAGGATCGCCTCAGCCTCGTCGAGCACCTCGACGAGCTGCGCAAGCGCATCATCGTCTCCCTCGTCGTCTTCGTCGCCTGCTTCGGGCTCTGCCTCTGGCAGGGCGATGTGGTCCTCAACATCATCAACCGCCCGCTCCAGGGGACGGCGTTCAAGAACAAGCCGGGCAAGGACCCGTTCGAGCGCACCGCGGCCTTCCAGGTCCAGCTGCGGAAGTCGGCCATGGCGTCGGCGGTGACCTTCGACGGCCTCGCGCGGTCGGCCGACAACGCCGCGACGCGCCGCGGCTACCAGGAGCTGGCCACCCAGTACCGCGCGCTCGCGCGCTCCGTCCCGCCCCGCGAGGCGCGGCGTCCGGTGACGCTCGGGGTCGGGGAGCCGTTCACCGCCACGGTGCGGATCGCGGCCTACGCGGCCATGCTGATCGCGCTGCCGTTCCTCCTCTACCAGGCCTACGCCTTCGTGCTGCCGGCCTTCTCGCGCAGCGAGCGCAGCGTCGCGCTGCCACTGATGGCCATGGTGCCGTTCCTCTTCATCGCGGGCGTCGTGTTCGCGTACTACATGGTGCTGCCGAACGCGATCAACTTCCTGCAGAACTTCAACGACGACAAGTTCGACATCCTCCTGCAGGCCAAGGACTACTACCGCTTCGCGATCACGGTCCTGATCGCGATGGGCCTCTGCTTCCAGGTGCCGGTGGGGATCCTCGCCTGCACCCGCCTGGGGATCATCACCGTGGCCCAGCTCCGCCACTCGCGCCGCTACAGCATCCTCGGGATCGCGGTCATCGCGATGCTGCTCCCGGGCCAGGACCCGGTCACCATGCTCTCGCTGATGGTGCCCCTCTACGTGCTCTTCGAGGGTTCTATCCTGTTGGCCTGGTTGAACGAGCGGCGCCATCCACGCGTCGCCGACGACCTCGAGGCCTGATCGAATGCTCTTCGACCTGAGAGGCGCCGGCCGGCGCCGGACCGTGAAGATGGTCTACATCGCGCTCGCCTTCCTGATGGGAGGCGGCCTCGTCCTGTTCGGGATCGGCGGCGGCGGTGGCGTCTCCGGCGGCCTCGTCGACGCGATCACGGAGCGCAGCGGCGGCGGCGACACCGGGGCCGACCGGTTCACCAAGCAGGAGACCGCGGCGCTCAAGAAGACGCAGGCGAACCCGCAGGACGCGCCCGCCTGGGCCGCGCTCGCCCGCGCGCGCTTCCAGGTCGCCGGCGTCGGCAAGAACTTCGACCCCGCCAAGGGCACGTTCACCGCGACCGGTACCGCGAAGCTGACGAGCGCCGGTGACGCGTGGGACCGCTACCTCGCGCTCAACCCGAGGAGGCCGGACGACCGCGTCGCGAGCCTCATGGTCCAGGCCTTCGGCGCGCTCAACAAGCCCGACAAGGCCGCCCAGGCGCAGGAGGTCATCACCGGCGCCCGCCCGACCGCGTCGACCTTCACGCAGCTCGCGATCTTCGCCTACCAGGCCGGCCAGACCCGCAAGGGCGATCTCGCGAAGAACAAGGCGCTCGAGCTGACCGACCCCGACATGCGCCAGGCGCTCAAGGGCCAGCTCGACCAAGCCAAGCAGTCCGCCGCCGGGTCACAGGCCGCCGCGCAGCCCAGCGCCACGCCCTAGCTTCGTTCTACACTGCGCACCGCGCCCTTGTAGCTCAACTGGCAGAGCAGCGGACTCTTAATCCGAAGGTTCCAGGTTCGATTCCTGGCGGGGGCATCGAACAAAGGCCTGCTAACGCGGGCCTTTTTCTTTGGCGGGTTGGGGGGCGAATTTCGACCGTGTCCCAACTATGTCCCGAGATGCCGCCGATCTCGGGACACGTTTACCGCCACGAGGGCCGCCGCGGTCCGGTCTGGCGCGCCAAGTACCGGCTGCCCGACGGCCGCCAGGTGCACCGCACCATCGGGCCCGCGTGGACCGAGCGCGGCCGGCCGCGAGCGGGTTCGTACACGAAGCGGACCGCCGAGGCGTGGCTGCGCGACGTCCTCGAGCAGGCGCACGCGGGCGTGCTGCCGGGGATGGTCCGGACGGGGGTCACGTTCGCCGACGCGGCCGCCGAGTTCCTCCGCCACGTCGAGCACGAACTCGACCGCAAGCCGTCGACGGTCGCGGACTACCGCTCGGTGATCAGAGCCCACCTGCTGCCGGCGTTCGGGTCGCTGCGACTCGAGGACGTGACCGCCGATCGCATCGAGGCCTGGAAGGGGACGCTGCGGCTCAGCAACCGCACGAAGATCAAGCTCCTCACGGTGCTCAGCGGGGTGCTCGCGCGAGCTCGGCGCGTGCACAAGCTCCGGTACAACCCGATGACCGAGATCGAGAAGCCGCGTCACCGAACGTCAGCGGCCATCGAGGTCTTCTCGCCGGAGGAGGTGTGGGCGCTGGTCCGCGCCGCGGAGTCCGAACAGGAGGGCGCGATCTACCTGACGGCCGCCTTCACGGGCCTCCGCCGGGGCGAGCTCGTTGGGCTGCGTTGGCGCGACGTCGACTTCCCGGCGCAGCGTGTCCGCGTCTGTGGGTCATACGCCGGCGGTCGCCTCACAACACCGAAGAGCGGCAAGGTCCGCTCCGTGCCGTTGGCGCCCGACGTGGCGAGTTCGCTGGCCCGGCTGGCGAAGCGCGAGCACTGGATCGGCGACGACGACCTGGTGTTCGCAGGCGTCGCCGGGAGCTACCTCGATCCGTCCGCGGTCTCGAAGCGTTATCGCGCTGCCCTCGAGCGAGCCGGATTACGGCGGCTGCGCTTCCACGACCTGCGACACACCTTCGGCACGCGCATGATCGCCGAGGCCGACATACGTCGCGTTCAGGAATGGATGGGCCACGCCGACGTGGCCACCACGATGAAGTACCTCCACTAAGTCGAGCGGCCGGACGAGGCGGCACTTGTGGCCGAGGCGTTCGCGCTCGAGCCGGCGCCGCCGAGCGGCGTCAGTTCAGCGGCATGACGCGGCTCGCGACAATCCAAGCGTCGAGGTCACTGCGCACGAACAGGGTCCGACGCCCGACCTTGACGTGCGGGAGCCGACGACTTCGCGTGAGTTCGTAGATCGTCGAGCGCGGGACGCGGAGCAGGGACGCGACATCGTCCGCGGTGAGCAGCGGCTCGGCGAGTAGCGGTGACTCCGTCGACGGTGGACCGGCGACGCCGTTGGTGGTCGGCGAGCCGCCGTGAGCGTCGTGAACGTGTGGCGCCGGTCTTGGTCGCGCAGCCATCAGAGCCCTACCTCAAGTCCACGACTCTGGCTGGGAACAGCGCGCTCAAGGACATCGTGATCCGGCGTCCGCTCGTGACCGGCGCGACTCCTGTGTATCTCGTCACGCAGCTCCGCTTCACGTGCTTGCAGCGCCTGCAGCCGCATCTCCGCGGCCGCTTCGACCCGCCGACCGGTTGCCAGCGCATCCCGATGGCGCGTGTGAGCATGGAAGCGTAGGCGCGGAGGCCGTCCGCCTTCGAGTTCCGCACGCATCGCGACCGCGCGCCGATGCGAACGCTCGGCCGCCTCGCGTCCAGTGGTTGCGGCGACCAGTTCTTGCTGTAGCTGCTGCTCACCGCCGATGTCGCTCGCAAGCGTCTGGGCCGCCGAGCGGCTGAACGCGGCCGGCACATCTCGACGGGCATCGCGTGACCGGCCGGCCGGCGCGTATTCCGCCCGCTCATCGGGTTCGCCCGTGATGGCGTAGAGCCGGTTCGCTTCACGCCCGCGGCTCAGCGCCGTGTAGCCCCATTCCCGCGAGACCGGTCCGAGTGCGAGGACGAAGGCCACGCGGCAAGTCATTCCTTGCGCGCTGTGGCCGGTGATGGCGTAGCCATGCGCGAGCGACGGACCGTTGCGCTGGTTCGAGCGCGCGAGGTAGGCCTCGTCGAGCCGGATGTGGCGGCCGCCGACGTCGACGTCGAGGCTGCCCGCTGCGGGATCGACGGCGAGGACTCTGCCGCGGTCGCCGTTGGCTACTGTGAGTCGGAGGTCGTTGCGACGGATCACGACCCGGTCGCCGACTGCAAACGAACCACCCGGCAGTCGAAGCTCGGTCTCGCCGAGCGCACCGGCGGCGCGCATCAGCGCCCGGGAACGGCCGTTGAGATCCACGACGTCCGCGCGCCGGAAAGCGATCATGACCGCGCCCTCGGGGTCGCGCGCCGCCCACCAGTCCGCCACAAGTTGGCGTCGTAGATCGTCCGCGTCGTCCTTGACCACAACGCGCCCGTGGTCTTGGTATCGCTGAAGGGCCTGCTCGACCGATCCATCGCGAAGCATGGCAAGCGCACTGCGCTCCCACCCCTCGACCTGGCGGCGGTCTCATGGAGCTCGATTGCGGGCAACAGAGTCGTAAGGGCCCGGAAGGCGCCGCCAGCCTCGAGTTCGGGGAGCTGACGGTGGTCACCGACGAGCGCGAGCTTGGCCCCTCGCGCCGCGGCGTGATCCACTCGCGCGACCAGCTGGCGGGTCGAAACCATCCCCGCCTCGTCGACGACGAGCACAGCCCGGGGCGGGATCGCACTGACCGGCCGTCGCCGAAGCTGCTCGAGGAGGGCGCCGACGCTCGTGGCCGAGATGCCCGCATCGAGCTCGAGCTCCCGCGCCGCGCGCCGAGCGATCGCGACGCCGATCACCCGACGGCCGCTCGCCTCCCACGCCTCACGCGCAGCGGCCAACGCGAGCGTCTTGCCGGTCCCGGCTTCACCGACGACCACGGCGACGCCCGCCCATTCCTCCGTCAACCGCCGGACCATCACCGCTTGCTCGCCGGCCAGCATCGGCCGAGCCGCGATCGCGCGCTCGATTGCCCGCGCGCGAGCGATGCCGACGCGCGCGTCCTGGCTGTCGCGTGCGTACCGGATGATCCGCTGTTCGAGCGCGAGCAACTCCGGCGTGGAGTACACCCGTTCGGTCGGGACCGTGGCAACGACACGGCCATCGCGCCGCCGCAGTACGCCGTCGCGCGCCGCTCGCTCGCCGACGGCGAGCGCCACCACTCGGTCCGAAGTCAGGAAGCGATCGGCGATGCACTCGATGTCCGCAACGCTGGCACGGACACCAGCCGGCAGCCGCCCACCACGGCCTGGATCACGTCCCGCCGCGTGAACGTCGAGCATCGATGGGTCAGCCCGACCGGCCCCGCCATCCAATCCACGATGTTCTGCTCGAGTTCCGAGTGGAGCTCGAGCGACGGCAGCCTTCGGCCAAGCCCGCTCAGACGCTCAGGGTCGAGCCCGAGCTCGCGTGCCCGCTGCCGCCACTCCGGCACGAGCTGTTCCGGCGTGACGCCGTAGTTCTTGCCACGGCGTGTCTGCAGCGCTGCGACCTGGGCCGCGGCGGCACTCGTCGTGCCGCGGCGCTCGAGCTCAGCCTTGATGTCGGCGCGGCGGCGGCTGAACGCCCGCAACACCGTCGGCGGCACGCCGGCGATGTCGGCGATGCCGTTGCGCACCGGGGTCCACTCGACGCCGAGCGCGTGGGTGAGCAGGCTGCGCAGCCGCGCCTCGTAGAGGTAGCCCGCCGTCTTGGCGTGCGCGTAGATGCGGCGCCCGTCGAGCGTCGACCAATGGCCGTCGGCGCCGAGCGTCAGGTTGGCGACGAGGACGTGCGTGTGCAGTTGCGGGTCGCCGGCGCGCGAGGTGCGATGCCGGAACGCGGCGGCCAGCAGCCCGTTGCCGGCGATCACCTGTGCGCCGCCGGGGCCGCGTCGCGTGTGCGCCGCTTTGCGCTCCATGTAGCCGAGCGCGTCGATCACGGCCCGGTCGTGTGCGTCGCGAAGCACCGCGCGCAGCTTGTCGTCGCCGACGCCGAAGAGCACGCTGACGCTCTTGGGCGCCGAGAGGGTCAGATCGAAGCCGGGGACCCGTGCGGTGAGGACGCGGCCGAGTGCCTCCCCGGTCGCGGGATGCTGGCCGCAGAGCACGCGATCCAGTTCCGTCGCGGTGACCGTCCCGTGCAGGCCGAGCGCGGCGCCGCCAGCGCCAACCCACTCGCCGCTCGCCTCGGGACCGCCGAGGTAGTAGTCCTCGACTCCCGAGCTGACGGCCGTCGCGCGGGTCACCGGGCCGTGCGCCTGCTCGAGGTAGTAGTCGGCCTGGCCAGTGGCGAGCTTTCCGATCGATAGCACCGCAACGATCTCCACCGAGCAAGCCGCTGGCAGGCCCGAGGGGGCAAAGGACTTTTGGGGCGACGTGGAGTCCGCTGAGAAGCGTTTGCGAGCTCGTCCTCCCTGGCCCCGTCTCCTCCCTGCTTACCGATGGCGCTGGCCGCTTCAGTTGCGGGTGAAGGCTGCTCGCCATCACTAGACCCTGTGGAGGTCGGTTCGGTCCGGCCTGGGCGGTAGATCGGTCGACACCCCCGCGCAGAGGTGTGCGGGGACTGGGCGGCAGGAATGGGCCTGTCGCCGACACCCCAGCTCTGGGGAGGTGCCGACCATGCAGCA